>JAOUMU010000009.1 GCA_029881335.1 Nitrospinota bacterium | reverse complement strand
ATTAGTGGAGTCGGAATGAAGGGTAAGGTGAGTGTGGGCATCATCGGCGCCGGTGAAGGCGCCAGCTTTCTTATGGAAATCCTCAAGGACAACCCTGAGACCAAGATCGCTGGGATCGCCCACCGCTCCGAAAACAGACCCGCTATCGTCGAAGCGAAAAAGCTCGGCATAGAGCTGTATAAGGATTTCAGGGACCTGGCCGAGGCGCCGGATATCGAGATTCTCATCGATGTCTCCGGGAGCCCCGATGTGGAGAAATATCTGGAAAACGACAAGAAATCGAAAGCCCAACTGCTCCCCCCCCTGGGGACATGGCTGCTGTGGAGGCTTTTGGAGGAGAGTAAAACCCGGGAGCGGGAAACGGCTCGCAATCTGACCGAGCAACAGGTGCTCTACAGCGCCGGAGTCATGCTGGCATCCGCAGCCAACACCCGCCAGACGCTGGACCTGATCATGGAGTCCGCCCTGAACATTCTCGATATGAGCGCCGGGACTCTGGCCCTCTACACCGAGGAGGAGAGCGCCATGACGATAAGGGCCAGCCTCGGCTTTCAGGAGGACGCACTGCCGATAGGTTTTGAATGGAGGCTTCGTCCCGGCGGGCTCACTGGCCATATCCTCTCCAATAACCATCCGACGGTAATAGAGGATATCGAAGCTGTGACCGAATTTGAAACTCGGCCACTCAAGGATATCGGAGTACGCTCCCTCATCGCCACGCCTCTGAAGGTGACGGGGAAGATCGTGGGAATCCTCTATGTGGACGACTTCAGGACTCGCAAGTTTACTCCGAGAGAGATAAACATCCTGAGCCTGTTGGCGTTGCAGGCCGCCGCCGCCATAGACAAGGCGTTGCTTCTGGAAAGGGCGGAGCTGATGGCTGTCACCGACGGCCTGACCAAGCTATACAACCATCGGTTCTTCACCAGGGCGCTGGACAAGGAAGTCCGCCGGTGCCAGAGATACAGCTCCACCATGGCCGTTCTGATGGTGGATGTGGACCACTTCAAAAACTTCAACGACACCTTCGGCCATGTCCAGGGAAACGTCATACTCACCACCCTGGCCGACATCCTGAAACGCTCCGCCAGGGACACGGATATCGTGGCCAGATGGGGCGGTGAAGAGTTCGCCCTGATCCTCACGGAGACTCCCCGCGAGAAGGCGGAGATGGTGGCCAAACGTATCCGCAAGGAGGTGGAGGAGACCTTTTTCCCCGGTGCGGATCGCCAACCCCTGGGTAAGATCAGCGTAAGCGTGGGGGTGGCCACCTATCCGGAGGATTCGCTCGACTCAATAGACATCATCGAAAAGGCGGACAAGTCGCTATACCGCTCCAAGGAGATGGGGCGCAATCTTGTGACCATGTACGACAAGAAATGGGACGTGGCCAGGAAATAGCCCTCCCTTGCGCCCAGCAGGGCACGCCTACTTTATAGCCTCCTTTATTATTCCGTTGATCTCGTCGAGGATATTCTGCGGCGATGTCCCGTGGATGGAGGCGGTCTGCTCTATGGTTTCGGTATTCTGTCCGGGGCAGGTGAAGCATGCCGCGCCATAGTGGGCCTCCATCACCTTCTTTGTCTCCGGATAGGCCTCCAAAAGGCCCCCTACCAGCGTATCCATAGTGGCCATCTCACCTCGCTTTATCCCCTTGCCCAAGACGCCATCCTCTCCAGGCTGCGAGGCCGGCTTTGGCTTGTCTGAAGCGCTGATCAGCTGCTTCCCCTCCAGCCGGGCCATCAGCGGGTAAGGCTCCAGGCCGGCTTTCTTGGCCGCCATCCCCAGGGTCACCAACGTGGCCGCCGTCTGCCGGACAGCGGGATTCACCACATCGCCTAATCCCTCCTCGGCCATGGCTTCCTCCAGGTGAGGTATTTTTCCAATATCTCGGAGATTTTCATGGCCGGAGAAAGCTTGACCTCCTGGGCCATCGCCGCATTTTCCACCGACTTGGGCGCCTGGCCACTCTGGGCCGCAGTGGCCACCGTGAAAGGCTCGGGCCTTTTCTCCTCGGTGAGCACGCTGTATATATTAGCGGTGAAGATGAACATGCCGGAGGCTTCCATCAAGCCGAACAGACCAAACAGCATCCTGGGCGCGCCGGTTTCAGAAAACGCGCCTGCCACGTATAGCGCTCCCATGCCCATAAGCCCCGCGTTGGCCAGCCAAAAGTGGACTGGGACCAAGGCGGGGTATGGCAGAGGCTTGGCGTTGAAGCGGGGTAGAATATGGTACCCCACGCCGAAAATCATCATGGCCATGAAGCCGATGAGCATGAAGTGCACGTGGATGAATCTTAACTGCGTGTAGCCATGGTCGGCCACCGCCATATGCAGGCCGAACAGCGCTCCTAGCGAAAGATAAATCACCGAGGCTTTAACAAAGAGCTTTCCAAACTTGTCCATTGATACTCCTGACAGAAAAATCAAAAGGCGCAGCCAATTTGTCAGCCGCGCCGGTTACAACCTGTACGATGTTACCACACCATGCTCACGCAGGAGCAGGTCTGCGCGCTATGACGAATATCATAAGCGCAAGAACATATTTTCTGTAACAAACTCATATAAATATAATTGACAAACATGTGAGCCTGTATTAGATTTGTGCCAACAATGAACAACTTTACTAAGGGGTTAAAATGGACAATCTGGGAAAGACCGAGGAGAAAAAGGCCTACTCCAAACCCGTAATCAAGAAGACTAAACCGGTGGCGGTTGTGGCGTCGGGCTCTGGTAGCTCCGGCTGCAGCAACTATGTCGCCCGCACCGTGGGTAGCACCTACTACCACTAAAAGCAGCAGTTTATCCTGATTTAGGGTTATATGAAATTGGCGAGGGCCGGGCGCTTTTGCGCTCGGCTCCGCCGGTGTCGCCCCTCTCTTCACAATGTTCTCCCGGACGCAGCGGCCATCCTGCAGGTTGTGTGAAATATGAATATTATCATCTGCGATGTGTGTAACCGTTCATGCCCATATTGTTTTGCTTCCCTCAAAATGTCCCTCCCCAAAAACGGGGAACCGGATAACGACAATGGCCACTATATCTCCATGGAAAACTTCCGGCGGTGTCTTGAGTTTTTAAAACGAAGTGGCGAGAAAAAACTGAAACTTCTGGGTGGCGAACCTACTGCGCATCCCGAATTTATCAAGCTGGTATCCACCGGCCTGGCGGAGGGGTTCCATGTATCGGTTTTCTCCAACGGAATATGGTCCTCGGCCGTCAGATCATTTTTCAAGGAAGAGAAAACCGCCAGCGTGGATTTTCTGATCAATGTAAACGAGCGGAGCATTCAGAAAGAGCGGGAAACGGTCCTGCAGGAGAAAAGCCTGGCTGTGGTTGGCCGCAGAGCCCGCCTGAGCTTCAATATCTACAACGATGATTTCGATCTGCTTTTCGCCGGGGACCTGATCGAGAAATTTGCCCTGAAAAAGGAAATCCGCCTGGGTCTGGCCCACCCTGTGGTGGGGGCGGAGAACGCCTATCCGGCCGACACCTCCCTGAATGCGATGGGCAAGAGGCTGGTGACCCAAATGCGCCAGTTGGAACGCCGCGATATTCTCTCCGCCTTTGATTGTGGATTTCCCTTGTGCATGTTCGACGAAGCGGATTATGCCGCGCTGATCACCTGCACCACCGGGTTCATATCCATATGCGAGCCGATCATAGATGTGGGAGCGGATCTTTCCGTGTGGCCCTGCTTTCCTCTCACCAAGGTGGCCAACACCACGCTGGACGCTTTCCCGGACAGGAGCAGCATGGTGGAAGCATATGAAAAGACCATGGCCCCCTTACGCCAGATGGGCAGCATGGATGAATGCATCGATTGCAAATACATGAAGCGGGGCCAATGCTGCGGCGGTTGCGTGGGAAGGACCATACGGAACTGGGAGAAATCCGGAGCCAAGAATATCGCCTCCAGGATAAAGGCGCCGGTGTCATGAGGCCGGGGAAGTATGGCGCCGCCATGGCTATGCTCCTGGCGGCTATCTTGGGCGCCTCGGCTTTTGCGGATGATCAACGCATTGTCCGGCCCGGATCCCGGACCTTGTATGACTCCATATTGAGAGGCCAATGCCTCCTCTCATCGGGCGCCCGTGATGAGATAGCCAATCTTCTTTTCGACTTGGATAGCGCAAACATGAGGCTCCTGGCTGATGCGGGAGTGGCCACGGCGCAGACGGAGGAGCCGCAAATGGCCATACTTGCCTCCACCGGCGATCTCTCCTCCAGGGTCCCCGAATGCCCACGAAAGATAATTTACTGGCTAAGGCTGCAGGTGGATATCCTGGAACAGGTGGCCTCGGCCAGGGGAATTGAGAATGACAGGTCATACAAAGCCCACAGGGTCCTGAATCCGGAAACGGAGGCCGTTTTTGGTGATTTCCGCGACAGGATGATCGGCCTTCTCTACACCCCACTGCAAGAGATCGCCGCAGTGATGACACTCCTGGACGGCAAATCCCGACCCAGAGTATCCATGCCCATGAATCTTAAAACATCCGCCGAACTGGAACGCAGGTATGTCGACGATCTGCGGTTGATTGTCGACCAGGAATCAGAAGACAACAAGGACAATATCTCAAATGGCCAACTCGATAAGACCGGACCGGTCGAACTTGGGCGGCGATCAGGCCGCTGAGTTTTCAGCAGACTTTTCGTTCCCTTTCGGCTCGCTAAGTGTCAGCTCCAATGTTGAGAGCGCCATCGTTGCCCTTCGCGACAAGTTCAGGTATTACCCAATGGTGGGGAATGGCTCCAACGCCAGAACCATGGAGATCATCCACGCACGGCGGTCGCGGGAATATTTCGATCATATCCTGGCCAAACCTTCTCGCCGAGTGCGGACGGGAGCGGGGGATTTTATCCATATTTCCACCACAGACCGCCGCGAATACCTCTGGTGGCCGCCGAATATGATGGTGGACTTCACACCGGAGGACGGAAGTTGCGGCCGGGTGGTGGTGGCCCATGGTCTGGATGAGGCCATCCACCCACGGGAAGCGGATCGGCTGCGCGTCAAGGCGGATGGTGATGAGTTCGATTGGGAACTGGTGGCCGACATCGCGGCGGGAGCATTCGCCAGAGACGCAGGCAGGGTGCTGTTGCATGCCGGCATGTTTCGCTGGAAAGGAGCTAGTGTGATGATTGGCGGCGAGAGCGGAGCGGGAAAAACCACCGCCTGTCTTTCCATGTTGCGCGCCGGAGCCAAATACGCGGCAGACGACTTGTGCGCCCTCGGTATGGACCCATCCGGCCATGGGGTTCTCTGCGCCGGATTATTAACTCCACCAAACTTTGTTGGCCAGGCTCCCGCCACGCTGGAGGAACTGGAGGCTGGTTTGGCCGGCAACGGCGCCACATGGAAAAGCCGTGGCCACGCCGCCCTAGAGAGTTTCATGGAAGCTCAGCCAATGGCCGATACCACCCCGACGATGGTGGTGATCCTGGAGAAGACCGATCATAGACCCCCGGAGCACAGGTTCGACATTCTTGAAGAGGCGGAAGCCCTGGAGCAGATCATGGGTTTGCTTATAGATCCATCAAACGTCAGCCGTAGGGAATTTCATCTGGAAATAGCCATCGCACTGCTGGCCCAGGCGGTGGTGGTCCGGGCCACCCTGGCGCCCCATATCAACTCCTTGCCGGAGGTTTTTGAGAAAATGCTTTTAGAGGCGAAGCCATGACTCTTGAAATCGGGATCAGCTTCGCGGAGGATAGCCGTCCCGAAGCCCAACGATCCTCAGTGGCGATCCTGGCGGAGGCCCAGGAGCCGGAGGCGCTCTCCATACTGGCCCGGCTGGTGGCGTCGGGGGATCCTGACACATGGTCCGCCGCGCTGGATGGCATACTCCACAAGCTCCCATGGCTGGGGCTGGAGCCATATATACGCATGGAGCCAACGTTGGATTCCCTCTCTTCTCCTGAAGGCAGGCAATGGAGGTGTCTGATTTCCGGTATCGATCTCTTCTTGAAAGAATGGGCGGGAAACAAAACAGAGGAGATGATAAAACGGTGGCTGCGTCTACCAGGAGCGGCGCTTGATGTGGCGGCGGCCCTGGATCGTATCGGGGAGGCAGAAGGAGCCGAAACCTTGCGCAGGGCCATGGCCATACATGGCGGAGCCCAGAGGGGAGCGCGGCAGGCTCTTATCGCCCCCACATACGGATGCAACATAGACTGCTCCTATTGCTACTCCAAGGGGTGGGACAAAAAATCGTTTCCCGGATCCATGAGCCCGGAGGATCTGGATTTCGCCCTGGCATGGATGAAGGAAAACGGAGTGAACCTGGTCCAGCTCTCCGGTGGGGAACCGACCATATATCCACGGCTTGAGTATCTGCTGGAAGGGATGAAGGATAAGGGGATTTCGGTGTGGCTCACTAGCAACTGCCTATACCCGGAAAAAGTCCGCCGTCTGGTCACGCCAAAATATATCCGGGAGCTGATCGCCCATTACGACCAGGAATCGCTATCCTCCAGGGAGCCCAGGCGCCGCCTGTTCATGGACAACGTAACCCAGGCCGCAGCCTCCGGTGTACCCCTCGTTTTCCGATACACGCTCACCAGGGAGAGCGGCCCGGAGGAGTGGGGCCGTGTGATAGACGCGGCTGGCCAAGCTGGCGCCAAAAGGCTCAACTACGGCTTCGCGTTCCGGAACGCCTATGGAGATAACAGCCATTTCGATTTCTCCACCGTGGACCAGGTCAGCTTCGACACGTTGTTCACACGCTTCATGAAGGATGTGGCCCAGGCGGGGCTTGGGCTGCATCAGAGCAAGCCGTTTCCCCTGTGTATGGTGTCGAAGGAGACGCTCCGACGAGCGGTTCGCTCCGGGGCCATATACAGTTGCTGCACCGTGGCCAACTCTGGCTACACCCAGAACCTGACCATTAATCCGGACCTGAGCGTCTACCCATGCAATGGCGTAGCCAAAGCCACAGGCGATATAAAAAACTCCGGCTCCATAGCCGCACTGGGGAAAGTATCTGGTGAATTCATCCGGTCACTTCAGTCGACCAATTCCCTGCCCGAGTGTGGGGAGTGTATAATGTTCTACACCGGAGTGTGCCATGGTGTGTGTCTGGCCGAGCGGCTAGCCGCTGGATTGGGTAGTGGCGGGCGATGATAAAGCTCACCGGTGACGGCCGACGTCTGGTGTTTGTCGCTTCCGGCGGCTTGGGCGACTGTCTTTTGCTAACCCCGTTTCTGCGCGCGCTGCGCCGCTCCGGAAAGTACGGAGCTATCACTGTGGCGGTCCAGAAAAACGCCGTCCAGATATACGACCACAATCCCCACCTGGATCACCTGGCGCCATGCCACGGGGATGACCTTTTCATGTGGGCTCTGGAAGAGCCGGACGCGGATCTGTTCGCGCCATATATCGACGTTCGCAGCCATGAGAGGGAGAACCCCTTTAGCGTGAGGGTGGAGCCAGTGATGGCGCCAAATCCCGTGGGGCGGCCAATTATCGCCCAGGTTGCCCAGATGGCCGGTATGGAGCTTTCCGGAGAGGATGCGGCTATGGAGATACACACCACGCCGGAGGATATCCAATTCGCCCGGGGATTGTTCAGCGAGGATGACTCCAGGCCTGTTCTTTACATAAACACATCGTCTAATTTTGTGGAAAAGCAGTACCCCGCGGACAAATACAGGGAAGTGGCTCGGTTGCTTGAGGGGAAGGTTCGGCTCATATCGGCACAGGATTGCGCGGAGGGTGTTGACCCTGCTCATGTCATATGTCCGGCGCCGGGATTGCGGGCACTGGCGGAAATCATGAAGCGAGTGGATTGCGTCCTCTCTGTCGATTCATTCCCCCAGCACCTGGCGGCAGCGGTGGGGACACCGGCCGTGACTTTGTTCGGAGCGTCCAATCCGGAGGTGTTCGGTCACGACAACGGCTATAACATATCCTCCGGCGCATGCCCATCATGCGCGGACACTCCCAGAAGAAAGAAATGCCAACGGCATGTGTGCATGGAGTCCATCGATCCTGGGGTGGTGGTGGATGCGGTGTTAAACCTGATCGAAGCCAGGACGCGTGTCCACGCTATGGGGGGATCACCATGAAAACCAGCAGCCAGCCCCAGCCGGGCGCCATGACCGGAAGAATGCTGGAAGGGATCAGCTCCTGGCATGTGGCATTCACCCAGGATTGTAACCTGCGGTGCCGATATTGCGTTACGGGGCACGGCGCCATGGGTGACCCGCCAGCGGCGATGACGCCTCAGGTGTGGCGCGACTTTGTGTCTTTGGCCATCGACGACGCCCAGCCAGGAAGTAAAAAAGGATTTTCCTTTGGCTGTGGCGAGACTTTCCTGCATTTCGGCCGTTTCATCGATGCTGTGGACCATCTGTATGAGCGGGCCCACAAGGCCCAGGTCCAGGTCACATGCGAAGTGACCACCAACGGCGTCCTGCTGGACGAGAAGAAAATGGAGGCCTTGGCCAAGCGCCGGGTCTTTCTCACATTCAGTATCGACGGCCCCGCCAAAATCAACGACGCCAATCGAGTGAATATTGCCGGTGATGGCGCCTTCGCCGCCGCCATGGCCAACTGGGAGAAGTATAGGCAAATAACCGCCACCTTGCCAGATCCACCATCGGTGAGTGTGCAAAGCGTGATATCGGACAGCTCCGATCTGTACGAAGTGGCCCGGTTCTGGCGGGAGAGGGAGCAGAAGGTTTTTTTGGACCTGGTGGCGGAGCCACCGTTCGCATCCGGCCTGGAGGAAATGGAGCGATGGGAAGCCAGGAGAATCCGTTATCTGGAGTCTTTTGAAAAGCTGGCCATGGAGCAGGCCCGGAAGCTTTCCGTCCCGTTCTTCCTGTCGGAGTACCGGGGGCCCAAATCTCTTTTCGATATCTGGACGACTCTCTTTTTCGAGCGCTCCCACGGCTCTTGCGGAGCGGGGATCAGCGTGATGGCCATTGACGTTCGGGGAAGGCTGTTACCCTGCGAAAAATTCATCGGCAGTGACAATTGGATCATGGGAGACACATCCGGAGTGTTGAACCGCAAACGGCTCTTTGATTTTCGGCTGGTGGCGGATGCGCTGGCCTCCTCCTGCGCCGGATGCCATGCTGGCCCCGCTTGCCAAGGGGGATGCCTGGCGGCCACTCCCGGGATGGGGCTTTCACTTAATCACGCCAATGGGTGCGACTTTGCGAAAAAAGTGGAGGGAATAGCCAGAAGGTCGTTCGACATCCTATGCGCCGAATGATCCAGCGGCCGCTAGGCTTGCATATAGCCCTCTTGCTGGGGCCGATATTATGGACAGCGCTGGCGTCCTGCTCTGCCCGGAATGAAGCGGCCAATGCTTCTGAGTTGTGGATGGATAGAATAATCACAGAGCAGACGGCGCCGGGCGCGCCTGGTTCTGGCCTGGAGAATCCACCTCTGACAGGAGATGTGAAAATCACTTTGGACGAAGCGCTGAATAGAGCCTATAAGCGGGATCTCCATTTGAAAAAGATGGAGCTTTCCGTGGCGAAAGCGATGATCTCCAAGGAGGAGTCCGATAGCGGGCTATGGCCCCGCCTGGACATCCAGTCGAATGTGGAATGGCCTATCTCCGATCCCGCCGCCGCGGAGGATACGGTCTTCGGCGGAGTCTATTTCAGATACAGCTTCAAGGACGCGCTCTTCGCCGGCGACAGCGCAGCCGTGGCCCAGTTGGCCGCCCACGCCACGGCCATGAACATGGAAGCCAGGAAAATGAGGATATGCTTCGACCTGCGGGAAAAAGTGGCGCGACTGGAATATCTGATGGAGAACGAGCGGCTGTGCGGGGAGAAGCTGGAATACGTAGCCCAGGCGGGGCGGATCGCCACGGCTTTGAGGGCGATAGGTGGAGATGGAGCGGGCCAGGGCGCAGAATGGAGAGCCGAAGCGGTGGCTACCAGGCTGGAGTGCGGGAGTGTGTCTCGGGAAAAGCGAATTGCCATGAATGAGCTGCGGGAGCTGATCAATGCAACCGGCGTCGGAGAGACCAATATACACCTTGCCCAATTTTCCATAGATGGAGCCCCGGCGCCGATTGATATTAATCGGGCTGTGTTGGAGGCGTGGAAAAATCGCCCGGAAGTGGCCGCGTTGATGGACCAGTTGATGGCTGCGGAAATTAACGCCAGAACAGCGTGGCGAGACAGGATACCCACTTTAGACATCTCGATGGGACTGGGCTCCATAATTCTGCAGAAGGACCGAGAGGAGAAAAATTTCGTGGTGGGGCTGGGCATGAGCGTACCCTTGTTCGACGCGGGCGCTTCATCGCGCAACCAGCGGAGGGCCAATATCCTGCGGGACGAGAAAAGGCTGGAGGTTCAGGAGCTGGCGCGGAAGATGGCCAGCAACATTAGCAGGGCCGCCGAAGCCATGGAAGCGGAAAGAGAACTGGTAAACGGGCGAGAAGAGCTGGATAGCGCCATGGCCGCCCTGCGAAAGGAGCAGGAGCTTTTGACCTCTGCCGGAAGAGGGAGCGAGGAGAAGGAGATCCAGACGAGGATTGCCCACGTTAACTCCCGGATGGCATTGGCGAAATCGCGGTATACCCTCCGCCGCTCCATCCTGGGATGGAAAGATGTCACCGGCGGAGCTTGCGTCCCCGCCCATGGGGCTGGAAACGAACAGTGAACGATACGCGGTCACCCGATGTGGAGACGATGTGGACCATACGCCCACTGCAAAAGAAGGCCTCAGCGTTTGGCGCCCTCTCCGAAGAAGATGGGATGGCGCTTTTCGACCTGATGAAATGCTGGCGCCGGAATAAACCATGGGGCCTTGGAAAAGCGGCGGATCCGGAAAAGCTGTGGCATTATGCCGGGCTTCATGGGCTGGGGGCGGTGGCGGGAGCGGTGGGGCTGGAGATGGGTGATGATCCTGGTAAAGTGACCGACCAAGCAAGTGATATTTATTTCTCCGGAATGATCCGCCATGAGCGGGCCATTAAGGTATGCGCGAAGATAGAACAAGCGGCCCAATCCGGAGGCCTCCATGTGGTGGCGCTAAAGGGGCCAACGCTTGTGGGCCAGGCGTATGGCGGCCAGTCCGCTCGACAGTATGGGGACATAGATCTGTTCATCCCTTCGCAAAAGGAAGCCTGGCTGCTGCTGGAGGCCATCGGCGCCGCGGAATCCGCCAGGTTGATGGACGGCTCCGGATTCTGGTCGCGTCTGCAAAACCCCGGCAAGATAGAAGCGGACTTCGACAGCTTTTTGCTGGAGATCACATGCCTGGAGGGGGCGCCGTCCGATCCCATGCTGGAGTTATTTCACCGGCGCCATGACCGTCTGTTCGGCGCAGGCCTGTTGTCTCCGGATCCCTCCGCTCACTTCGTATACCTTCTGCTGCACATGCTGACACATCACCTGTGCGCCCGGCTGATATGGTGGATGGACCTGGTGGCCCTGCACGACCAAGGCTCTTTGGACATGCCTTGGATAGTGGAGGAGCTAAAGGCGCTGGAGCTTTCCGGAACGGCGGGGAACATGTCCGCTTTTATCCAGACATGGATCGATCCCTCTTTCCCCTGCCTGGGGAAGATTGAACGCGGGCGACGGGGGTTTTTGCTGGTGATGATGAACCATGAAGTGGTGTTCAACCGCGCTCTGGGGCCGCAGTATGTAACCCCCCTTAAAAACGGAATGTTGTATATGGTGTACCTTGTTCTCTACTTCCTGATTGGTGATAAGGCGGGATTCGCAGGAGCGCTCCGCTCTAACGCGGCACGTTGGATGGCGGCCAGATACGCCCGGGGGTTTGGGTTCGATTTCCGGTTCTTGATAAAAGTAATACAATGGGTGGCGGCGCTGTTGATATGGCCCTTGTCGCGGATTGTTGAAGGCGTTCTTTTTTCCGGCAAGCGTTTTGCCATGCGGCCATAGCCGGATCATCTGATAATGTAGGGTAGGCAAATCATGAAATTCAATATCCTGAAAGCGGCGCTGGTGGCGGTTTTTGCGGTGGTGGCGGGACCATATAGCTCTTCCATCGCCTTTGCCGGACAAGCGATAGAAGGCAGGGGTGTGGTGGAGCCGGCGCGTTTGTTCGCATACCGCCTAAAGCCGGGCGACATTGCGCTGGAGCTATACGTGACCGAGGGCTCCCGAGTCAGAAAAGGGGACCGGCTTTTGCGGCTGGCCAACGTGGACCTGGTCTCCAAGGTGGTCGGGCTGCGCCAAAGCAAAATATGGTATCTGCGGGAGATGGAAAACCTGGCCGCCCTGGACCAGGAACTGGCCGAGGAAGAGAGGAACATGGCCAGGATCATGGAGCAACTGGGCAAACCTGAACTGCAGGACGGACCAACAGCGACGCGCCTGAAAGAAGAGAAGCGCAAAGTATCCGAAAGATTGCGAACCCTAAAGGCGCGCAAGGAGAATAGCGGAGCGGAGAAAGGGGCGTTGCGGGAAGCGATGAAGTTGATCGACGAAAGCCTGGGTCTGCTGAATAAGCAGCTCGGTGCCCTGGATGTGGTGGCGCCATTCGACGGAGTTGCCCGTTCCGTGACCAAAGACGCGGAAAGCCTGACGTCCCCCATGATGGCCCTGGAGGTGCGTGACGAGACCACCCTTGCTGTGCGGGTGGATTTGTGGCAGCACCAGATTCCATATGTGAAAGTGGGGCAGAAAGCCCGGATATATCCCGATTTCTATGGAGAGACAAACCTGGAAGGAGTAGTGACCGGTATCGAGCCACCCATGGCCAGCCCAGGCCTGCGGGATTTTCCCAAATTCCCGGTGACGGTACGGATCGTCTCACCAGACAGCGGGCTTCTGGTGGGGATGGTGGTGTCTGTTAAACTGGCGGCAGAGGAGGGGCGGGACGAGAGCCGATGACCGGTCAAGCCCCTCTCGTGGAACTGGTGGACATCCATAAGTCCGTCGGCAGTGGGGATAGGACAGTGGAGATACTCAAAGGCGTTTCATTGACGGTAAACGCTGGCGAGTCTATCGCGGTCACCGGTCCCAGCGGATCTGGAAAGTCAACACTCATGCATGTGATGGGGCTTCTGACTCCCGCCACCGTGGGGCATGTCCGGGTGGCCGGTGAGCGGGTGGGCCAGGACCGGCGTAAGGCGATCGGCATGCGCCGGATGTTCGGATTCATTTTCCAGGACGCCAAGCTGATAGGCGGCCTGAGCGCGTTGCAGAACGTCCAGGCGCCGCTGATGCACATCGGTGTGTGGCCGCACCGCCAGAAAAAACTGGCTACACAAGCGCTGGAAGCGGTGGGGATGGGTCACAGGCTTGGTCACCACCCCAGTCAGCTTTCCGGCGGGGAGAGCATGCGGGTGGCTATAGCCAGGGCGTTGGTGGCAAATCCTTCCATCCTGCTGGCTGATGAACCTACAGGGAGCCTGGATTCGGTCAACGGCCGGATCATATCGGACCTTCTTTTCGGCATGGTGGGGCTCTCTACCGCCCTGGTGCTGGTGACGCACCAGCCAGACCTTGCGCTGCTGGCGGATCGGATCGCTCATATTGTCGACGGGACCATGGTGGAAGGATGACAAAGATGGGTGTGGGCGCCGATAGAGCAGCGCGGCATGGCCTGGGAGAGACGAGCCGTATGTCCAGGGCCGTATGCATGGGTATGATAATCGTGCAGAGCATGTGGGCGTTCCGTTGGCAGCAGGCGCTGGTGCTGGCCACTATGGCCATCGGCTCTTTTGGTTTGGCGGCTATCATGTTCCTTGGGGAGGGGGCGCTGCGTAATCTGTGGATGGACCTGGACACGCTCATGGGCTCCCGCATGGACGTGTATCCTGCGCCTGGCCTTGGTGATAAGCTGCTTCAAAAAAGGCCTTTGGTTCACTTCAACATCCAGGACCTGGAATATGTGAGGGAACACGCGAAAAAAGCGAGTTACATCGCCCCCATGTTCTACCACCGTAGCCGGATCAGCCTTCACGATATAGCCACCGTGGCCCATGTGGACGGCATCGACGAGCCCATGATGAAGGAGACGGCTTACACACAATATATGGGAAGCGGATTCACCCAGGAAGGATTGGCCGGAGACAGGATGGAGTGCTTGCTCACCAGGTCGATGGCCGAAAGACTCCATGCCGCCGCCGAGCCATTGCCGCGGGTGGCGGTGGGCGCTTATCCATGCCAGGTGGTGGGGATCATTCCGGACCCACCCGGGGCCGACGAGCCGTTGCGCGAGAGGGTGGCGATCCCATACCGCTGGGCCAGGTTGCTGTGGGGCGGCGGTGACGATATCGGGGCCATCATCGTTTCCTGGAGATCCCCCGAGGAAATGGAAGCGGTGGTGGAGAGCGTTCGACGGGCTCTCGATGAGGTGAGGGCGCCGGGAGCGTATCAGCTCACCTCCTCAAGGTTCGCCGTGCGCAAAAGAAAAGAGATAGTCTCCAACATCATGCTGGCCGGGTCCGCCCAGTCGCTCTTCAGTATCCTTATCGCCTCCATTGGTGTGCTGAATGTGATGCTGGCCAACGTCACCCGCCGCTCCAGGGAATTTGCCATACGGGTGGCGGTGGGGGCGGAGCCTTCCGACCTGGCGTTGATCGTCCTGATGGAAAGCGTGGCGCTATCGCTTATCGGCGGGCTGGTGGGTTTATTCCTGGCGGTGGCTGGAGCGCCGCTGATAATACAGGCGCTGGCTACGCGCATACCTGAGGCCTCCAATATTACTCCTGTGATCACCATGGGAGGTGTGGTGGCGCCTCTGGCGGTGTGCGTCATTTGCGGGGCGCTGGCAGGGGCCATACCCGCCATGCGGGCCCGGCGGCTGGATGTGCTGGCCGCTCTCCGGGCCGAATAAGCGATGGAGAAGGAGGCTATGCGTGGAGTAAGCCGGGGAGGCCTGGGCAACGTCGCTTTTGTGTTGTTGCGGACGTGGGGATACCTGATCCCGCACGTGGGGGCCATAATTGTCACATGGGTCATTTCCGTGATGGTTATCGCCATCCAGGCCGTCTCTGTGTGGATCGGCGCGGAGTTCATAAACAAGATTCTGCGTCTGGATATCACCTCTCCATCTTCGACCAATGCCATCCCCTCCGGAAAGGTGGCGGTGTTTCTGGACCAGGCGGTGGCTGGCGCGCTGACCCGGGCCACCCATTACGAAACGCTGGTGGCCTCGGTGGCGGCGCTGTTCCTCCTGGGCGTCATGATGGCGTTGATACGGGTGGTGAAGCTGTATATCATCGCCAGCGTCAACCAGCAGATACTTTTCACCATCAGAAATGCTCTATTCTCCCGGTTGACATTGCTGAATCTGTCCTTTTCCAGGATCAACCGCCCCGGCGAGGTGGCTTCTCTTTTTATCCAGGACGTGAACCAGCTCAATTACCTTTTTATCGACGCGGCGGATCGGGTGTTCATGCAGCCGATGCGCCTGGCGGTGGCTATGTTTCTGATGGCGTCGATCTCACCTGAGCTTACATTAATGGCGCTGGCCATACTCCTGCCTGGCGGCGCCATCATTCACATTGTAGGAGTCCGCATACATTCGCTGACGGGTCGGATGATGGAGAAGGTGGCCCTTGTGCAGGGACATCTCACCGAATACCTCTCCACGGTGATCCTGGCCCGCGCCCTTTCACGTGAGGACATGGAGCGCAAGAAGTTCGACAGGGAAACCGACGCCAACAGGAAGCTGATGGTGAAGGTTATGCTGATGGACGCCATGGCGCCCCAGGTGGTGAACATCCTCTTCATCGTCGCCACTTCCGCGCTGCTTATAATCGGTGGGCGGGCTGTGCTGGTGGAGGGGACCATCACCAGCGGGGACCTGATAAAATTGAGCCTGCTTTTACCGATGGTGACCAATCCTCTGGAAGCGCTGGCTACCCTCTACGTATCGTATCAGTCGTCGTCGGCGTGCGCTCTGCGTGTGTTCCGGTTTCTGGACCATGAGAAAAAACCCTTTCCCGAAGGAGAGAAGCAGGTCGGCCGCCCACTTGAGAGCGTGACGCTGGAAAAGGTCAGCTATGGAGTGGACGCCACAGACATCCTGACTGATATCTCCTTTAGTATCCCTGCCGGGGCCATGCTGGCTGTGTATGGCCCTTCAGGCTCCGGCAAGACTACAATGCTGGCGCTGCTGGCCAAGTTCGACGTGTGCCGGGAGGGAGCGGTGCGGATCGACGGGGAGGATATCAAACATCTGGATGGAATCCACTGGCGGAAAAGCCTGGGTATAGTGACCCAGGAGCCTCTGCTGATAAACGGCGCCATCCGGGAAAACCTGCTGTACGCCAGGCCGGACGCCACCGAATCCCAGATGATCGAGGCGCTCACCAGGGCCAGTCTGTGGAGTGGTGAAGGCTCATATCTTCCATCGGGGCTGGATACCGAAGTGGGCAACAGAGGTGATATGCTTTCCGGCGGAGAACGGCAGCGCCTGACTATCGCCAGGGCCACCCTTCACGATCCAGGGATGATGCTTATCGACGAGCCGACATCGCAACTGGACCAGGAGAGCAGGATGGCCATCCGCCAGACATTACTGAACCTGAAAAAGGGAAGGACAATCGTGGTGGCCACGCATGATAAAATGATACGGGATATCGCCGATTTCGAGGCCAGGATGGAAAACGGACGGCTGGTACATTTCGGGAAGCGGGAAAACTATGACAACGGATGACGGTGGATTGACCCTCCGGGAGAAGATAATCATCATAAGAGAGGCGCTGGCGGCCATTATGGTGGCGGCCAGGTTTCGCGCTTTCGATAGGAATGGGGCGCCACCAATGCCGGAGATTGCCCTGAAGGCTGTCGTTGATCGTCCCACGGCGGAGAGAATCGCAAAGCTGGTGGGATTCATTACCCGGCTTGTTGTTGTATGGAAACGGCGCATATGCTTTTACCGATCATTCGCCACGGCCTGCGTTCTGCGCACGCGGGGTGTGCCAGTGGCGCTGAACTTTGGATACAGATGGGATGGCCCGACTGGATCCATGGCCCATTGCTGGATGACCCTGGAGGGCGAACTGTTTCGGGAAACCGAAGAGACAGGACGTATCTACACAGCTTATCTGGGAGAGAAGGAGGCGGCGATCCGCTTTTGGGCGGATCCCGACAACGACCCCGTTAACCGGGAAAAACTAATCAAAAGGGAGATCGACCAATGAAATACCAGGCCCCGGAGGATATTACCTGGAAAAATCTGAAAACGGGAATCGTTCTGCTGAACCTTTCCAGCGGGGAGTATTACACGCTAAACGACACTGCGGCGGAAATATGGCGCCACGCCATCGAAGGGGAGGAGAAGGAAGCTATCATAGGTTATATGACAGAAACTTACAAGGACGTGTCGGCGGATGATCTGGCCCAGCACGTGGATGAGAGCATGGACTATTTCCTGACGGAAAAGCTTTTAGCGCCGACGGAGGGGCAATAGCCTGATGTGAGCGTCCCGGCGCCCTCTATTTGCCAGATCGTATCACTTCAAACAGTTCCAGCGACGCGGCTTTGGGCCCTTCCTGCTCAAAGCCGATGACTCCCAGCCGGGTGCGGATCTGCCCCACTTTCACTCCCTTTGCAAAGAGCGCCTTAAAAGTCTTCGCGGCGATCTTTGCATGCTTCTCCTTCTCCTGTATGGCGCCGAAGGGATTGGCGAAATATGTGTGCACCAGTCCCATCTCGTCGGTTGTCCCCTTGGCCTGGCGAGCCCCATCGGAAAACACGTCAAGGGCACTGTTCATGTTGTCAAAGAAATCGAGGGCCTTGCCCCCTTTCTCCACGTTTTCATAGTTGTTGGCGTACATCAGGATGTCCACCGGATAGCCTTTGGTAATATGCTTGTATTTGGATACCGGCAGCACCAGACGGGCGTTTTTCATATGGGGATTCATGAACACGCTCCGCTCTATCTGCTCATAGGCGTAGCCTGGGGTCAGGTCGTCCAGCCGTACGAAGGCGCCGGTCTCCGTGCCGTATCCTAGCACCGCCCCATCCTTGCCGATGCGCAGCGAACCCATATCGTCGAAAATTATCTTCATGTCCCGGATATGCTCATCGGCCAGGGTACGCAGAGCCTCCAGGGTTTCAGACTTGCCGGCTCCGCTGTCACCGAGGATAGCCACGTTGGCCGTCCCTCCATCTTTTAGATCCATACTGACCATTGCCCCATGCACCGGCAGATGACCCCGTTTCATCATCTCCAGGTTGTGCAGGGTAAGGGTCATCTTCTTGAAGTATCCGAAATATTCCATCTCCTCCTTGTGCGCCACCAGGCCCAGGTATACGTCCTCGTCCTTCATGAAATGGTAGCCGGTGTTTTCCGGCAGCGCCTTGGGATCCACCCCGAACAGGATGATCATATCCGGCCTTTTCTTCTTCAGGTCGTTTTTACCCGCCATCTCGAAAAGGTTCGCCATGGAAAGGGCCAGCGATGAAAAATCCCGGTGGAAATATACGAAGGCTAGAAGATCACCCACCTTGGCGGGGAAGCAGAACCATTCGCTGGCGGTTATATTCAGCATGGAAGGGGTCACTTTGTCGATAGGGCCAAAGGCGCCCTTGCGCGTGTTCGACGCCGGATACAGGATAAGCGGGGGGTAGATGAGAGTGTTTCGCACGAAGGGAATCTGCTTAAGGAATGAGAGCTTCTCCGGACAATCCCAATCGATTTTACGGACCAGCATCGAAAGGTTGGCGAACGCCGGCATCTGGCGGAATGAGCGGTGGTTCCCCTCCAGGTTATCGCTTATGCGCCTTTGGGTCTGGAGGATGACGTTCTTCAAGTCCTCATTGGTTTTTACGAACTGGGCGTAGTGCAGGTCGTCGTAGATCTCCGTGTCCCGCTTGGGCACTTCCATATAGGCGATCCGTTCCAGCTTCAGCCAGAAGTTGTACAGAAGATCCTTCAGTTCTATAAACCGCACCTGGTCCTCGAGCATACGCTGGTATTCGGGCGCCATGGCGGAAATCTCCTTGGCGGAGTGGGTGGCCAGGAGGCGAAAGATATTGACCAGTCCTGTGGTCATCTGTTTCTGGTTCTTGCCGGGAAAGCCTAGCGCCAGAAGCTCGTATACGGTGTCCTGCCTGCGCACTACCCGCCGGACAAACCGGCGCACAACTTCAGCGAACAACTCGCTGTTTAGCAGGCCTGCGGTGGTGTCGCAGAACACGGAGGAGTAATCGACGATGACCTTACGATCTGTGATGTAATACGGCTTTCTTCTAGATGGCATGATACTGTTCCCTTACTCCATATTCATGTTGTCCCGGTTCAGGCGCTTGTCATGTCACGATGGCGTTCCCGCAGGGGCCTGACGTGACACACCATACTATAATATTAATCCTGATGGGAGTCTTGTTAATCGCGATCCTGGGTTGTGGGGATGTAAAGCCACAAGACCGGTTTAATGCCTTGGGGTGGTTTCCGTTACTAAATTGATCCAAAGATCTCCCCTCCGGACAACCTGCGCAAATTTGAGTCAGAAACCGTTACTTCTTTCCCCCCTTGCCATGGGTTTTGTATATTTCATGAATTTTGCTGCGCTGCTCCTTTGTGAGGACTCCCTTCACATCATTCATAGCTTTCAGGTTATTCAGCAGGAACCTGCCCCTGAGGTCTCCCATCTTCCGCGCGTAATCCTCGATGGCGGTCTCTGTAACCTTCCGCTGCTTGTATAGGGTCATATAATCGCTGATGGTGACCTCAGTCTCAGCTCCAATAGATGCTTCCTCAGCTTTGGCCTTGATGTAAATATCCCCCACCGCCTTTTGCTGGGAATCGTCCAAGCCGATATCCACCGCGTGTTTGAGCACTTTCTTGATATGCCTGGCCGATTCCCCAGGTGTGGTGGACTCATGGCTTTCATGGTCTCCGCCGCCTGAATACGCCACTACACACACCTTCCCCCCGCCTGGGGAATGCTCGTCGCCCGTGGCCTGGGCGATAGTGGCGCCTAGGGTGAAAGCCGCCGTCAGAAAAACGAAAAGTAGAGCCTTGCAGGTTGAATTCATGAATTGATTTTCTTTGGTCATAACATGCCTTTTATCAGATATTGTTTCAGCGCGCCAGATGGCCCTGGTGAACGCGTCAGCCAGACCAGGCGGATAGAATCCTACTTCTCCCTCGCCTGCTCGATCTTGACAGGCTCGTAGATACAGTAGGGCTCCTCCGCCATATAGTCGCCGTTGGTTTCAAAGAAGGCTCTGGCGCGGCAACCCTCGCACACTTTTTTATATTCACACACACCGCACTTGCCCCCCAGCTTCTCCTGGTCCCGCAGGTCGGCGAACACCATGGAATCCTTCCAGATATCTGAGAACGACTGCTTGAGCACATGCCCCGCCTCCACGGGAAGGTAGCCGCAGGGGAACACCTCCCCCTTGTGGGATATGAAGCAGATGCTCTGGCCGGCCAGGCATCCTTTTGTCATGGCTGCCATGCCGTGGGTCTTCGGCGATATGGTGATCCCGTCAGACTTTGCCCGTTGGCGCATAATGCGGAAATAGTGGGGAGCGCAGGTGGCCTTCGTCTGTATCTTCCCCTCCTGGGAAATGTCGTAGAACCAGTTGAGCACATCCTCGTACGTCTCCGCGTCCAACATGTCGCTCTCAGCGATCTGGACTCCACACCCCACCGGCACGAGCATGAAGATATGTAGCGCCTCCACGCCCAGGTCTATGGCGTTCTGATACAGGTTCTTCACCTCATGGACGTTGTGCTTTGCGATGGTGGAGTTGATCTGGGTTTCCATGCCGAGCGCTTGCAAATTCTTGAGGCCCTCGATGGCCATGTCAAAGGAGCCAGGCAGCTTGCGGAACTTATCATGAGTGGCCGCGCTTGCGCCGTCCAGGGAGATGGAGACACGCTGCACTCCGCTATCCACGATCTTTTGCGCCACTTCCGGCGTAACCAGGGTACCGTTGGTGGCCAACGCCACGATAAGGCCCACAGACTTGGCGTAGGCGGCGATTTCATAAATGTCCGGACGAAACAAAGGCTCCCCGCCGGATAGAACCAGTATGCACTTGCTCTCGGCGGCGATGGCGTCGATCATACGTTTCGACTGTTCCGTGGACAGGTCGTTTTTCATCAGTTCGTGGGAGACATCCAGCCTGCGGCAATGGACGCACTCCAGGTTGCACCCGGCGGTGGTCTCCCAGAACACCAGCCGAAGCTGGTCCTTCATCATGTATTTATGGGCCTGCTTGGGGGCGTCGCCGGAATCCTTGATCGATTCGTAGACCTCCTTTATCACCGCGCCATCCGGATGGCCGCCGGGATGGCCGGGGCGCCCCTGGGCGTTCTCTGCTTCCTTGTCGGACATTAAAAACTCCATACTTCGGCGGGATTCCACCGATTCTTTGTTTACACCTCGGACTTAGCCAGAAGCCTTTCAGGGACGGGGAAATCCTCCCCCTTGGCCTTCAACTCGGCGCGAATGGCCGGGGTGATGCCGCATTCCTCGTCGGAGAGGTAGCATGCCGGGTCCGGCGCGGTAGGGTCGTTATACACCAGGTCCGCCCGCACTCGCAAGGCTCCGCCACACATGGAGAGGTACTTGCACCTGGTGCATTTGCCCTTCAGATGATCCAGCCGGTTCTTCAGCACGTTCATGACGGGATCTGAAGTGTCCTGCCATATGTCGCCGAATTTCCGCTCCCGGACATTGCCGAAGGAGTGGTGCATCCAGAACTGGTCGCCATGGACATTTCCCAAAAAGTCGACATCGCCGAAGGAGACGCCGGAGGAATATCGGCCCCCGCCGTTCCATTCCAGCTGTTTTTTCACTTCCGCAGCCAGTTCCGGGTTTTTCTCCAACAGTTTGAGGTACAGGTACGGACCATCCACGTGGTTGTCCACGGTCAGGATGTCCTTGTCCAGGCCGCGCTTATGATAGTCCTCGGTGCGCTCCAGTATGATGTCCATGGCGGCTCGGGTCTCCTCATGAGTCAGGTCCTCGCTGGAGATCGCTTCGCCCCGGCCGGCGTATACCAGGTGATAGAAACAGGCGCGCTGTATGTTGGCTTCCTCGATGAAATCGAAAATGCCGTGGAGGTTTTCGAAGTTATGGCGTGTCAGCGTCATACGCAGGCCAACTTTCTGCCCCACGGCCACGCAGTTTTTGAATCCGCGCATTGCCTTCTCGAAGGCGCCTTCCTTGCCACGGAACTTGTCGTTCACCTCGCCGATGCCGTCGAGACTGATGCCGATATAGCTAAAACCGATTTCCTTCAGGCGGAGGGCGGTTTTGTCGTCAATAAGCACTCCGTTGGTGGAGAGCGTCAGCCGGAGGCCCTTATGCCTGGCATGAGCGGCCAGTTCCCATATGTCTTTTCGCACCAGCGGCTCGCCGCCGGATAGCAGAAGCGCCGGGATCTGGAACTCGGCCAGGTCGTCGATCAGTTGTTTACCCTCCGCGGTGGATAGCTCACCTTCATAGGCTTTCTCTTCCGAATCGCTATAGCAGTGGACACAACGCAGGTTGCAGGTCCGGGTGACGTTCCATGCGGTCACCGGCTTACGTTCACTGGCGGCCTTGGGCACTATATGGGCGTTGGGCCTTGATTTCATGCCATGGGATTGTTTGCCATACCGTATGGCGTCCCCTTCGCTTTCTGTGGCGCAATAAAGATGGGAAATTCCGATCATTTACTCAAAATCCTTATTTTTGCTTTTTAACTTCAAGAGCGGTGTTGATGACGCATGGCGCCATCCGGGTGTGATCCACCTTTCCATGTAATAGCCTACCATTTCAGTAAGGAACTAACAACAATGATTGTGAGTGGCTCTAAATTCTCCCTGGCTCCCGGTGATCAGCGAAAGATGGCGTGAAACTCAGCCCCTCGACCGGCGTCAAGCCGTTGGAACGTGGCCTGTGGTTGAAGGTCCTTTCGATACGATAACTATTGACAACAGGCTGAAAATCAGTAAACATGACTGCGATTTTACCAGAATCTTTATCAGGTAAATCTAATCAAAGCAAGGGTGGCAAATGGAGATTTCTGTCCAAAACCGGAGAGGGATTGCGCTCCATTTGGTACCGCGCCAGGGTCGTTAAAATATAATATTTAAGTGTGTGAGGAGAAACATGACAACACAGATGCCGAAGATTATGTATACCGCTATTGATGAAGCGCCAGCGTTGGCGACCTACTCCCTGCTCCCCATAATCCAGGCATTTACAAAGGGATCGGGCTTTGCCGTTGAGACCAGTGATATCTCTCTCACGGGAAGGATCATCGCCAACTTTCCTGACAAGCTGAATGACAGCCAGAAATTGCCCGACGCATTGGCCGAGTTGGGAGAACTGGCCAAGACGCCCGAGGCTAATATTATCAAGCTGCCGAACATCAGCGCCTCTCTTCCCCAACTAAAAGAGGCGATCAAGGAATTGAAAGATAAAGGGTATGACCTGCCCGATTATCCGGAAAATCCCGCTAATGATGAAGAAAAGGAGATAAAAGCAAGATATGCAAAGGTGCTGGGAAGCGCCGTCAATCCCGTCCTGAGGGAGGGAAATTCCGACCGCCGGGCCGCCGTGGCGGTGAAGGAATACGCCAAGAAGAACCCCCACAAGATGGGTAAGTGGAGTCCTGATTCCCAAACCCATGTAGCCACAATGAGCGCCGGGGATTTTGCGTCAAACGAAAAATCGGTAACCTTGGCCGAAGCCACCAACGCCAGAATCGAGTTCCTGGACGCGGCGGGAAAAGTCACCGTCCTGAAGGAGAAGCTGCCGCTACAGGCCGGTGAGGTGATCGATGGGACTTTCATGAGTAAAAATGCGTTGACGAAGTTCCTTGCCGAGCAGATAGAAGACGCAAGGGCCAAAGGCGTGCTCTTCTCCCTGCATATGAAGGCCACCATGATGAAGGTCTCCGACCCGATAATTTTTGGCCATTGCGTGCGAGTTTTCTATAAGGACGTCCTGGAAAAACACGCCGATACCATCAAGGAATTGCATGTCAACGTCAACAACGGGTTGGGTGACCTTTTCTCAAAAATAAAGAACCTGCCGGAAGCGAAACAACAGGAGATCAAAGCGGATATCCAGGCCTGCTACAAGAACCGGCCTCCGCTGGCGATGGTGAATTCCGACAAGGGAATCACAAACCTGCATGTGCCCAGCGATATTATCATCGACGCCTCCATGCCGGCCATGATCCGCGAGTCGGGGAAAATGTGGGGCCCGGATGGAAAGCTGGCGGATACAAAAGCGGTGATCCCCGACCACAGCTACGCCAGCCTGTACCAGGCAGCGATAGATAACTGCATCAAAAATGGCGCCTATGATCCGGCCACCATGGGAACCGTTCCAAACGTGGGACTGATGGCGCAGAAGGCGGAGGAGTACGGCTCCCACGACAAGACTTTCGAAGCTCCGGGAAACGGGACGATCAGGATAGTCGATTCTTCGGGTAAATCCATCATGGAGCATTCCGTCGAGGAAGGTGACATATGGAGAAGTTGCACGGTGAAGGACGCTCCCATCCGCGATTGGGTGAAGCTGGCCGTCACCCGGGCCAGGGCCACCGGCGCCCCGGCGGTGTTCTGGCTGGACTCTGCCAGAGCCCACGACGCGCAGATTATCAAAAAGGTGAATCTATACCTGAAGGATCACGACACCACCGGCCTGGATATCAAGATCATGTCTGTAGCTGAAGCGTCGAAACTCTCGTTGCAAAGAATGCGGGATGGGAAGGACACCATATCCGTCACCGGCAACGTGCTGAGGGATTACAATACAGACCTGTTCCCGATCCTGGAGCTGGGCACCAGCGCAAAGATGCTTTCCATCGTGCCGCTGATGCAGGGGGGAGGATTATTCGAAACAGGCGCCGGCGGCTCCGCACCGAAACATGTCCAGCAGTTTGTGGAGGAAGGTCACCTTCGCTGGGATTCCCTCGGCGAGTTTTTAGCCCTGGCCGAGTCGCTAGAGCACCTGGGAAATGCCAAAGGCAACGCAAAGGCCAAAGTGTTTTCCAAGACTCTTGGGCTGGCAAACGCCGAGTTCCTGGACAGCAACAAATCGCCCTCCCGCAAGGTCCATGAGCTGGACAACCGGGGCAGCCACTTCTACCTGGCTCTCTACTGGGCCAAGGCCCTCGCCGCGCAGACCGATGACAAGGATCTTGCGGACCGGTTTTCCAAAGTGGCAAAGGAACTGGCCGATAACGAGGCCAAGATTGTGGAGGAACTGAACGCCGCCCAGGGATCACCCGTGGACATAGGAGGGTATTACCGCCCCGAATTTGACAAGGTGTCTAAGGCGATGCGCCCCAGCGCCACCTTCAATGCGATTGTGGACGGCATCTAGGGGGAAAGAAAAGGCCAACCCAAATGGGAAGGTTGATCGACCATATCAAACGCGTCCCTGGAGGCCTATCCGGCTTCCCGGGCGCGTTTTTTTTTTGAGCGTAATACAACCGGTGAAGTGTTGCCATAAGTCACAGGCTGTGTTTTACTAAGGAACAATAACCGCCATAAAACATATTTGGGAGTCTTTGGAAATGGATAACACGATAAAGCTTGTTGGGCGAGTCCTGATAGCCGGGCTTTTCGCCTGGGCCGCCATCCGTGAAGTGATGAATCCATCACAGATCATGAGCGGTGTAAAATCCTCAGGCCTTCCCATGCCGGGGCTCTTCTTTGTCATCATCCTGGTGGCGCTGGTGGCCAGTTCCGCCATGGTGATCGCCGGATATCGCGCCCGACAAGGGGCTCTTGGATTGCTGATCATTTTTGTGTTGGCCACGTTCGTGCTCCAGATAGATATTGGAGGAGGGAGCCTCGGCTCTCTGTTTGGAGGGAAGAATTATGGCCCGCACCTGAAGAACCTGGCAGTGGCAGGAGGGCTTTTGTATATCTACGCTTCGGGCGCTGGAAAAATCGGGATGAACAAGGGATAGCATTTGTCGGGTCAGCAGTCTGTACGCCGGGACCGGATCCTGCGAAGAGGGATTGCTCCCCGGGAATGAAGCGGCGAGTTCCGCCGGACCTACGACCCGCCCAGCAGCGATGTGGAAGAGATAAGCCCCATTGGCTTTCCATGCACTTCCACAATAAGATGTTTGACTCCGGATTTCGCCATCTGGGCCCTGGCCTCGAAAATGGAGCTCTCGCCGCTGATCAGGTGGATTTCCGGGATCATGATTTCTTCAACACTCACTTTGGATGGGTCCTTGGCCTCCGCCACCACCTTGGTGACAATATCGTTATCTGTGACGATGCCGACCATCTTATCTTTCAAGTCGACGATTATCACACTGCTCACCTTGTGAGCTTCAATCATCCTGGCCGCTTCAATCACCGTGGAATTCATGGTGGTTTTCACGATGTCGCGGTTCATAAGATCCTTGACGGCCAGGAGAGTGTTGACTGAGGACATACCGCACCCAAATGTATAGTTATTCTATTTCCGCATTATCCTAATACATTTTTCATCTTCAGGCAACTTATAACTGAATTTAGAAATGGACAACGTCTTTTCCCATATGCCTGAAATACAAGCTTTTCCCCGTCTCAACCGCCAAACAGAGTAAAGTCCGCATTTGGAAACAGGTTGTGGGCATTCTCCAATCCCTCCAGAAACGGGGAGTCCACAGCCCCTGCCACAGCCTGGGATAGCAACTTGTGGAAATTCGCCAGGCCATCCTCCACCCTTCTTATGGCATATCCCTTCATGGCCCCGGTTTTCATCATGAACGGCCAGTCGCTGCTTTGCGCCAGCATCAGCTCCCGGGCGGCCTGATCCAGCGCCCTTTTGGTCAGGGGCGCCGCTGTGGGATACATACCCGCGATAGTGGCCATTCGATCCGCCGCTTTGTGAAGGTGCCGGTATATCCAGTCGTTGGAATCGTCCAGCCACATTTCCGAATGTCCACCCAGCCCCCAAGACGACGGCGCCGGTTTGGCATGGCTTATAACCGGATGGCGAGTCAGATACTCCTCCGCCGTCACCATCTCCATGGCCTTCAGTTCCGCCGCCTTGCGGATCAGTTCTTCCAGGAAAACCATCCCCTCGTGCCACCAATGCCCGAAAAGCTCTGCGTCAAACGGCGCCACGAACAAAGGTGGCCGGTCCATCTGTCCCTCCGCAGCCTGGGCCTGGGCCAGCCGGGAGTGGTAAAAATCAGCCGCATGATCCACCGCCATGGCGCGGCCTGCCTGGATGTCGTAGATATCCTTTTCGCCACCGCCGCCGGTAATTCTGTGGTATTTAAGCCCTGTCATTTTCCTGTGGCCATATGGCTCCAGGTACTCCCTGAGATAGTCCATATCCAGTTCGTAGCCCTGATCCCTGTAAAAGTCGCGATAATCAGGATGGCCGGGATAGCCGGACTGGGGGTTCCATATCCTGCGGCTCGACTCCAGATCCCTCCCGAACGCCGTGATCCCAGAGCTGGCCGAAATCGGGGCCATGGTCCCAAAGGGTGGCTTGGGAGACGCCGCCAGCAGCCCGTGAGCGTCCAGGAAAAAATAGCGGATTCCCTCCTCGGCCAGCATCTGCTCCAGCCCTGTCTCATAGCCGCATTCCGGAAGCCAGAATCCCTCCGGCGGTTTACCGAAAACGCCTTCGAAATAGCGAAGCGCGACCTTAATCTGCGCCTCGGCCGCGCGTCTGTTCATCATTATCAGCGGCAGATACGCGTGGGTGGCCGAAGTGGTGATCAGGGTGATGGAGCCTGATTCCCACAACCGGGAGAAAGCGGACAACAGATCCCCCCGATATCGCCGTGTGAATAAATCCTCTGCTTTCTCGAACCATTCCAGATACATCCCCGCCACTTTGGCCAGTTCCTGGTCATGTGCCAGCCTCTGCGCCTCCTGCCGGGCCAGAGCGATCGATCGCTCCAGGTGGCCTTTATACCGGGTCATCAGCAGAGGATCCCTTAGCATTTCGCATAAAGTGGGGGAGATGGAAAGAGTCACCTGGAAAGGGATCCGGTCTGCTTGCAGGCGGTCGAACATATCCAGGAGGGGGAGGTAGGTCTCGGTAATCGCCTCGAATAACCAGTCTTCCTCCAGGGCGGCTTTAAGGTCTGGACGGCGTACGAAGGGAAGATGAGCGTGCAGGAGCAACAAAAGGTATGCCTTGGGGGCCATCATGGGGGGAGTCGGCCTGGGCAAACTGACAGGCGCGCCTGGGCCCGGCGGCCCTAGCGCACCACCCGTATTTCGCGGGAGATGGTAATGTCGGTCTCCATGTCCCCTCCCTCTTTTAGCATCACCCGGACTGGTATTTCAGTCAATCCATCATGAAGCAATATCTTTGCAGTGAAGAACCCTTCCGGCCCTACCTTGATCTCCCTGGCGCCAAGAATAATGGTCGCGCCAGGGGTCGCTCCGCCGTACAACGTCAATTCGGTGTTCAACCACAACCGCCCCTCGCTCACCGATGCGCCACTCGTGGTGGAAAAACCAGCGCCAGACAGGAGGCCGGCGTTGGCCAGAGAGGATTCTTGCGATTCCAGGCTCCAGCCGAAGGGTGAACCTGGAGCCACTGCCATGGTGGCTGTATGGTCCATCAGCTTGGAGAGTCCTTCGGCAGTAATTCCTCCCACTTGAGCCCCGGGTAATGTCACTTTATTTGAAAACGCCGCAGGACAGAACCTCCCCTCATTATCCAGCAAGCCTATTGCCGACATGTAAGTACGTTCCGCCTTTGGCAGGTCCGCATATATCGAGCCAGCCCCGGACTCTACTATGAAATCGTAAAACAACGGCTTTCCCACCTGGGTGTCCTCGCTATCCGTCGCATCGTAAATCCGCACAACCCAACGGACAAGGCTCCAATGCTTGCCTATGGTTTTTTGGGCTTCGTCAGCTCTTTCAGGGGTTACCTCCCAATAAATGTACATGGAGCCGGGTCCCTTGGACATGGCGGAGATACCCGTCTCCCCGTACCTGCTGGGCAGCTCATCGGACCCTGTGTGGGAAGGACCAACCTCATAATCCTCCCGCTCGTCTTGTGAGAAAAATTTCTTCGCATCCGGTTTGATTTCCCACTTCTTGCTGATTGCGGAGGCTTTTTTGGATACTGGCCCAGCCCTGTGGGCCTCAGCCCGACTTGCAGAAATCCCAGGGGCCTGAACCGCCAGTTTCTTGGAGATGGAGGGCGTGGCCTTCGGTTTGGCGACGGCCTTCGGTTTGTCGACGACCTTCGGTTTGTCGACGACCTTCGGTTTGTCGACGGCCTTCGGCTTGGCGACGGCCTTCGGCTTGGCGACAGCCTTCGGTTTGGCGACGGCCTTCTGTTTGGCGACAGCCTTCGGTTTGGCGACGGCCTTCGGTTTGGCGACGGCCTTCGGCTTGGCGACAGCCTTCGGTTTGGCGACGGCCTTCGGCTTGGCGACGGCCTTCTGTTTGGCGACGGCCTTTGGTTTGGCGACGGCCTTTGGTTTGGCGACGGCCTTCGGTTTGGCGACGGCCTTTGGTTTGGCGACGGCCTTCGGTTTGGCGACGGCCTTCGGTTTGGCGACGGCCTTCGGTTTGGCGACAGCCTTCGGTTTGGCGACGGCCTTCGGTTTGGCGACGACCTTCGGTTTGGCGACGGCCTTCGGTTTGGCGACAGCCTTTGGTTTTGCCACTCCGGTTTTTTTCTCAGCCGATTCGATAGCTTTGATCAACTCCTCCCGCGACATGCCGGAACTGACATTTACTTTCCTACCTCTGGCCTTTTTCAGCAGATCAGCTTTATTCATCTTCGAATAGTTATTCGTGACCATTTCCCAACCTTTCCCTCGGCGTACCGCTTGTCTGACTTACGGCGATATTCTCCCCATAACTTTCATGGGGTATTATTTCATATATTATTGCCTCTTGGAGAATGTTTCTATAGCCTTTTGATTTTTCCCCAAACATCGGCCGCAATTTGCCGGGTCGTTTCCATGTTCCCGGAATTATCCACCACCCAGTCAGCTTTTTTTGCTTTCTCTTCCAAAGGTTCCTGGGCATTGATCCGGGCCATGGCCTGGTCGCGGGTCAGCCCATCGCGATCCATCCCACGCCGGATGCTCTCCTCCTGGCCACATACCACCACCACGATTTTATCCATTCTCTGGTCCAGGCCGGTTTCGAACAATAAAGGGGTATCCACCACCACAATCCGGCCAGGTTCCCGGCCCTGGACCTCCTCCGCCTCGTCAAAAACCCGTTGTATTATTAAAGGATGTAAAATACCCTCCAGCTCCCTTCTTCTCTCTTCGTGGGTGAAGACCAACTCGGCAAGCCTCCCCCGCTCCAGCGAGCCGTCATCTTTCATCACCTCCTCTCCGAAGGTTTCCCGGATCCGCGCCAGCCCTTCGCTCCCTTTTTCAACCACTTGGCGCGCGATTTGGTCGCAATCGATCACGTAGGCGCCCATATCCTGGAAGATGGAGAGCACCAGGCTTTTCCCTGAGGCATAACCCCCGGTCAGGCCCATCAGTGGAGCCATACCGGGCTCCTAGATGAATATGTCATAACCGAATTCCGCCATGACCTCCCGCACCATTTCCATGGGCAGACCGATAATGTTGGTGTAGCTGCCGCTGTATGATTCTATCCACGCGGCCGCCCCTCCCTGGATGGCGTATGCCCCCGCCTTGTCCATAGGTTCGCCACCCGCCACATATTCCCGGATCCAGTCCCGGGGTAGCGTCCTGAATCGTACTTTTGACACTACGCTCGATTTCCAATATACCCCCCTCCCCTGATGAGCCAGGGCAACACCTGTCACCACGCTGTGCTCGCGACCGGACAAGCTTTGCAGCATACGCTCCGCTTCCTCCCCGCTGGCCGGTTTGCCGATCACTTCGCCATCCAGAGCCACTATGGTATCCGCAGCCAGCACCGGATCGTCCGGGTATAGGCCGCAAACGGCCCTGGCTTTATCCATGGCGGTGTTCTCCGTGTTGCTCTCCGGGGAGAGGTCCGGATGGAACTCCTCGTCCAATTCCGGCGCCGACACGATGAACCGGGCTCCCGCCTCCTGCAGCAAGGTTCTGCGCCTGGGAGAGGAGGAAGCCAACACCAGATCATATTTCTTCATGATTTTCTATTCACTTACCTATCATGTAATGCAACGCCTTGATTATATCAAGATTCTCCCTGTTATCCCTGGCTGGCGACCGGCCGTGGAAAGGAGAACGAAAGAAACCGCATAAGCAGCAATCTCGGCGTGGTGGAGTGTCGGGCAAATGCCATCGCTGCGCACACTATCCTGCCCGGCAGCCCCTAACGGGCTGTTGAAATGCCAGCCTTTTCCCTGCGCCGAATTACTTCGGGCCGCCGTCTTCCACACTCTGCGCGTAGGGAATATACTCAGGCTTCCAGATCAGGCTTTGTATCCTGGTCAGTGGATCATCACCCTCATTGTGGGCGGTAGCCAGGCCTTGCCGGATGGCTGTATTATAAACCGCCAGAGCCACCTGCTCTGTCACCTTGCCCAGCTGTGACACCTTGGGATACAGGGCCATGTTGGTGGCGCAATCATGCGGGGCCATGTCCGCAAGCCTTCTGGCGGCTGCAGTGAACATCTCGTCGGTGATTTTCCCCGTGCCGGAAGCCAAGGCCCCAAGTCCCACGCCGGGGAATATAAACACGTTATTCCCCTGGCCAATTCTAATCTTTTTTCCATCCACTTCCACATCGTCAAAAGGACTGCCAGTGGCCACGATGGCTCTCCCATCGCTCCATTCTAGAATATCGGCCGGTTTGGCTTCCGCCTTTGATGTGGGATTACTCAGGGGAAATATCAGAGGGGAAGGGTTGTTTCTGGCCATCGCCTCCACCACCTGGCGGGTAAAGGAGCCCGGCTGGCCGGATGTGCCCAAAAGCACGGTTGCCCCCCAGTTCTCCACAGTTTCCAGTAGCGTGATCCGGGCGTTATCCTTCACATCCCAGCCGGCGCAAGCGCCAGACTCGGCGGCGAATTCCAGCTTGTAGCATTCAATGTTCGGCCGGTCCTTGGTCACCACGCCACGCCTATCCACTGTCAGTATGCGGCAGAGAGCCTGCGCCTCATCCAGCCCTTCCTCCATCAACGCGTTTTTTATTTGCCGGGCCACTCCCACGCCCCCCGCGCCTGCGCCGTAAATCAGGAATTTCTGGTCCACCAGTCTCTCTTCTGTAATCCTCATGGCCACTATTATCCCGGCCAGCACCACAGCCCCCGTTCCCTGGATGTCGTCATTGAAGGAGAGTATCTTGTCCCGATACCTGTCCAGGTTCGTATATGCGTTCTGCTTGGAGAAATCCTCCCATTGCAAAAGAGCGCCGGGATACAATCTGGTGATCTGGTTCACGAACTTGTCTATGAACAAATCATAATTCCTCCCCTCCAGCCTGCGGCTCTTGGCGCCCAGGTATAGAGGATCGTCTAAAAGAGCTTCGTTGTCCGTGCCCACATCCAGGCAAATCGGCAGACACCACCAGGGGGCTATCCCCGCGCCCATGGTGTACAGCGACAGCTTGCCAATGGGGATACCCATGCCACCCACCCCCATATCGCCTATGCCCAGGATGCCCTGATTGTCCGTCACCACGATAACTTTTATCTGCTCCGAATCCAGATTGGCCGCCATCGTGCCTATCATTTCCACATTTTCCGGAGAAACATACAGGCCGCGGGAAAGGCGATATATATGGCTGCCCCGGCGGACCGCTTCTCCCACCGTCGGTGTGTATATTATCGGTGTCATCTCCTCGGCGTACCTTCTAAGGACCGCGTAGAACAAAGTCTCGTTCCTGTCCTGCAACGAGCGAAGGTATACGTACTTTTCCATATTGTCCTGCCTGGACGAGTAGTTTTCATACACTCTGTTGATCTGCTCTTCTGTGGTGGAAACATGAGGCGGAAGCAGACCCACCAAGCCTAGCTGGCTCCGCTCGTTGGCGGGGAACGCCGTGCCCTTGTTCAGCAACGGGTTGTGCAAAAGGTCAGCCCCGCTAATACTGACAGAGAGATACTCCCTCCCCTCCCGATCCACTCGCTTTTTAAAATGCTGCATACAATAACCTGATTTAAGATATACCTGATCATCCCGCGTTTGCGCGGACACTGATTAAAGCAACCCTCGACAGCATAGCCTCATGCGCAGTCGGGAACAGATACCCAGGCTCGACTGCGGCCGCTGGCGGTTGGGCTGACCCTATAGCCAATGAAGAAGATGGCAATTCATTCGAGAATATTAATCCTTGCCCCGGTCAACATCTGGCAATCTTCATGGTAAACCAGCTACGCCCTCCATGTATGAAAAACTCTTGGCCACCGCCATATCCGGAAGGCGGCTTCACACCAGCCGATGGAGCAACATATCGTGACTGGCGGCTCTCCATGCGGCCGCGTCAATGGTAATAACCGCTATTTATGCGACAGCCGAAATACAGGAATAAGGTTTTGCATAATCCTGGATACCTGCCCTCGACTTGAACAAAATGGACAGATGTCCTGATATTCATCATTTACCAGCAGTTTGGCGATCCGTGGTTCCATTGGTGGAACAACAGTTGTTTTGACCGCGGAAGGGGTTTAACTTGGACTTAAGTCTAAATGACGACGTGGGTTGCGCCCTTGATAAATAATAATTGCGGGGAATGGGGATTTTCCAATATTTTAAAAAACAAGGAGCGGCCCGCTTCGTTTATAATCCCAGGCTTTCCTTCAGTTCTTTGTAATATGTGCGCCCCACGGGGGCAGGCTCGTTTTCCCCCTCAATCTCCGCCAGGTACTTGCCGCCAGCCACCACTTTCACCCTACGGACCATGGAGAGGCGCACGATGGCGCTCCTGTGCACTCGCATGAAATCAGCGGGCAGGGAGCGCTCCAAAAAGTCCATGCTCTTCGCGCACAGCTTTCTACCTCCGCCGATAAGATGCAGTTCAGTATAGTCTCCGGCGCTTCGCACCAGCTTCAGATCCCCCACCGGAACAGCGGTGATTCCCTGATGGTCCTTCACCAGAATCCGTCCCATGGATTCTTCCCTATCCTCACCTCGCACTCTGGCCAGCGCCTTTTCCAGCCGCTCCTGGGAGAAAGGCTTCAGCAGATAATCCGCCGCCCCCACTTCGAACGCTCGCACGGCGTACTCCGGGTTGGCAGTGGCTATGATGGTGTCGAAGGGCGCCGCCATGAAATCGTCCACCGCGTCGAACCCAGATTCTCCCCGCACGTTCAGGTCCAAAAACACGACATCCGCGCCCTCCCGGGCCAGATGATCCCTGGCTTCGGCCACGGAGGAGCATATGGCCAGCGAGCCGATGGAGAGGCCAGGCGTCCGCTCCAGCATCTTTTTCAGCAGTCTGGCGGCGGCCGGTTCATCCTCCACGATCACTATCCTAATTCCCACCAGGATCCCTTTCCCATGGTATCTCTATCACCGCCTGGTAGTGCCCGTTATCCAGCCTGCCGTGGGTAAACACGAACCTGTCACCGAAGGCAAGCTCCAGACGGCTGGACACATACTGGCCCCCGGTACCGCCATGGGAATCCTGGATGGCGGCCTCCGTCCCGTCATCATCCACCACCAGGCGGTACATGTCTCCTGCCTCCGCGCTCACTGTGATGGACCCCTGGCGACTTTGGGAGAAGCCATGCTTGAAGGAGTTTTCCACCAGACTGAAAATGATCAGTGGCGGAATGGACACAGAGGAACGGGCTCTGTCACCGATGTTCAGCTGGACCGAACTTTCGAACCGCCGGTTCATGAAGGTCACATATTCATTCACCAGGTCCATCTCTTCTTTGAGGGTGATACGCTCCTTCCCGGAATACTCGATCACCATCCGCAGAATGTAGGTGAGGCTCAGGATCATCTGTTCCGCCACTTCCGGCGCATCCTCGATGTTGGCTCGGATGGCGTTTAAGCTGTTTAGCATGAAGTGGGGCTGGATCAAGGTCTTGAGAGTTTGGGTTTCCAGCAAAAGAGCCTTCTGGCGATAGTCGGCGGCCTGGATTGCGGCCTCGATCAGCCGTTCATAGAACACAATCCCCCCGGCGAACAGAAACGCTCTGCCGAATGAGACTCCCATGATGTATGGGATAATTTCCGGGGAAAGCGCCGCAGGCCCAAGCATCTGTAGTTCGGAAAGCCTCAGGGGCGCGTCGATCAGGAGCACGGCGGGAATCCACAGGATCAGCACGTGGCTCACCAGTGGCCAGTGTCGCCGGCTGGGCCCCCAGTTCCGCAACCGAGGATTGGAAAGCAACCTCGTGAGCCCGTAGCAAAGAGCTCCCATCAGCGCCGCACCTACCATAACCTTCAGCGAAAGGGAAAGCAACCCGTGGATGGGGCCGGGGAAGAAGAACGCCTGAAACAGATATGGTGTAATACCCACCACCATCACCGTCAAGGGCAATACAGCCAGATAGAAGACACGATCCCGGCGTAATACGGGCCACCGGGCCAGTTTTTCAATCACTGTCTTGGGCAACGGAGCTACCTAGTTTGATTCTCGTGCAAAAGATGACCTTTCCACCCATAATCGCCCCACATGTGGCGCTTGGGATACAATGATATGCCTTTTACCGCAGATAGGCAATCCGCGCCTCTGTTTCTCATAGGGGCGATTTTGTGACACGCTTATGGCGCTTTTCCATTAAAATTGTTGTTTGACGTTTACTTTTAAAGGGATTTTGCATTAATGAGAAAAGTGGTGGTGACAGGCGGCGCCGGCTATATAGGTAGCCATTTCGCGCATTTCATTTCCGGCAAAGGTTATGAAGTGGTGATATTGGATGACCTGAGTCTGGGGCATGCCAAAGCCGCCGGTGACCTGCCTCTGGCAATAGGGAATGTGGGTGACCCCAGGTTTCTGGATAGTGTCTTCGGAGGGGGGGATGTGGACGCTGTGGTCCATTTCGCCGCGTATTCGAAGGTGGCCGAGTCCATGACCGAACCAGCCAAGTATTACCAGAACAACGTCTGCGCCGGATTGGAGCTATTGAAAGGGATGGAGCGCCATGGCGTGAATAAGCTGGTCTTCTCCTCCACTTGCGCCCTGTATGGCGAGCCGGAGACCTTGCCAATCACAGAAGAAAACCAAAAAATTCCCATCAACCCCTACGGGGCCACAAAGCTCTGCTTCGAGCGAATGGCCATGGATCTGGCCGCCGTTTCCACACTTCGGCCCGTATTCCTCCGATATTTCAACGCCGCCGGAGCGGACCCTGAAGGAAGGTTGGGCGAGGATCACGATCCGGAGACCCACCTTATCCCCCTGATCCTGCAAACCGCTCTGGGACAGCGTGAATCGGTTTCCATTTTCGGCTCCGACTACCCCACAGATGACGGATCGTGTGTGCGCGATTACATACATGTGACCGATCTGGCAGACGCCCACCTGAAAGCCCTGGAGTATCTGGACGGCGGCGGGGCTCCGGACGCATTTAACATGGGCGCGGGAAAAGGCTCCTCTGTGCTGCAGGTGGTGGAGGCGGCCCGGCGGGTGACCGGACTCTCCATAAGCACTCAGCCAGCGCCCCGGCGGCCCGGCGACCCTTCCACCCTGATAAGCTCCAGCGAAAAAGCGATGCGTGTTTTGGGATGGCGGCCGGAATATACCGATATCGACATAATCATTGAAACGGCATGGCATTGGATGAAGGAAAATCCCGATGGGTATGACAGATGACTTTCTCCCACTGCCCCTGTTTTCCGCTATTATTGCGGAAAAGAATATTTCTCATAACATTTTGTATATTTTCCACGGATGAATAAGTCCTTTCTTGACCTGCGATTCTCCTCCGATATGGAGGAGAAATACCAGGACGCCAGCTTCGAGAACTCGATTTTCATCTACAGGGTTCTGGGTGTCCTGGGCGCGGCGATCTATGGCCTCTTTTTCCTCAGCGACTACCGCGATTTTCCCGCTTTTACCGAACAGGCTTTCATGATCCGGTTCATGATCGTAATACCGATTATCCTCCTCATCTCCGCTGCTTCCTTTGCTTCTTTTGCCCGCAGGTGGATAAAACCTTTGGCCAGCCTGGGGCTGCTGGCGGCGGAGGGGGGCGCCCTGGCCCTGTTGGGGCTGATTCAAACACCCCAGGCCCAGCTGGTATACTTCGGCTCCACCTTTTTGATGATATCAATCACAAACTCCATCATCTGGCAGGGCTACATCTGGAACGCCATCACCTCCCTGCTAATAATCGTCTGCTACGGAATGGTCATGGGTATATACATCGAGCCGTTCGTGCCATTGACCATGCACCTGGAGCTCCTCTCCGCCATGGCCGCCTTCGGCGCCACCGCTAACTATTTCGTGGAGCTGCACCTGCGCAACGAGTTCAGGATGACATTCGAGCTTCGGCGCCAAAAAATCAGGGCGGTGAACGCCACCCGGCTAAAGGACAAGTTCGTGACTCTGGTCTCCCACGACCTCCGCTCCCCCCTATCCAGCGTGCTGGGCCTGGTGGAGTTTTTGAAATCGGCCGATGCCTCCGATCTGTCGTCACAAAGAAAAGAGGAGATACTCTCCAACATACAGGCCACTATCGAGGGTCTGTTGAACCTGATAGGCCAGTTGCTAAAGCTCTCCGCCCTCCGCACCGGGAAAATCTCGGTTCAGAAAAAAATCATCGGCATCCGGTCCCTGGCGGATCAACATATCTCCAACATATCTCACCTGGCGGAGAAAAAGGATGTCCGCATATCCAACGATATACCGGAGGATATGGTGGTGGTGGCGGACCCTGCCCTCCTGGGCGAAGTGATCCACAACCTGTTGGCCAACGCCGTCAAGTTCACCCAACAGGGGGGGGCCATCAGCGTATTCCGCAAGGGTGGGGAAAGAAATGAAATCGGCGTGCGGGATACCGGCGAGGGGATCAGCCCCGAGTCTCTGCCCGGCTTGTTCGAACATAAAGCCAATCCATACGCTCCGGGGGCCACGGAGAGGATATCCGGCCTGGGACTTCCCTTCAGCCACGACATCATAAGCGCCCATGGCGGGGAGTTGGAAGTGGAGTCGACACAAGGGGAAGGGAGCCTCTTTTCTGTCATCCTGCCGGGATTCCGGCGTCTTGTGATGCTGGCGGACAGCGACGAGGCCATTCGGCGATCCATGCGGGAAATGATCCGGGAACTGGAGGGGGTGGAGGTCATTGAAGCCGAAGATGGCCAGACCGCCTTGCGAACCCTGGAGCGTATCGCCCCGGACCTGGTGATCGCCGGGGTGAACCTGCAAAGGCTGGACGGATTTTCCCTGCTGGACTGGATGAAGTCCCACGCCAGGCTTTCACAGGTGCCTGTCATCATCACCGCCCCCATGGCCTATTCCCCCAGCCAAGGCCCCCACCCGGACAACAACCTGCGCCGGGCCGCATTGAGCATGGGCGCCTCCGATTTTATGGCCCAGCCGGTGATATCAGACAACTTCCTGGCCATAGTGCAAAGGTACACCGGATGAGGAGCGCGCCCGCCGCTCTCCTTCACCGCGCTGTTACTTTTTCGTCAAGCCGGATAAACCCGCCGCGAGGAACAGTGCCAGCGCCCAACCCATGAGTTAATGAACATAGAAATACCATCGCGCCCGATGGTTTAGAAGATCGAATTTGTCGCTGTAATGAAGACCGCGCAATTTGATAACGGGCAGCAGCATATCGAGGATGTAGGCAAGTCCAATAGGCAGTCCCAGCCTTTTCGCTTCTCTGAATGCATGGAGCGCCACCATACCAACAATCAGCATCCCCCCTATCTACAATAGCGCCCGGAGATTGTAATAGCCATACCCCATGAACAGATGCTGAAGCCACATCCACCCCCAGTGAATGTAGTTCGTTTCCTGCTTCCTCAACTTCACCATCATCGCATAGCCCACAGCTCGAGCTTTTTCATCCCGCCCTTCGGCAGAGAGAACCGCAGCCAGTTGCCGGTACGGCTGGGGGGATTCGCCCCTATATCGGCGGTCAGGCAAATCCAGAATACGTCCTACTGGCCGATCGGCAAGGGAGCCATTTTCCTTCCCTTGTAAACCGCCTAGCGTTTTATAAAGGATATGCGGCCATTTGAAAGGTCAACCTTTTCCTTGAACAAGGCGCCAATTATCCGGACACCTTTTCTGTGGATATTCTTCGAATAGTACTCTTCAAACAGAATGGTGTAAAGAAACTCAGGCCGCACCAGCCTTGCATCCGGCCAATCCTTTTCATCTTCCGGATCGCGGGATTTGTCCGAACTCAAGCCATATTCTTTTTTGTTCTGGTCGGCTATTTCACCCTTCACCGACTGCGTGTAAATCCAGCATTCCGTGGCCGACCACGCCTCTTTTGATGACTTTGGACGCTCGCATTCCGCAGCGAATGCGTCATGTGAAAAAAGCGTGACCAGGAACGTGGCTGTAATGAACGAGCAAGCAAATCGTACCCGCATTTCCATCCACCCCTCCCCTCCTGAGATTATCTACCGCCGGCATATCATACACAGCGGCGCCCGCAATCCCTTCATGATCGCCCCCCCCCAGCGCGCTCCCCAGCGTGAGACAAAAACGATCATGCTGGGCCAGGCCGGCTCCAGGCCCCTCCTTCGCCACGTTTTCAGTTCTTGGAGACTTCGATCTCCGACTCAAACCCCATGATCTTCCACCCCCTCATTCCACCAGTCATATCGAACACGCTGGTAAACCCCTTGGCCTTGAGAAACTTGGCGCTTTGGTCCGAGCGTTTGCCAGAGTGGCAATATACCAGCACCTTTTTTCCCTTATAGGCTTCGATAGTCTTCAGTTGCGCCTCCAGGTTTTGGACGGGAATCAGCTTGGCGCCTTTAATATGCCCCAAGGGACCGTTGTACTCTTCCGGCGTGCGCACATCCAGCACCAGGTCAAACTTCCCTTCGGCGATCATCTTCCTGGCCTCCGGGGCGCTGATAAGGTTGGTTACGTTGGATGTCTGGGCCTGGACCAATACCACTGATATGACGAAGGCCGCTGCTCCAGCCATCCCAAATATACTTTTCCTGCTCATTGGGATTATCTCCTTTTTGCCTATTTTGTTTTATTATTTTAAACCTACATTTAGATATGGATGGGAAAAAAGGGAATAGGGTTCCGCATCGCCGCCAGCGGCATGGCGAATGAGGGGCATTGCCCGTTATAATGGAACGGGAGGCCGATGAGTGAGATGAATCTTTCTGATGAAGAGAAACGAACTCTTTTAAAGCTCGCCAGGGAAGTGATTGAGTCCAGAGCCAGGGGAGAAGAGGCGCCTCCATTGCCAGAAACAACTTCTCCCGCGCTGGAGAGCAAAGCGGGCGTATTCGTCTCGCTTCACTCCGCAGGTTTATTGAGGGGCTGCATAGGCTATATCCAGCCGGATATGAGCCTGCTGATGGGGGTCCAAAGATCCGCAGCCAACGCCGCCTTCGATGATTCCAGATTTGCGCCGGTGAACCGTGAGGAGACGCAAGACCTGGAAATTGAGATCTCCCTGCTCACTCCTCCATCACCAGTGGAATCTTACGACATGATAGAGATAGGGAAACATGGGATCATCCTGGAAAAGAGAGGCGCCAGGGCGCTGTTTCTGCCACAAGTGGCCACGGAAAACAAATGGGACCTCCCCACGACCTTGACCTTCCTGGCCAGGAAAGCCGGCCTGGCCCCGGACAGTTGGCGGGAAGGCGCCAGATTCTCCGTCTTCGAATCTATTATCATTTCAGAAAAAGACCTGTGAACAGGTCCAGCGGCGCCATGGAAAAACGGACCTGGTACCCGCAACAGACCGTCTGCTATTTCTTCAGCTTTATTTCCGCGGCTTTGCGATCCTCTTCGTAATAGCCCTTGGAGGCGCACTGTTCGTTGTAGCCCCGATTCATTTTCCGCTGCTCATCCGAAAGCTTCCTGTACTTGTCGGCGGCGGCGTTATATTTCTCCCGACGAGCATTGTATTCCTCCACGCTCTTGTTGAATCCAGCCACAGTATCCTTGTCGGACAGGTCTATCGTCTTTTTTTCCGCGAGAACTTTTTCCTTGTATTGCAGAACGCTCTTTTCTTCCGCCTGCAAAATCTCACGTTCCTTCTTTAGCTCAGTATTGGATCTCTCAATACTCCTTTCCAGGAGTATACATTGCTCAAGCTGTTCGGGCGTAAGCGTGTTTTTGTCGTATTTCTTTTTCCCTAATATGTTGCCGATTCCCTTCGATATCGCTTTGTTGGAGTTTGCGCCGCTGGAAAATGCCGCGTTGGAGGCAATAAATACAGACGCCAGGAGGATGACTTTTGGAAAAAGAGCATACTTCACGCGCCACCCACCTTCAATTAATTTTTTCCCAGTTTAGTCATTCCGGAAAGGAATGCAACCAAATATTAGTAACGTGGCAGGCGTGGCGAAGATTGGATTGTTATCTTTTGCAAACGGCGTGCGGTCAGGGTAGAATGCGGAGTTACATCAGTGATTTTAAAAAATATTGGCAATCCATGAAATTCTCCCATACAAAGCTGGTCTCCGCCGCGTACGCTCTGCCGGAGCGGGTGGTCACATCTGAAGAGATAGAGGATAGGCTCAAACCGGTTTACGACAGGCTGGGCCTTCCCACGGGGAGGCTGGAGCTGATGAGCGGCATCCGTGAAAGAAGGTTCTGGGAACCTGGCATGAGGCCCAGCGCCGCCGCCATAATGGCTGGAGAAAAAGCGATAAAGGCCTCCGGGTTGCCCAGGGAAAAACTGGGCGCCCTGTTCCATGCCAGCGTCTGCCGCGACTTTTTGGAGCCGGCCACCGCCAATGTGGTCCACAACGGCCTGGGGCTCGCCTCTTCGGCGATGATCTTCGATGTCTCCAACGCATGCCTGGGAGTGCTAAACGGCATGATGATCCTGGCAAACATGATAGAGCTGGGACAGACAGAAGCGGGGATCGTGGTGGCCGGGGAGATGGGGGAGACCTTGGTCAACAGCACCATAGAGGCGCTGCTGGTGGACAGGACAATTACCCGAAAGACCATAAAACCCGCATTCGCTTCGCTTACCATCGGCTCTGGCGCGGCGGCGGTGATCCTGGCCCATGAGGATCTGGCCCCGGATGGTCACAGTCTGTTGGGTGGAGTGGCCAGATGTGACACATCAGACGTGAGCCTGTGCAAAAGCGATATCGACCAGGGATTTGGCGATGGCTCCGCTCCCTTGATGCACACCGATTCTGAACGGCTGCTGGTGGCTGGGTGCGAACTGGCCGGCAAAACCTGGCGCGACTTTCTGGCTCAACTGGAATGGACCGCCGATATGATAGACAAATCGGTGACCCACCAGGTGGGCCGCGCGCACAAAAAGCTGCTTTACGAAACCGTGGGAATGGACGAGGCGAAGGATTTCCCCACCCTGGAGTTCATGGGGAACGTAGGTTCGGTTTCTCTGCCTGCCTCCCTGGCCATCGGGGCGCAGAAGGGCCACTTTTCCATGGGCGACAACGTGGCGCTGATGGGAATAGGCTCTGGGCTCAACTGCATGATGCTGGGGATCAAATGGTAGAAAACCGCGGCGCCAGGAGTCATTTATCATGACCAAAACGGATCTTGACGCGATTCGGAACGAGTATCCGTTCACGCCGAAGGCCATTGATATGGATGGACACTTGCTAGGCTATCTGGACGAGGGGCCGAAGGACGCCCCAGCTATCCTTATGCTCCATGGCAATCCCACATGGTCCTTTTACTATCGAAAGCTTATCCTGGCCCTGCGTGATCGCTACCGGATCATCGTACCGGATCATATAGGTTGCGGATTGTCGGACAAACCGCAGGACTACGACTATACCCTGTCGAACCATATCGCCAACCTGAGCAGGCTGGTGAAGAGCCTGGGTGTGACAAGCGTCAGCCTGGTCGTTCACGACTGGGGCGGCGCTATCGGCTTCGGCTGGGCAGTGGAAAACCCGGAGAAAGTGCGCTCCATCACCATATTCAACACGGCGGCATTCAGATCGTCCAAGATTCCTTTCAGGATATGGGTATGCCGCGCTCCTCTGTTCGGTGATGTGGCGGTGCGGGGGCTGAACGGATTTTTGGGCTCGGCCGTAAAGCTGGCGATGGCAACGAACAAGAGAGACAGGTTCACCCATGAGGTGGCCGCGGGTTACATGGCGCCCTATGGCTCCTGGGAAGACAGGATTGCCATTCACCGCTTTGTTCAGGACATCCCCTTATCAGCGGCGGACGTGAGCTATGAAAGGCTGACGAGAATAGAAGTGGGGCTGGCAAAGTTCAAGGAAAAAACTCCCTGCCAAATCATCTGGGGTATGAAGGACTTCTGTTTCACGGAGAGCTATTTAGAGAGGTGGCTCGACTTTCTGCCCCAAGCGCAGGTTCACAAGTTCCAGGACGCCGGACATTTTGTGGTGGAAGACGCGCATGAGCGCATAATACCATTGATGGAATCCTTTCTTGGTTCGTTGTCCAGATGAAACAAAACATGAACATCGCCTCGCTTCTGCCTGAAGTGGCGGCGCGCCTGAAGGATAGAACGGCGGTGATCGTCCCCGTCCGACGGGGCGCCGATGGCAGGATGGAATACGAAAGCCGGACCTTTGGGCAGTTGGACGCCGAAAGCGATAAATACGCCCATGGCCTTGCCACCATGGGGATCGGCAGGGAAACGCGAACCCTTCTGATGGTCCGCCCCGGTTTCGATTTTATCGCGCTTACTTTCGCCATATTCAAGGTTGGAGCGGCCCCGGTGCTCATAGATCCTGGAATGGGGAGGAGCAACCTGCTCGACTGTGTGAAAAACGCCAGGCCGGAAGCGTTTGTGGCCATTCCACTGGCCCATCTGGCCCGCAAGATATATCCGCGCCACTTCGGATCCGTCAAACATTTGGTGACCGTGGGCCGCCGGTGGCTTTGGGGCGGCCAGACTTTGGAGAGCCTGCGGGCCATGGGTGAAGGAAAGGGGGCCTTCTTGCCCGCCATGGCAGAGGCCGAGGATATGGCCGCGATCCTGTTTACCACCGGCTCCACCGGTGTCCCCAAGGGGGTGGTCTACAACCATGGCATTTTCATCAACCAGGCCAGGATGATCGGGGAGCAATACAGCATCACCGAAAACGACAGGGACCTGCCGGCTTTTCCCCTCTTCGCGCTCTTTTCCATCTCTCTTGGCATGAGCGTGGTGATCCCCCGCCTGGACCCCACAAACCCTGGAAAGGCGGACCCGGCCCAAATAGTGGAAGAGATCATCGACAACCAGGTGACATTCACCTTCGGTTCACCCGCCATTTGGAAGAACGTCAGCCGTTACTGTGTGCGGAACAAAGTGAAGCTGCCCAGCCTCAAGCGCGTTCTGATGGCTGGGGCCCCCGTGCCAAACAGCATCCACAACGCCCTGCTGAACCATATCCTGCCGGAAGACGCACGCACCTATACTCCTTTCGGCGCCACGGAGTCGCTGCCGGTGTGTGATATGGAGGGCGCCGAGGCGCTGGCGGAAGCCGCCTCGCCTTCCACACAAAGGATGGGGATATGCGTGGGGCGTCCATTGCCGGGGATGAGTGTGAAGATAATCAGGATCACTGAAGAGCCGGTGGAGGAGTGGGACGGCTTCCTGGATCTGCCCCAAGGCAAGATCGGCGAGATCGTGGTCTCCGGCCCGGTGGTGACAAAAGAATATTTCGAGCTGCCGGACCACACCAGGATGGCCAAGATCCGCGATCCCAAAAACGGGGACATCATGCACAGGATGGGGGATGTGGGCTACCTGGACGAAAAGGGGAGGCTCTGGTTCTGTGGCCGCAAGGCGCACCGGGTGGTGACCCCGGAGGATGTGATGTTCACTATCCCGTGCGAAGCTGTGTTCAACCAGCACTCCGCCGTAGCCCGCAGTGCGCTGGTGGGGCTGGGCCCGCGGCCGGTGCAACGGCCGGTGATCATCGTGGAGCTGGACAAGATCCGGCCCCATGCCGATGAGGAGAAAATCGCCGAGGAGCTATTAATACTCGCCGCAAAAAGCAGGCTCACCCTCCATATCAAGGATGTGCTTTTTCATCCGGAGTTCCCCACCGACATCCGCCACAATGCGAAGATATTTCGCGAAAAGCTGAAAGTTTGGGCGGAAAAGCAACTCCCGCATCTGGTTCCCAAGGAAGCGGTATGAAAGCCCTGGTCACCGGGGGAAGAGGCTTTCTGGGCCGGTACATCATCGAGAAACTCCTGGAAAAGCAGTGGAGTGTAGTGTCGTTATCCCGCCAGCCGGACCCGGAGCTGTTGAAGCTTGGCGTGCCAACTGTCACCGCCAGCGTCACAGACAAGGCGGCCCTGGTCCCGGCCTGCGCTGATATGGACGTGGTGTTCCACGTGGCGGCAAAGGTGGGGATGGGCGGCCCCTGGAGCGAGTTTTACGAGACTAACGTTATCGGGACGCAAAATGTCATCGAAGCATGCGTCCACAACGGCGTGACCAGGCTGATATATACAAGCTCCCCCAGCGTGGTGTTCGACGGCAGTGACCATGATCTGCTGGACGAATCTGCGCCCTACCCCGCAAAGTACCTGGCCCACTATCCGGAAACGAAGGCGATGGCGGAGCGGGAGGTTTTGCGCGCCAATGGCCGGGACGGCCTGCTGACTTGCTCCCTGCGACCGCACCTTGTGTGGGGCCCGCGAGACACAAACCTGATCCCCCGCCTGATCGACAGGGCCAAAAAAGGGAAGGTGAAAATAGTCGGCGACGGGAACAACGTCGTCAGCAACGTTTACGTGGAGAACGCGGCGGACGCGCATCTGCTGGCGGCGGAGAAACTATGCGAGGGTTCCCCAGGGGCGGGATCGGCGTATTTCATCACCCAGCCTGAGCCTGTGAAGCTGTGGGACTGGATAAACGAAATCCTGGAGGGGCTGGATCTGCCCCGGGTGACTCAAAAAGTTCCCTTCGGCGTGGCCTACGCCGTGGGGGGGGCGATGGAACTGGCTTATGGGGCGCTGGGGCTGGAGAGCGAGCCTGTCATGACCAGGTTTCTGGCGCAACAAATGGCCAGAAGCCATCACTACAGCATAGAGAAGGCGCGGCGCGAGTTGGGATGGGAGCCGGCCATAGGGCACAGGGAAGGGATGGATAGGCTGATCAGGGATTTCCGGATGAAGGAACATCTGGCGCTTCCGGTTGAATAGGGCCGCGCTCGCCAAAGGATTCTGAAGATTCTGCTGCAGGGGATGAGTTCATTTTCAGATTGATGAATCCGCGGTCATCCAATTCCAGAAGTATGGTTTTCGCCTTTTCCCTGCTCATCAGCTCCTCGCCGGGACGCCCGGCAAGGCGATATGCTTCCGCCTGCTCTAGCAGCAGCATGGCGTACCATTTAGCGATTTTGAACTGCGGTGGGGAAATGGCGCCTGGCTTGATACCATAATTATTTTCGTAAAGAAACATGTCGTCAAATATCCCGGCGGCCTCCATGTATTGCTTTTCCGCGATCGCCTTGTCTATTGACGGCTGATAATAAAGGGATGCGGGGAATTTATAGGCGAATTCAGTTGGAGCCATGGCAGGTGGTAGCAATATGACAAATGCCGTAAAACCGCCGACAAGGATCGCTCCTGTTTTCCTGGTCCCATAGGAGTCCAGCAAATGGGCCAGCGCCGCGCCGGCCAAGGGAATGAGGACCACCTCCAGCGGCGCCCGGTACCTTGCCATTGTGAAAAAAACAATCATTGTAGACAAAAACACCCCTGCCATGATGTACAGAGGAACCGCCCTGGCGGTCCGTCCCTCTGAAAAAGCTCCGGCGATGGCCAATGGAAAGATAATAGAAAAATGAACCGGGGCCAGCTTCAGGGAGATGGAATGCAGGTAGTAATATGAATACTCCATTCCGTTGTCATTGGCCGGATATGGCGCCACCAGCGCGGCTGCCTTGGCGAGCATGAATATAATGTAATTCAGCGCTCCACCATGGGACTGGATAGTGACCATCACCGTGGCGAGAGGGTCCCCCCCTGTCTGGGCCATGATGGCTCCTATGTACGGGGAGAGCAGATTGTATATGACAAAGGGATCGAGGTCCGGCGCGTTGGCTATGATGAAGAAGAACTCCCTTCGCGCCAGCATGGAAAACAACGGGGCGCCAGCCACCGCGTTGCGGAATACCAGGGGAGCAAGGCAGATGGCAAACCCCAGAAGGAAACCAGCGCCGCAATGGAGCGTGCTTTTTAAATTGGCGCGATGCCTCCATGTCCACCATATCCAGCAGCACAAACCAGCCACAAGAAAATAGCTTTGAGTCATGGCCCCAACTCCAAAACAGAATCCGGCTATCGCCCATCTCGGCCAAGTGGGATTGTCCTGCGCAGACACTATCGCCGACAGGGCCAGGGCAACCATGAAAACGGTGAGGGTGGTCCGAAGCAGATGGATATCGCTCCATGCCAGGGTTCCATTCAGAACTGCAAGCGTGGCCGCGCATACAGCGGCGCGATAACCGAACATCGTATTGGTGGCATTGAACACCAGCGCGCAGGCGGCGGCGCCTAATATAACCTGAAGCGCGTAGACATATAGATGCTGGGCTCCGAAAATGGCATATATAATCGCCACCATGTATGAGTACAGCGGTTCATACGGCAGTCGGGAACTCCCACCCAGCCATTCCTCCCATATCAGTTCTTCCGGCGACAGGCCAGTTTCCTTCGACAGGGGGGCAAGACGCGCCAAATCCGAAGGCTTGTGCCTGAAATAATCCCGCGCCACTTTTTCACTCCAGGAGTAATAAAAACGCGGGGGATCTTTTGATAACCAGTCTCCGGCGGCGATTTTCCGCGCCCAGGAGTCGTAAAAATACATATCCGTCTGAGAGTTGAAAACAGGCGGCATGAGTGGAGTCTCCATGGCCTCGTAATAGAGAAAGACTCTTGGCAGCAGGGCCATGATAAACACCACTGCCATAGCCCAGCGGATGGAATGCCTGGTTGCGGAAGGGGCGGGTCGGGAATTTTGTGCTGTAAACGACATCGACAGATTATATTCCAACATCCAGGATCAATGTGAATATAATCCGGCCATGATACGCGCAAGGAGGAGCCACGGCGCTGGGGCGATCCCCCTTTTCATTCAGGCTGGCTTACAGCCCACCCGATATCTCCAGTGTCGCGCCTGTAATATACGCCGCCTTCTTCCCGGCCAGGAACATCACCGCGTGGGCCACCTCCTCCGGCGATCCGAACCGGCGCATAGGCACCTGCTTTGTATATTCCTTCTTCTGCTCTTCTGGAAGGTCCCCGATAAAGTCTGTATCTATGAATCCTGGGGAGACGCAGTTGACGGTGATTTTCCGTGTGGCCACTTCCTTGGCCAAAGCGCGGGAAAAGCCCACCTGCCCCGCCTTGCTGGCGGCGTAATTGGCCTGGCCTGGAAAGCCGATGCGCCCTATGGGGCTGGTGACGGATATGATCCTGCCGAAACGCTTCTTCATCATCACCTTCACGGCGAATTTGCTCATGTTGAAGGATCCTGTCAGGTTTATCTCCAGCACCCGGCGCCAGTCGTCCTCCTTCATCATTCCCACCACGGAGTCTCGCCGGATACCAGCCGAGTTCACCAGGATGTCGAGTGATTTGTATTTCTCCTCGTATGTCTTGTAGAACGCCTCGCAAGCCTCGTAGCCGGAGACATCCAGCTTCACAGTCTCTAGCATATCGCCGAAGTTGGCTTCGTCCCTGAATCTATCCGCCGCCGCGTCATCGTTGGCATAGATG
>JAOUMU010000081.1 GCA_029881335.1 Nitrospinota bacterium | reverse complement strand
CCAAGGGCAGGCCCGCGCCCGCGCCCCGCCTTAACCGGTCCTCCATGATGAACACGGGGAACCGGAAATTCAATTCCGAGAAAGCCGCCCAAAGTTTCGCCAAGGATATGATGTTTGAACTAGGGTATACAGACCAGGATATCCATGTGGGGCAGACAAAGAATGGGCAATGGTACGCATACCCCACCGAGAAAGCGATAAAGGAGACTCCCCTGGACTGAAAACTGCTGGACAAGACACACAAATCGGTATCCCTGGCCCACCATGCCGCCCGTCGCGGAATGGGGCTTGTTAAAGGTGATTACCAGATCACCGGCAGCCAGAAGGAGAACAATGTCCGGATAGAGCTGACAGAGCAGGGGAAGCTCAAACGGGAAGGGAAACCAGGCCCCATACCAGAGACCAGGCCGGAAACGAAAAGTAAGCCTTCGCTTGCCACTCCAGCTCCCGCAGCGAACGTTGTCCATGATGACGTGGGGGAGAAGATCGGCGGGGCCAAGAAGGATACATGGAAGGGGCGCGGGCTCCATTTATCCGACCTGGAGGGGATGACCGAGAAGGAGAAATATGAATACCTGACCAAGGACGCGATATGGCCGAAGCCGGACCAGTGTCTTACAAGGAAGCGCTGGAACAACTGCGGGAATGGAGGAACAAGGACATCCTGAATAAAGATACGGGGTGGGCCTTGCGGCTGAACAAGAAAGGAATAGAGAAAATAAGATCAATCCATCACCCGACTGATGACGAAATCAGGGCGATACCCCATATTCCGGAGCTGGTGGAAAAGGGTGTGCTGGTGTTCTCCGAAAAACCGAGTATTGAAAGCAGGCAAACTGCGGAAATCGACTTTTACCATAATTTTATAGCCCCTGTTGAAATAGGAAAAAGGCTGTACAGCATGCGCCTGGTGGCCAGGGAAGTAAAAGAAGGGGGGAGGCTTTTATATTTCGTTGAGCAATATAAAATCGAGACTGATATCACCGGTCGGAACCTATCGCCTCATGTCAGGCGGAGGCACGACCAGGATTCAGCCTCTAAGGTTACGATAAGGGATTTGCTGAAGGATGTCAAGAAGGACACCCTGACCAGAAAGCCGGATATACGGTACAAGATCGCCGGGGCCACGGAGCGGTTCGTGGCCGATCCCACGAAGGACGGCTGGGGTCTGTCCGCCCTGGAGATCGCCGGGGGAATAGTGGAGAGCATGAAACCGATCCGCCGGTGGGAGGTGAGTTTCATCGATGTGAATGGGGAGGAGGCCCGGCTGGTGGTGGATACCCAGACCCAGGCCAGGGCCGAAGCCGCCCGGCTGAAGAAGGACGGCGCCAACGAGATCACCTATCAGGAGATCGAGGTCAGTTCCTGGATACGGAAGATAGCCGCCTCACCAGAATACTTTAAAGAAAAACCGATGCGCGAAGCGGTGCGCGTGGCGGCGGAGCGGACCGACCGGGCGGCGGAGATATTCAACACAAACAACACCATCGAGGGAGAGCAGGTCCATCAGGCGCTGGCTGGGCTGAAAAAAAGTAGCGCTGACGATTACGACACCCTGGCCGGGTTATTGAACTGGGCGGACCGGACGAAGTGGGGGAACAAATCCGCCGCCGACAGGATGAAGACCACGGAGCGCCTGGCGCGGGAAGTGGGGCTGGGGGATGACGTGATAACCATGTGGAAGAAGATGCGCCAGGGGTATGACAAGGACCTGGATATGCTGATCGATGAGCTGACCCAGTTGAAGACCCAGGCTGAGAACGCGGGGATCCCCGAGGAGGACATTGGAGGCAATGAATCCCCGCCACCGTCACCACAAGAAACCAGGATAATTGGAAGAGGAAGAGGAAGAGAAAGAGAAAGAGAAAGAGAACCCGTTTCATGACAAACCATCCTAGAAGTGGAAATATTACCCCGGCAAGGAGGTTATAGGGAATTTGGGGGGGGTGTCAATGTAATAAGAGTAAGAATATGAGGTATAATGTATAAAACAAACAATATAGGGAGTGTCATATGTCTAGTGAAAATAGAATAGCAGGAAACGAAGGAAGTATAACAAGCAATGGGGAAAAATTCTCCAGCGGGAAATGGACTGTGATCACAACAACCGAAATACTTCAAACACATTCGGGCCCTGTGCGTGGAAAGCAATCTAGCAGGGGGACCTTTTACGGATCACCAGATATAATAAATAGGGCTCAGGGTAGTGTAGATATGTTACTTGTAGACCAAAATAGGGATGGATATAAATTTAATGCAATAATAACATCTCGTGGTGAATTTACAGTAAATGGTGCGATGGTAATAGAAAAGCATATCCCAACGGGGCCCAGATGATCCCCACCACCCGGCCGAGAATGGAGATATGGTCCGCCTTCAGGTTATAGGTGACCGGAGGGTATTTCGGATTGAGGGGAACCTGGATCAGCAGAATGGTAGATACGAATGACATCAAATTCTTAATTCGTGTTCTTGGAGGTATTAGTGCTATTGACCTTCTCCGACCTTCCACTAAATTCTGGACGGTTTACAGAGTGAGTAAAACTAAAAAAGGGAGGTTTACAACTCCGCCGTATTTGATTTACCCTCGCATGCCAAAGAAATAAGCTCCGCGGTTCGGCCTGGTTCCACAGCTCAAGATTGTCCTCGTTGTCCTCTACTATAAGCACAGTGGATCTAGCTTCTGCCGCGTTGAGGATTCCCCTATTATGCGTGGGGGGAAAGTATATGAAGTTCTGTCCCATGCTGGATAGGGCTTACTGCGCGAGGCGCCCTGTTATTGCCTCAGTTTCTCCAACAGTTCGCTGGCGGACCTGGCGCCGGTGGGGTAGTCCGCGGCGTTGGAGACGATAAGCGCCCTTTTGGCGAACAGCTCCGCCGATTCGATATCCTTCATTGCGGCGTATCCTCGGGCCAGGCCCAGAAGGTCCATGGCGATCTTGTTGCCCAGTTTTTCTTCCCGGTCAATCACAAGAGCCTTCTGATATTGTTCATTAGCCTTTTCCCTCTCCCCGCGGGCCTCGGCGGTCTCTGCAAGTAGCCTGATGGAGTTCGCGGTCTCCACCTGGTTTTTGTTCTTTCGATTCTCCGCCATTGCCCCGTTTGCCAGGGTTTCGGCTGTATCGTGGGCGTCGGCGGCCAGGGCCACCCTTCCCCGGACGTTCATAATCCTTCCCTTGTCGATGCATCCGGACTTTTGACAATACACCATGGCGCGCTCGGCCCATTTCCCCGCTTCCTCATGGCTGCCATTGTCCAGCAGGATGATCGCCTTCAAGGTTGTGACGTGGGCCATGGCCTCCTGCATCGCTTTTTCCTTTTCGCGGCCCATCCCCATGCGCGCTTCTTCTTCATACAGCTCCATCGCATTGGACAGGCTGCTTTGGGATGCGTCCAAGTTGTTCATGCGCAAATGATCCACCGATATGTTGTGCAGTTCCATGATCGCCCCGGAAATATCGTCGGCGGCCAGCCTGGCCTTCAGTGCCATCTCGTGCAGGCGCAGGGCCCTGGGGTGATTGTCCCTGCTGGAGGCGGAAGCGCCCCTGACATTGTACTTCAGCGCGTTTTGGCCGGGATTGTCATCGGCCATGGCTGCCCAAGGGCTGGCTAATAAAAGAGCCACTACTGCAGTCAGCCACCGGCTCGGCATGCTGTTACCTGGCGCCATAGCTATCCACCTCCAGTGGAGCGCTTTTAGGCGGTTTTATATTGGAGCTGACGGGCCAGGTTTTTTTCAGGGATTCCATGACCTGATCAGCGTCCCGGGAGACATCCACGCCGGTTTCCACTATCTCGGGTAAATCAGTAGTGAGCGACTCGGTGAGTTTCTTCATCTCCGCCACCACGTTGGAGATGGAGTCGATAGACTCCTCGATCTTTCTGAACGTTTTTGGCAGGGCGTCATTGGTGGTGTTCAGCGCCTTGTTCAAGTCTTCGATGGCCTTCTGGGTTTTCTGGCTCATCTGCATGACTTGTTCATTCACGTTAAGAACCGTCTTGTCCATGGTTATGAATGACTGGTCGATTTTTTCCCTGGTCTCCACCAGGCCACGGGTGAAGTCGTGCAAGTTTTCGAATGCCTTTCGCACCTCTCCGTTCGGGTCGTTAATATACTGCATGGTCTTGGCCGCTTCTTCCTGGACCTTTTTCACCTCTTCGGAAATCATCTCGAAATAGTCGTTGAGAGTCTTTTCCTTTTCGAATTTCACATATTCGTCCGGCTTCAGAGACACATGAGACACGCCGGGGATGAACTCTATAATCTGGTCGCCGATGACGTTTTCTTTCCTCAAAAAAGCGTTGGAGTCCATTGGGATCCATTCCAGGTACCGGGTTTTGATATCCAGCGTCACCTTCACCGCCAGCCCGCTCAACCCTGCAGAATGCCTTTTTTCCACCTTGGACATGTCCCACAGATCCTGCTGTAACACAGAGCCTATGGAGAACCCGGAGAGCTTCACCGGCATCCCAACCTTGACTCCCTCGCCGCTCTTCACGAAAAAATATACAGAACTGGAGGGGGAGAAAAGATCGCTTCGTTTAATTACATAAGCCATGAGCGCCACCATGGCGGCAATGGAAAGAACCGCGAAAAGCCCAACTTTCAGCTCCAACCCCCTAAAGCGCCTGTCGGTTTGCGAATAGAAAGCCATAGCGTCTATTCTCTTGTCTCTTGGCGCGACGCATCCAGGAAAATCGCGCCAGCTGTGGGAATCGATTTCAATGTCGATTCGTCGCAGGTTACGAACATGGAGACTCTCTCCTTGCTTTGCCGATGAAACTCCATCGCCAATTGTATAACATATTTTCCGATATCGTCAGGGAGCTGATCGGTTAATTCCCCATAGATCATCAGGACCGGTTCCATGGCGTGGGCTCTGATTATTCTCAATATCTTTTCCTGGTATGGCTTTAACAAATGCGGCCTGGTCCTCATCATGGTTTCCCCCAGGTCCATGGGGATGCCCAAACCGGCCAGAACATGGCTGGTAAAGGTCTCCAGTTCCTCGATAGTTTTCTTCCCATGATACAGGGCCGGCAGGGCAACGTTCTCATATGTTTGCAGATTGCTGATCATACCGCCAGACTGTGTAACCAGGCCCACGTCCTTCATCAAGTGGACATATTCCTCCTCGGTGACAGCGTATATGTCCTCTCCTAGCAGCTTCACTTGCCCACTGTCAGGCCTTGCCAGACCAGCCGCCACCCGCACGAAGGCATCCGAGGCATCTCTGGAGGGGGCGACGATTTTCACCGGGGCTCCGGCCACCGCGTCGAAAGTCACAGGGCCAAACCACTCCGTTCGGACATTGCTGAAGCTGATCACAGGAACACAAAATAAGCGAATAATCCGTCAATGACGAAGATCATGAAAAGACTGCGCATCTGGGAGCCGATGATGGCCCTGGGTATCTCTGTGATTGAGCCTTCCACAAGGCAGCCGTGGGAGCAGGTTATCGCGGCGATGGCCGCGCCGAAAATCAGGCTCTTTGAGACGGAAACGCCCACGTCAAAAACAGAGACGGAAAGCAGGATAGAGGATATATGCTGGTGAAAGGAGACATCGATTATCGCCATGGAAAGGACGAAACCTCCCAGGATGGCGGCGGCCTGGAAATAGGCGTTTAGCAGGAACAGGGATATGATGGTGGAAGCCATTCGGGGAATCACCAGGTATTCGAGGGGATTTATTCCCATGGATCGCAAGGTGTCGAACTCCCTGTTTATCTTCATGGAGGAAAGCTCCGCAGTCACGGCAGCTCCGCTACCGGAGATCAACAGGATGGCGGTGATAAGCGGGCCCAACTCCCGGATTACAGTCCACATCAGGGCCTTGCCGATCAGCTCCGGGTCATAACCGAACGCCTGGGAAATCTGTGTGATGACCACCATGCCGGTGAGGGCGGCCACGATGGTAATCCGGTGGACAGATTCCACTGTGTTGAAGTACACCTGGCGGAACAGAACTTCCCGCACGGGGCGCCTGGCAAGGACGGTCAGGCTGGTAAAAAGAAGAATCAGGAACTGGTAGTAGACTAAAAGTCGGGCGCCTGGCCTGCCTGTGTTCATGAATACGACCGTGTCCAACTATATCCGTCCTTCCGTTTATCAGCGGCCGGTGTTGGCCGCCCCTATCAGTGATTATTCTACCATGTCAGGGCTCGCGCCATTATATCGGCTTGAATCTGTGGGCTGGTCTCGGTTAATGTACCTTATGATACCAAATGACGCCCGGAAGCTGCTGGAGAGGCTGTACCCCTCTGGCGCCTGGACATGCCAGCCGGAGGATCTGGTGGCCTACGGTTTCGACGCAGCGGCAGCGGCGCCTGAGCATGCGCCAGAGGCGGTTGGATTCCCCACCACAGTGGATCAGGTCAGCGCCTCGATGCGGCTGGCCAACGAATACAGATTCCCCGTCACCCCCAGGGGCGCGGGTACCGGGGCCGTGGGCGCCTCCGTGCCGATCCATGGAGGTATGGCGTTGATCCTCACCCGCATGAACCGTATCCTGGAGATCGACACCAATAACCTGACCGCCCTGGTGGAGCCTGGATTGGTGACCGGCAAGTTCCAGGAGGAGGTGGAAAAGCTGGGGCTCTTTTATCCACCAGACCCCGCCAGCCTGCATGTCTCCACCCTCGGCGGCAATGTGGCCATGGGTTCCGGAGGGCCCAGGGCTGTGAAATATGGCGTCACTCGTGATTATGTTCTTGGCATGGAAGTGGTGTTGCCGGACGGATCGGTTATCAACACCGGCGCCAAAACCATAAAAAGTGTGGTGGGATACGATCTGACCCGGCTAATGGTAGGTTCTGAGGGGACTTTGGGAATAGCGACAAAAATCAGGTTGCGTTTGATTCCCAAACCGGTGGCGCTCAGGACAGCGGTGGCTTCCTTTGCCCAGGTCTCCGACGCAGCCCGCGCTGTGGCCGCTATTATCGGCGCCAGGATCATCCCCAGCGTCCTGGAGCTGATGGACAGGGGGTCTGTGCGGGCGGTGGAGAAGCTTTTGAAGACAGGCTTGCCAGACGCTTCCCTGCTGCTGATTGAGACTGATGGTTCTGAAAGGCAGGCCACCGAAGAGATGGCGATGATCGAAACGATATTGCGCGAGCGCGGCGCGGAAGGAGTACGCACCGCATCCACCCTGGAGGATCGCGCCCTGTTGTGGAAAGCACGCCGGAGCATGTCCCAGGCTACATCGATGCTGGCGCCTGACAAGATAAACGAGGATGTCGCCGTTCCACGGTCCAGGATCCCGGACCTGGTGGCGCGGCTGGAGGAGCTTTCGGAAAGATCTGGCGTGACCATTCTGAGTTTCGGGCATGCAGGCGACGGGAATATGCATGTAAATATCCTGACGGACAAAAGCGACCCCCAGCGCTACACCATAGCTCAAGAGGTTGTGGAGGAGGTGTTCCGTATAACGCTGGAGCTAGGTGGCACTCTTTCAGGCGAACATGGTATTGGACTTGCCAAGGCGAAATATATAGAATCTGAAATAGGGGAAAGAGGAGTTGAGATCACCCGGGCGATAAAAAAGCTGTTCGACCCGAACAATATCCTGAATCCCGGCAAGATAATACCTGAATAGGAGTAGCTATTATTATGGACGTTCTTATTTTTCTGGGCAGCGCCTCTGATATGGAAGTGGGCGAAGAGATTGTTTCCACTCTGGAGAGGTTTGGAGTGTCCTATGACCTTAGGATCACCTCCGCCCACAGGACACCGGAGAAAACCAGGAGCCTGGTGCGGGCCGCAGAGGAGAATGGCGCCAAGGTTATTATATGCTGCGCTGGCCTTAGCGCGCATCTGGCCGGGATGGTGGCGGCGGAGTCGTTGTTGCCGGTCATTGGTGTGCCATTGGCGGCCGGGCCGCTGCACGGGTGGGATGCGCTTATGTCCACTGTCAACATGCCAGGCGGGGTACCGGTGGCCACGGTTTCTTTGGGCAGCAAAGCCGGGGGGAAGAACGGCGCTTTGCTGGCGGTCCGGATTATCGCGCTGACCGACAGGATAGTGGCGGAAAAGCTGCGGGAGTACAAGGTGGAGCTGGCGCTGAGCGTGGAGGAGTCGGACCGCAAGTTCTCCAAGCACTCATAGGGGAGAAACAGGGAGGGGGGCGTTTGTTCAGACCATGAACACAGACCGGCGCCTTTGTGCCCGACAGGGCTCTTCACCAAGAAGATGGGAGGGAATAATCCCGGTTTCCGTCAAGCCGTCAGCTTATTAACCATGTTTATAAAGTCTTTTGTTTCAATCGGTTTTGTGACATACTCAAGCGCCCCCAAGCCATGTACCGATTCTATGAAACTCTCTATGTCCCCATGGCCCGTCATGATTATGGCCTTCTGTCCCTCCCGCACTTCTCCAATTTTTCGCACGAAATCCAACCCGGACATACCCGGCATCAATAAGTCCGAGATTATAAGGTCATATGAGCGGCAGTTCAGCATTTCCAGCGCTTTTTCAGCCGAAATTGCGGCGTCTATCTCATATCCGTTCTGGCCCAATATTTCCTTGGACCATAGCAGATGCGCCTCGTCGTCATCGACGACAAGAATAGTTTTCACCGGTTGAGCCATTAATACTCCGAATGTATGACAAGCGACAGTATAGAGAAATTGGCATGACATTCCAAGGAAGTAATTTCATCAAGGGGGGCTAGCCGAAGGCGTGGATCGAAAGGCGGCCACTGCCGCTCACTTCCCTGTCAGTCAGGGGAAGCCGTCTCCTATGAACCCTTGCGGGTTGTCGTAATGATCAGGTTCCGGGTGGGTTATTTCTATAAACGACTTATCGAAAATCTCCCCGGCATCCACGAGGCGGCTGATGTAACCCAGGCGGCCAAGTGTTTCCACGAATTTCATGGTGGAGGTGATATAGCTATCTGGCAGGGCGGCGCAATACCTTGGGGATATCTGGTAGCTGTACTCGAAAAATTCCGGCGGCGCCATTCCCACCAGCCCTGCGGTGGCTAGGGCAGCTTCTTTTGGCCGGGTCTTGATAAACCCGGTGAGGCTTTCGTGGATTTTCAAGAACTCGAGCAAGGCCTCCGGGCTTTGTTCCATAAAGCTGCGGGCGGCTATGATCCCATAGCTGGGATTGTCTGGCCATAGCTTGTCCGGAGGGATAATTGGCTTTACACCGACTTCGGAAACCAGCGAAAGTGAGGCCTGCAATGAAGGTGTCCCCACCGCCGCCTCGATTTTGCCATCTTCCATCGCCTGTCCCACCAGGTCTGTCCAGGGGAAGTTTTCCACCACTACTTTCTCCTCCAGGCCGTGGTGGCCCAGAAACGCGCGCAGTATGACATCATGGATCGAACCTTTGGATGGGGAGCCGATCTTTTTGCCCGCAAACTGCTCCAGCGCAGCTTGCATGGAGCCTGCCTCGGCGGAATTCTGGTAGCCAGAGCGGGCGATGAGTATAGTGCCGTCCATGTGTCCCCCCGCCACACATCTGATGGCGGCCCCTCTGGCGATCCCGATCACCGCCGGGGGAAGCCCTATATAACCGATATCAAGCTCCCCCTCTTCCAGCGCCTTTACAATGGGCGGTCCTGTACCAAAGAGGCGCCACACCGGGTCCAGCCCCGCATGCTCCAGCGCTTTTAGGGCGATGGCGCACAGGGCGGTGTGATATCCGGTGGAGAGGTGGCCGATTCTGATGGTGGTCATTGCCGCAACAGGAACTCAGCGCATCCCACGGCTTTTCCGGATGGCGTCGTAGGATTCATTAATCTCCGACAGTTTGGCGTTGGCGAACCTTGTGAACTCTTCCGGCAGATCCTTGGAGGCTATCTTGTCCGGGTGGAAGTCTGCCACCAACTTGCGGTATCTTTTTTTTATGGTTTCGTCGGAATCCGCCGGGTTGACACCCAGAGTCTCGTAACGCTCGGCCAGGCTTCCTTTTGGCGCTCTGGCTCTCTCCTCGCCGCTGGCGGTCTTGAACCTGTTCCTGATAGGATCAAAATCCTCCTTGCTGATAAGGAATATTCTTGCGGCGGCGGCCACTGCCCGATCCTCCGCCTGGTTCACCGGGCCATCGGCGGCGGCCATATTCAGCATTGCCTCCAACATTTGCAGCAGCCTTTCATCCTCATAATTGACAAGGCGGAAGAAGCTTATGGCAAACTGCTCCAGGCTGTATTGGCTCCCTTCAGAAGCCTTGAACATCACCGCGGCGTCCCCTCTTGCGGCGCCTTGCGCCCCGCGCCTGTCCAGGAACTCCACAAAGGCCCTAAGCTCATCCTTGTTTATCCCGCCATCGCAACATGCAACCTTTCCCAAAAGGCCGTAAGCCGCCACATCCTGATCCTCTGCCGTGGGCTCCGGAAATAAAACGCGCAGCGCGTCCGGTGCGGCGTCGATCACAGCTCCCGCCAGAGCCCCCGCCACTGCGCCCACAGGGCCGCGGAGGGCAAAGCCCAAAGCGCCTAAAGTGACTTTTCCGATCCAGTTCATGTGTAACTATCCTAAGGTTTTACTCCTCCGCCCACACCCGCGAGCCCACGCCTGTGAGTTCGCGCCTACGCGTCCTGGCTTCAGTATACGAAACGGCTTATCAGGATTGTAGATAATCAGAAACGCCACGGCGGATTTCGGCCGGGCTTTTTGTGATGTTGGGGACATCCGCATTGCCCGGCAGCGCCCTGGCATGCAGCAACAGGGGGCCGTCTCCATCAAATCCCGCCACCGCCTCGGCAGCCTCCTCCGGATCGATGGTGCGCAATATCCAGTCGATACCAAAACCCCGAGCCACCTGGGCCAGGTCCGCGGATTGGCTTGCCGCGGTGGGTTGGTCGCCAGTGGAGCCGTAGGAGCCGTTGTCTATCAGGAAGATCAGCAGGTTGCCTGGGGATGTCCTGGCCACAGTGGCCAGGGTGGAGGGATTCATCAGGGTGCTACCGTCGCCGTCGATGGATATGACAGTCTTGTCGCAATTCAGCGCCGCCCCGAGGGCGATCGGCGTGGCCATTCCCATGGAACCGAGCATGTAGAAGTTGGACGGCTGATCCATGACGGCGCAAAGCTCCTTACTGGGAGCGCCGATGTTGCCCACCACCGCTTTACCCTCCAGGGCTTCGGCTGCGGCTTTTAAGAAATCGTAGCGGGTGGCTTTGGGCTTGGACATGCGTCCCTCGAAAGGGGGCAGATGGATATTGCGTTTGGCGGCGGGGAAGGGGGGTGGCGCGAATTCACTCCCTTTCCACACACCAGGCTCGAACAGATACCCGCGGATTTCGTCATTTTCATATACTCCAGAGAGGGTCTGCTCCAGCGAGCTGATAGCGCCAGCGGTATTGATCTGGTGGTATGGGATTTCCATGGCGTCCATTATTTTCGGGACGTACTTCCCCATCCAACGCTGCGCCTCGATGGTCTCCGAGGCCATCCCACGCCAGCTCATCAGGATGGGCAGGGGGAACGTATAGTGACGCGTGAGTGACGCCATGGCGTTCACCATATTCCCCAGTCCGGAGTTCTGAATTAGCATGGCTGGTCTTATACCCGCCAGCGCCGCCCCGGCGCAAAGGCCCACTCCCTCCTCCTCGCGGGATATCTCCACGCACTTGAAGTGGCTGAACATAGCCTGGTACAGGTTTTTGTTCCTGTCGCATGGCAGGATCGCGGCCATTCCCGTATCCGCTTTTTTCAGCGCCTGGATGGTTCTCTCTTCGGGGGTCATACTGGTAGCTCCATCAGTTCCTCGTCGGTGATTTCTCTTGTTATGGTGTGGTTCGGTTTTATTGGCAGGATGGCCAGGTCGCGGCGCCTCTGTTCCTTGCCTGCTCCGGTGATGTTGAGCAGGATGATGTCTCCTTTTCTCACCTTTTTCTCCTTCACCGCCTTTATCAGAGCGGCAGTGGCCACGGCGGCCGGTGGATTCACATCGCGCCCCTCGGTTCTTTTGAAAACATCCCCCGCCTCATACAGCTCGTCGTTGGATATACCATACATAATCCCACTCGTGGCGCGGAGTCCGTCATAAACACCGCCGCGGATTCCGTATGCCGGATATTTATTGGTGAGCACTGGCGCGGCCACCAGGTCCAGGATATTCTCCACCTGGGGCACATCCACCTCCTGCTTGATGAAGTTTCTGCCTGCGGCCCAGGCGCTGACCATGGGGGTCATAGGCTTGTTCTGGGCCAGGTGGAGCCGGGTCAGATATGTTCCATAGGAGCCGCTGGAGATGAATAACATGTTGGTGTGCCAAGCGGCGATGGCGCCGGTGCCGCTGCCCACACCCTGGAAGTAGTGGTCCGGAATCCTGCCTATGGTGGTGACCGCGTCCATGTAGGTTATGCCCAGTCCTGCGCGGCGGGCGAAGTTTTTGGCGCCCCCTTCATATGTCCACCCCTTCAGCGCGGCCAGGCGGCGGGAGACGTTGAGAGCGTCGGAGTAATCACCTCCTGTCAGCATGACGATCTTGGAGTTTGAGAAGAGCATGTTCGGGGCCAGGACTGCTTTCATGCATTTTTCCGGAACCACGCAGACCACCGGGAACTTGAGGAATTCGGCAATATATGAGAACGCCACAGCGGTGTTGCCAGCGGAGGCCAGCACCAGTTTTTCCACATTGTGCTCCTTGGCGTACTGGATCACCACGACGGCGTGCAACTCTTTGAAAGTACAGGTCTTGTAATAGGCCCCAAAGTCCGGATAGTAGCCGTTGAAGCTGATCCACAGGTTGTAAAGCCCCAATTCGGCGGCCAGCCCCTGGCTTTTATAAGTGACCGGTCCAAAGGAGTATTCGTTGGGGTTGTTGACCGGGAGCCAGTTGATGTATTTCCAGAGGCCGGGAAGGTCCTTTCTGATCTCCAGCCTGTCCTGGAGATACACGGTTTTGAGAAGGGAGTTTTCATGGCATCCGGTTTGGAAGTCAAACGGGCTTTTGAGCCTGACCTCCTGGCCATCAGCGCAACAAATGAGCTTATATTTGTTCATTGCTTACTAGCGTTTTTAAATAAGTCGCATACGGCCGTTATGGCCCATTTCCGGATGAAAGCGGCTTTAGACGGCCACATCATCTTGCTAAATGAGAAAAAAACGTGAAGTAATTTCGCGCTCCACAGTGTAAGCCGTGGATCATCCATCAATCTGTGGTTATTTTATCGGTAATCCAGTGAATTTGTAAATGAATGCTCCTTCGGGTGTAAAATGTGGAAAGATGTACGATACAGACAATTAACGGAAATATATATGTTTTACATTGCCATCGTAGGCAGGCCCAACGTGGGCAAGTCCACATTGTTCAACAGGATTGTAGGGGGCCGACCGGCCATCGTGGATGACACGCCCGGAGTCACCCGCGACAGGAACATCGCCTTTGCCAAAAGGGACGGGAGAAAGTTCGGAGTGATCGACACCGGAGGTTTCGAGCCGGAGAACCAGAATGACATAATCAGCCAGACCAGGGAACAGGCGCTGGTGGCTATGGAAGAGGCGGACGAGATATTTTTTGTGGTGGACGGGCGCGAGGGGCTAGCCGGCGCGGACGAGGATCTGGGCCGGAATCTGCGCAAAGCTGGCAAGCGGG
>JAOUMU010000080.1 GCA_029881335.1 Nitrospinota bacterium | reverse complement strand
TATTTCAACGACCCCTGATACAGCGACTTGATCCGGATAAGGTCCCCATCCAGCGCGGGGTGGCCGTGCCACCATTGTCGGGGGATACTTAACCGCTTATTTCAACGACCCCTGATACAGCGACTTGATCCGGATAAGGTCCCCATCCAGCGCGGGGTGGCCGTGCCACCATTGTCGGGGGATACTTAACCGCTTATTTCAACGACCCCTGATACAGCGACTTGGTCCGGATAAGGTCGCCATCCAGCGCGGGGTGGCCGTGCCACCATTGTCGGGGGATACTTAACCGCTTATTTCAACGACCCCTGATACAGCGACTTGATCCGGATAAGGTCGCCATCCAGCGCGGGGTGGCCGTGCCACCATTGGTAGTCAGGGGATTGGTGGGCGATTCCCATCCGAAGATTTTTCAGATGGTAATACTTCATCTTTTCATAGGTTTCATTCATGTCGGCGAGAGTACGCTCGTCCTGATCGGCCTTGCGGAACCGCTCCACCAGGGCCTCCGCCTCACGACCCTTCATAAGCCCTATCTGATACATCCGCTCCCCGGTAGCCATGTATGTGGAGATGAAACGTGGTGAATGACAATCGGAGCATACTTCCTCTACCCTGGCCCTGGCCGCCGCGCCGCGTCGGGACAATATGCCGCCCACATCGTGATCTCCGCTGTGAAGATGGCAGTAGGCGCATGTGGGAGCGCGGTAATTCCCCTCCATCAACGGCTGCGTCCAGTCCCACGTCGCTTGCTCCAGCAGGGCGATGACCCCATGTTTGGATGTACGATAGCTATGGACGGCGGCGCCTTCGTTTTCGTGGCATCGGATACAGGCGCCGTTGGTCCGCGCCGTTGGGGCGGCTATTTCATGCGTGCCGCCATGGCAATCAAAGCATGTAACCATCCGGTCCGGTTTGCCATGGTCACCGGCCTTCCATTGTTCCACCACTGCCGGTGACTTTTCCAGATGACACTTCACGCACTCTGTATCGGCGAAATCCCCCTCCGGCGCCTGGGCAACAGCGCCATGAGCCAGCAAACAAACCACCAGAGCCGCCGCCGCAAAAATACGCCATCCAGCCATCAGTTATTCTCCCGGTTGAAGTCTGTGTATTCCCCCCTCAGCCACAGGTCACCAGGCTCCCGCTTCCCCGGGCGGCGCAGCCTGGCCGCTTCCGCCCGGATTCTCTTCATGCTGCGCTCCATCTTCTGATGTTGCAAGTTGGCGAGTTCATCCGCCCCGTGGGCCGCACCCTTGTATGCGCCCAGGTTGTCAAAGTACCACATCTCGAAATAGAGCCTTTCGATGAGCGAAACGTTATAGAAGGCGGAAGCCTGCCCCTCGTGAAATCCGATTCTGATTATGGGCCAGATTGAATCAACAAAATCGGCCGGGTAGGCAGGGCGCTGGCCGGGAGCCGGGGTGATCACTTTTCCGGAGCGCAGATCCTTTAACAAGTCCTCCATCTCGTACAGCTTGGTCCATGCTCTTTTTCTCTCTTTTGCCAGCGTGGAGAATGCCTTTGCGGAGGTTTTTTCGTCGTGGCAGTCGCGACAAACGGCCATCCACTTCGCCTTTTTCACCATATTCTCAGAGGTGTTCGGGTTCACTTCCCGCAAACCGAACTTCCATATGGCCTTTTCCGCCACCTGATGCTTGCCACGCATATGGCAATAGGCGCATGTGGGAGCGGGATAATTGCCCTTTGCCAAGGGTTTGCTCCAGTCCCATTTGGAGCCTTCGGCCAGATACAGCTTTCCATGGGCGGAGCTGTAGTATGTCTCGTCGTCCGGGTGGGGCGGGCCGGAGTGGCATGTGACACACGCCTCCGGACGGCGGGCCTCGGCGGCGCTGAAGAGGTGGCGGGTATGGCAGGAGTCGCACTTTGTCGCCACGGAATGGCATTGCATGCAGGAGGCGGTCTCCGCCTTAGGCTTGTCGACAAAATGCTTTGCGTCCACTGCCCGTTCCATGGCCAGCGCGTGGCTGGGGAAGCCGTATCTTTTCTCATCCATGAACTCGCCATGTTGCTTTTCATGGCAGCCGGCGCAAGTTTCCGTCGTGGGGAATATGATCTTCTGATGATCGGCGCCGTGGCATGCGTCGCACAAGACAGGCTTGGCCGCCGCGGCGTGACGGCTGGCGCGCCATCCTTTCACTATGCCAGGAGTAATCCCCTCGTGGCAGTCCACACACTCCTCACCTCGATAAATCCCCTCCACCAGGTCGGCTCTGGGTGTGTAAAAAGATTTCGGATCCCAATACTCCGACATCGGGTCGGGGCTCCACTCGCCACCGTATAAGCCAATACCCTTGCCTGCTCCACCGGCCATGGCCACTGAAGTGTATAGAAACAACAGGGCCAACAAAAGTGACGCTAGTGACCGCATACCAGCCCCACCAGGTTGTTCGACAATTCCGCCGGGCTTCCCACAGAGGTGAAGAACCACCCAGCCATGAGGCCAACCGTCAGCATCATGAAGGCGAATATGGCCGCATGGCGAAGGAAAAGGGGACTGGCCAGCCCGGAGCTTTCTTTCAACATCCGCCCATCCTGACGCAAAGCCGGGAAGGCCATGTTTCGGATGTCGTGGAAAGCCAGACTGCGCGAAGGGCATTCTGTGACGCAGCGCCCACAGCCCATGCACTCCGTGGTATCCACCCTCCCCTCCGCCTTTCCGATGGTGACCACTGGGATGCCCATGTCGCACACCTTCTCGCACAGGTCACAATCGGTGCATGTCTCTTTGTTGAAATCTATCCGGAAAAAGCCGACTTTGTTAAGCAGGCCAAAGGTGGCGCCATATGGGCACAGGTAGCGGCAGTAGAACCGGTTTCCTGTGATTGGAGAGAGAAAGAATGTGGCAAAGTATGGAATCACCACCAGCAGCGTGAAGAGCCCCAGGAAAGTGGAGGTCCACGAGTTAGGCGCCCAACGGAATATTGCATAGGCCGCCGCCACATATAACGCGAAGAATATCCACTTCACGTGGCGCCACTTCCATGCAGTGGGGCCTGTGATCGTCCTGCTCCTGAAGGGAAACCCAACAGATTCCCGGATTCCCACGCAGGGGCACCCCCATCCGCAGATTACTCTCCTGCCGAAGAGGAACACCAACCCCAGCGTGAGAAAGAAAGTGAGCGTGCCGGGAGTGTGGAGCGATGGGAACACAGGCTGGCTGATCATGTGGCCCGCATAAGGCTCGTAAAACGGGATCAGCCACGGGATGAGCCACCAGAGTACGGTTACAATCGCCACCAGGGTAGCCAGTCGTTTTTTTGTGTACGGATTTTCTTCGGCGGATATCCGCCAAACCCCGAACGCAAGGATCATGGCGTATTCCGTATAACGGTTGAGCCAGATCGGATTTTCGAACCAGTAGAGGTATGACTCGTTGACCCAGCCGAAAAACGCCCAGCCGAAAGCGGCCAAAGCCAGCGCCTGTGTGACGATGGAATAACGTCCCGCCAACGACCTTTGCCTGGAAGCTGGCATGATTCTGGAGCCGTTGGTCTTATTCTCCGTGGTTTCTCCCGCCGTGGCGGTTGTGGGGCGCATCACTTCTCCAGAAAAGGAATGAGCGTCATCCGGCCCAAAGTGTTATCGGAGGGTTTGTTATCAAGGATCGGTTTTTCCATCAGTCGCCTCTTCAGCCCAATTCCTCATTGACCCGCGCGTTAAATGGCAATAGTGTATACGGACTAGTATTAACGTCCCTGTTGCAGTATTCAATTGATTAATTGAATACATCCTATTGTTAGGCTAAGATAATGTCAAACGTAAATTCCAAGTATTTATTGTTCGAGCAGCTGGCCCGAGTGGCAAAGGCGCTGGCCTCGGCCAACAGGCTGGAAATTCTTGAGTTCCTGGCCCAGGGTGAGCGCCATGTGGAAGCATTGGCCAAGCTAACGGGCCTCTCCGTGGCCAACGTTTCGCAACACTTGCAGCAGCTAAAGGCGGTGGGACTGGTCTCCGCCCGCAAGCAGGGGCTGCGCGTCCATTACTCCCTGGCGGACCAGGGTGTGGTGGATCTGGTGGGAGCCATGCGCAACGTGGCGGAGAGGAGCATGGCCGAGGTGAAAGTCATACTCGACACATATTTCAAAGTAAAGGACGACCTGGAGCCGGTGCCGGCCGCGGAGCTGTGGAAGAGGGCCAGGGAGGGGCTGGTGACAGTGCTGGATGTCCGTCCGCAGGAGGAATACGAGAGTGGGCATGTGCCCGGCGCCATCAACGTCCCGCTTAAGGATCTGGAGAAATGGATCAAGACTCTGAAGCGGAAAAAGGAAGTGATCGCCTATTGCCGGGGGCCCTACTGCGTGCTGGCCTTCGATGCCGTGGAGAAACTGCGGATGAAAGGAATCGCCGCTCGCAGAATGGAGGATGGCTTTCCCGAATGGAAAAGAGCCAATATGCCGGTGGAGAAGGGGTGATAGAGGATTTACACCCCATTATTCGCACAACATCCACGCCACCGACTTTGACACTCTCTTTATGGGCGGTTGCATAAAAGGCGGTCTCAACAATCAAGCTAGCGCTTTTGATACTTTATTTTGCATTGAGGGCCGAGTGTTGAAGTATCAGACGAGCGGTGGCAAGGCGGGGCTCCATCTAAAAGCTACACCACAGGCGCGCCGCTAGTCCCCGGTGGGGAAGACTTTTTTGGCCACCATGGGATTTTTTCCCAATGTCACAACTATCTCATCCACTGCGGCGGAGAGGATATCTAGTTGCCTGTGGGAGATGGATCCCTTGGCCTGATACTCAGATGCTATGTAGAATACTCCGAAAAGCATGTTATTCCACTGAACAAAGAAGCGCTCCAGTATTCTGGACCGGCCCTCGGAGGGATTGAACGCCACGGAGAGCCTTACATGAATTTCCCGCATCCTCCCTGTGAATTCGAGGACGGATTGCTGGTCGAGTTCCTCCACGCTCTTTCCCGTGTAGAGAGATTTCAGCTTCTCGGCTTCCCAAAGCAGGGCGGTCATGCACTCCTGCATAAGATCGGTTTCTCGTTTTACAGTCATCCTGACCCTGCTACCTGCCATGGGCGGAAAACACCCCCGGACCACCAAACCACTCTCGCCACGGCTCTTGTTTTCTCGTTCCGGCGGGTCCCGTTCCCGCCATTTCTCTTGTACTGTATTTTACCCACGGAATGGCGCCAAATGTCAATTTTTCAGCAGTTAAGTGCAGTTCATTACGCATCGTCTCTTTTGATTCGGCGATATGAAGAGTGACGGAAGCACGGACCTTGCCCCTCTATCCAGATTCTGCCGGCTAGCTCCCCGCCCAGATCAGCCGTAATAGCGGCATGATCTCATCTGGTTCAAACACTGGACGGGGGTTGTATAGCGCCGCGCCATCGGTCATGGCAGCTTCCGCCACCTCGCCGAGCGAGTCCTCAGCCACACCAGCGTCTTTCAGGGTCGTGGGCAGATCCAGCCGCCGCGCCATCCCCTCCACCCAGTCGGCCACCTCGTCGCCTGCGCCCAGCCCCAGCGCCTTTGCCGCCTGGTCATAAAGCTTCGGCTCGGCTTCCAGGTTGAACCGCATCACATGGGGCAGGGCGATGGAATTGGCCAGCCCGTGGGGAACCCGGGCCACACCGCCCAGGCCATGGGCTATGGCGTGGCACAGGCCCACCATGGCGTTGGAAAAGGCGGCCCCGGCCAGATTGGAGGCCACCAGGGTGTGCCCCCGGGCGGCAATGTTCGCAGGCTCGGCCCATGCCACAGGCAGCCATCGGCCCATCAGGCCTATGGTCTGCAGGGCCAGCGCGTCGGATACGGGATTTTTCATCATGGAGTGAAGCGCCTCTATGGCGTGGGTGACGGCGTCCATCCCGGTGGAGGCGGTGACGGGCGGGGGGAGCCCGAGCAGAAACTCCGGGTCCAGCACGGCTGTGTTCGGATATATGTTATGGTCCAGCAGGTTCTTTTTCCGTTTCTCCAGGCTGTCGTATATCACCGCCACGTTGGTGACTTCGCTGCCAGTGCCGGAGGTGGTGGGCAGGACTATATGCGGTGTCTGGGGGCCGGGCAGGATGTTCACCCCCATATGATCGCGGATGCTCCCGCCGTTTTTCAGGGCCACACAAATTCCCTTGCCGGTGTCTATCACGGAGCCCCCGCCAACGGATACCACGCAATCGGCGCCAGCGTCGGCGGCCATCTTCGCGCCCTTGTCGATAATCTCGAATCCGGAGTCCTGGGTTACTTCATTGAATACCCCTGCCAGCCTGGGACCCAGCCCTTTTATCAGCTTGTCGAAAGCAGGGCCGCTGGCGGCAATATGACTGTCCGTGACCAGGAACGCGCGGCGGCAGCCAAGCTCCGACATCTCCGCGGAGACATCCCCCCCGGACCCGGCGCCAGAGACGATCTTGACCGGCATGCGGAAGGAAAAGGGCGGTTGGGCTTCCGTCTCCATGGCAGCTGGGCTTTACGCCTCATCCTGAAAGATGGTGTCCACCTGCGCAGCGCACTCCGCCAGCGATTTGGCCGCGCCGATATGGCGGACGATGACGGTGAGGTCTCCCTTAAGCTTGAGCTTTCCGGTGATCAATCCCCGCACCGGTTCGAGGCTCCCCCGGATCACAGACTTCCACCATCCATATTCCGCCCTAATCATGAAGGGCGCTTTCTCCGCCTCGGCCAGGGTGCAGGAGCGGGCGCTGCGGCATTCCCCCTCGTGCAAGTCCAGGAACATACCGAAATCCTGGGTCATGCCGATCTCCGGCGCGGCGGTGACAATGAAAGAGACGGCGCCGGCGCGCCAGTTTTTACCCCTTTGCTTATAGTCGGCGCTGGCGTTTATCACACGGCCGAAACTTTGGGTCCATCCATCGGAAGGGAATTTTTGGCTCATGTCTGCTCCTTGTAGCTTTATATTCATTGCGGCGTCACCGCTATTTGCGGTCCATCACCCATACGCCGTCCCATTCCGGCCCTGGTGGATTCGCCTTCATAGCCTCGCATCTTCGGATATACATCCGCGAAAGCTCATCGCCTGGATGGAACGACAAGACCTTTTTGAAAGATTTCACCGCTTTGTCCCATTTCATTTCGCGATAGCTTTTCACACCATCGCCAAAATAGTTTACCACTTCCATGACGGAGGGGAAATTCTTCTCCGTGTAATGGTCCAGCACTTCGAGCACACCCACCGGCTCTGTTTTTCCCTTTACCAGCACCCGGTCCACTTCCCGGATGCGGTATGTACCTTTCAGGCGTTTGTAGGTGTATTCGCTGATGAGGATGCTGGCGTGGTACTGCTTGCAGGCGCTCTCCAGCCGGGACGCCAGGTTCACCCCATCGCCGATCATGGTAAAATCCATCCTCTTAGGCGATCCTATGTTTCCGGAGACCACGGTGTCTGTATTCACGCCAACCCCCATGTTCATCGGCTTTTGTCCGTGGGTGACGCGATCCTGGTTGAACTTGGCAAGATCCCTTAGCATGGCGATGGCCGCCCGCACGGCGTGGTCTTCGTCATCCTCTTTTGGGAAGGGCATGCCGAAGGCGGCCATGATGGCGTCGCCGATGAACTTGTCCAGCATCCCCCCCTCGCGCTGGATACAATCCACCATGATGGTGAAGTATTCATTTAGTAGCGCCACGGTCCCCTGCGCCCCCAGCTCCTCGGTCAAGGTGGTAAAGCCCCTGATGTCGGAAAAAAGCACCGTGGCCATGGCGCTCTTGCCCCCCAGGATATCCTCCTCCTCCCCCAGAAGCTGGCTGGCTATCACCGGGTCCATATACCTGCTCATCGTGGACTTCATTCTCTTCTCCGCTGTGATGTCATCGATCATGATCATCATCCCCAGGTTTTTATCCTCGGAGCTCCTCAACGGCTGGAAGGAGACGTTGGCGGAAAGACTCCTGCCGTCCATGCCCAGCTCAACATCCATGGCCAGGTCGTCCTCCCCCGTCTCTATGGTCTTCTTTATCTTCTCCATCACCCAGGATGAACCCTCGGTGAAAAAATCCTTCGCTTTTTTGCCCACCACATCATCGCGGGCTTTGCCCATCATGGAAAGACCGGCGGTGTTGCAGGTGACTATCACATTGTCAGAGTTGAGGGTGAGCACACCGCTGGGCATACTCTCCAAGATGCTTTCATTATAGTTCTTCATGTTCTGGACGTCATTGAACAGCTTGGCGTTCTCCAGCCCGATGGAGACCTGGGCCGTGAACGCCCGAAGCCGCTGCTCGTCCTCCGCATTAAAAGCGCCCCCTCGCTTGTTGAGCGCCTGGGTCACCCCGATTCGCTTGCCGTTCTTGTTCACCACCGGCACGCAGAGAATCGACCGGGTGAAATAGCCGGTCTCCTTGTCCATTTTCGGGTTGAACCGCAGGTCGGCGTAGGCGTGGGGAATATTAACGGTTTTTCCCGACTTGAAAACAGTCCCGGCGATCCCCAGATGGTTGGGAAACCGTATCTGGGAGCTTTTCAGCCCTACTCCCAGTTCGCTCCACAGCTCGTTTGTCTTTTCGTCGTTGAGGAACAAGGTTGTCCTGTCCGCCTTGAGCATCCGGGCGGCCTCCATCATCACCTTCTGGATCATCTTGCTCAAGTCCATCTCCGAGGTGACCTCGCTGACCACCTCCAGAAACTCCATCTCCAGCAGGCGCGATTTCTTCATCGTCTCCACATATTGGGTGGCCTGCAGGAATATGGCGGCCTGGGTGCCCATATCCTCTAGCAATTTAAGGTCGCGGATATGGAACCGTCCCTTGATCTTGTTGAGCGCCTGCACCACACCGATTACCACACCTTTGACAGTGCGGATGGGGGCGCAAAGAATGCTGCGTGTCTTGAATCCGGTCAGCTCGTCGGAGGAGGGATCGAAAAATTCATTGGCGTATGCGTCATCCACGATAGCACTCTCGCCGGTTTTGTATACCTGCCCGGCCACACCCCTGGTGTCCAATATCCGGATCTCCCGTTCGAACCCACCCTGGGTGACCGTTGTATACAGCTCGTTGGTTTGCTGGTCGTGCAAGAATAGCGATCCGCGCTCGGCCCCGGTCTCCTCCATGATTATATGCACGATGGTCTGCAGCATTTCGGAGAGATTCTCCATCGCCGCAAGCTGCTTGGAGACGTTCAGCAACGTCTCCATCTGCCGCAGATATGAGGGCTCCGGCCCGGAGGATTTGGACAGGACACTGGAATGTCCCTCGCTTACGATGCCATCGTTAACGTTAACCTGGTTGTCCGACATTCCCCTCCATCCTTTCCCTCAAAGCCAGGATCGTCTCTTCCATCTCGCGCATCCTGTTAAAAAATTCGTTTTCCAGCTCCTGCACTTCCGCTCGTTGTTCCAGGTCTCGCTCTTCCATGCTGGAGCGTAATGTGGATATGGTTTCCCTCAGTTGTTTGATCTCGTCCTGGGTTTCGTTCACCGCCTCCCGGAGGGCGTCCTCCATGTCGGTAAAGGATTGTTCCAGCTCCTGCCGCAGTTTCTTTATGGTCTGGGTAAGTTGGGTTTTTTCTTCGTCATGCTCGCCGAGCAACCTGCGCTCATCGTTTTCCGCCTCGCGGATAGCGTCCTCCAGAGCGATTCGCAACTCGACAATTGTTTTGCGAAGCTCATCGTTTTCGGCCTGGGAGGCCATCAGAGCTTCCTTAAGCTCATCTTCCTTCATAGGGATCACAACTCCTGGATATGCCCGATCATTATTCGTTCCCACCCCCTTGCGGCCGACTCCGGCAGACGCAAAAGAACACCACACTATGATACTGCTTTCCCGGATGGATAACTCCACCGACAACCCGGCGCGGCCTAAATCGCCAAACTGCATTCCCCTTTGTCCCATACTATCACAGTTATGGAAAATTTACTTCCCGGAGATTATCGGATGAAATTCCCCCCGCGCATCAGAGTACGACCGGACCGATTACATCCTCCAGGAGAAGGCGGCTTATCGTTTCGTATTTTGGGGCTATTCAAAGCATCGGGGTGGTTATATTCAGATACAAGTATCTTTGAACATCGGAATGATTTGAACCTTGCAATGAAAAGAATATCGCCGCATGTTGCTCCGATCACTTTAGCGTGATTATATAGCCAGCGCGGTGCGATAATTACCCATCCGGACGGCAATATTATGTTTACAAAAGGGTTATATTCAATCTGAGGGCTAAAATCACGGCGGTCTTCTATTTGCGTAAACAGCGGAACAGGGGTATCATGAACCTGATTTGCCAGGATGGCTATTGTACCGGTGTTATCGCCGCTGAGGTATATTCTCATGGAGTTGTATCGATATGTCGGGGCCAATCTACCCATGGATAGAGGTCATATCTTTACTCTTTTTGGCTGCTTGATTGGCGAGAAAGCATATGACTGGGCCTGAAAAGCAAACCGGCTCGCCAGAGCGGAATTCCCCGGCGATTGTCAACCCTGACCAGGAATGCGGCCAGACCCATGAGCCTGCCATAACAGAAAAGAGTGTTGGCCAACCATCCGGCCCTGAGCGATTAACGCAAGATATGGCTTTGACGATACTGGGCCTTCTGCCGATGCTTCTGGGCGCGATGGTGGTGATTGGCTGGCACACCCACAGCAAGCCCCTTATACAGACCTTGCCCGGCCTGGTTCCCATGCAATACAACACAGCCTTGGGATTCTTGATGTCGGGAGCAGGGCTGATATTTTTCAGGTACGGGCAAGGGAAAGCGTGCCAGGTGGCGGGGCTTATCGTTCTTTTTCTCAGTGGCATGACATTGCTGGAGTACCTCTCTGGCTTGAACATGGGCATCGATGAGCTCTTCATGACCCATTACATAACCGTGGAAACATCCCACCCCGGCCGCATGGCGCCCAACACAGCCTTGTCATTTTTCCTCGCCGGTATATCTTTGGCCCTCTCCCCGGCCATTGGCTCCACAACCAGGCGCGCGTTTATATTCGCGGTGCTGGCTTCCCTTATCCTGGCCATGTCCGCCATGGCGTTTTATGGCTACCTGGGCGGATTTGAAGCCGCCTATGGCTGGGGGGAAATGACACGGATGGCTCTCCACACCTCCCTTGGCTTCATTATGGTGGCCGCCGGGATGATCCGGGTGGCCTGGCTTGAAAGCAAGCCGGATGGGGATATATTGCCTGTCTGGCTTCCCGTGCCCCTGGTTGTGGGCGCAGCAGCGATTCTTATCCTGACGGAGCATGCTTTTTTATCCGTATACTTCTGGCATGGTGAGGCGACCGTGGTCTCCGCCCTGGTGTTCGGCTCCTTTCTGGCCATGACGGTGGCCCTGGCCCAGATGTATCAGCGAAAGGCCACCCAAACCCTGAAGATGAACCGCGAACTTGAATTGGGGAAAAAAGCCATCGAGCGAAGCGAAGAGCGGCTGCGCGCCATAACCTCGGCGGCCAGCGACGCCATCATCCTGATAGATAGCGATGGAAAGGTCACTTTCTGGAGCCGATCCGCGGAGAGAATTTTCGGTTTCACCAGCGATGAGATATTGGGGCGAGAAATGGCCGATCTCATCATCCCTCCCGAATACGTCGAGGAGCATAAAAAGCGCCTTGCCATGTTCAAGAATAGTGGGGAAGGGCAAATACTGAACAAGGCCATGGCATTCAAAGGGCTGCACAAGAGTGGAAGAATCTTTCCTGCCGAATTGAGCGTATCAAGGCTTCATCTGGATGGGCAGTGGCATGCGGTGGGGATTGTACGGGACATCTCCGACCTGGTGGCAGCAAGGTCTCAACTGGAAAAATTCTTCGAGGTAAGCGTCGGGGCCATGGTTATCGCTTCGACTGATGGTTATTTTAAAAAAGTGAATCCCTCATTTTTAAAAATGCTGGGATACACCGATGAGGAGCTTTTAAGCCGCCCGTTCATTGAGTTTATTCATCCCGACGACCGCGATTCCACCCTAAAGGAGGTGGAAAGACAGATGCAAAAGGGGTACACCCTGGACTTTGAAAATAGATACCTTGCAAAAGACGGCGACATCTGCTGGCTTTCCTGGAAGGCTTTTGCGGATATGGGCACAGGCTATGTATACGCCTCCGCGGAGGATGTGACCGAAAAAAGGGAAACCGAATCGAAGCTGCGCACCCAGGCGGCGATCATCGAAAACATCGCCGAAGGAGTGAACATGGTCAGTGTGCAAGGCAGTGTAATCGTCCACACAAACCCCAAATTCAACGCCATGTTCGGGTATGAACCGGGGGAGCTTATCGGCAAGCATGTCTCCGTGCTCAATTACCCGGATCCGGACAAAAGCCCGGAGTTGATGGCCAAAGAAATAGACATTGCCATACTGGAAAAAGGGGAATGGGATGGGGAGATCCACAACATAAAAAAGGATGGAACCGGCTTTTGGACCCGCGCCACTGTGACCCGATACCAGGACTCCGAGCATGGGGACGTGATGCTCACCGTCCAGAAGGACATTACAGAAACCAGGATTATCGAAGCCAGGCTCAAGACCCAGGCGGCGATCATCGAGAACATCGCCGAAGGCGTGATGATGGTAGGCGCCGATAATGGCAAGATCGTCCATACAAATCCCAATTTTGACCGGATGCTGGGATATATCCCCGGCGAGCTGGTCGGCAAGCACGTCTCCACTATCAACGCTCCCACCGGCGGCAAGACTCCGCAACAGACCGCGGCGGAATTAATCGGGGCGTTGCGCAGGCAGGAGGAGTGGCATGGGGAAGTGCTCAACGCAAAAAAAGATGGAACGCCAATCTGGACCTTCAGCTCCGTGAACCGATACAGGGACGAGGAATATGGCGATGTGCTTTTGACGGTTAAACGAGACATCACCGAGGACAAGAAACTTCACAATAAGGTGGAGGAGAGCGAACAATGGCACAAGACCTTGTTCAACAACGCCCCGGACGCCATCTTGCTGGCGGATCCGGAAACCGGGATACTTTTGGATGTGAACGAGGCGGGGATGTGGCTGCTGGACAAAAAAAGGGAAGATATTATAGGAGCGCACCATTCGACCATCCATCCCCCGCGAATTGGAGACGAAATCCGTAGCCTTTTTATCAGGGATGCAAAAAATAATTCTGGGATGCCCGTGGAGACGCTGGTCCTGCGGGGTGACGGCCAGGAGATACCTGTGGAAATTTCAGCCCACACCCTGATGCTGGGTGGTAAAAAAGTGTTCCAGGGTATTTTTCGTGACCTTTCGGAGCGGAAAAAGGCGGAAGAGGACCTGGCGAAAAGTGAGCTGAAATACAGAAAGCTTGTGCAGAGCATAGACGCCGCGGTGGTGGTCCACGCCCCGGATACAAGCATATTAACGGTGAACAAAACCGCCTTGAATCTGCTGGGAATCACAGAGGACCAGGCGCTGGGCAGGATGTCCATGCACCCGGAGTGGCGTTTTATTGACGAGGATGGCGCCCCCCTGCCTCTGAAGAGATACCCTGTCAACATGGCCATCAACGCCCAGATGCCAATACATGATATAGTCTTGGGAATCAACCGGCCCGTCACAAAAGACCTGGTGTGGGTTCTTGTAAACGCGTTTCCGGTTATCGAGGAGGGGAATATCCAGGAGGTGATAGT
>JAOUMU010000079.1 GCA_029881335.1 Nitrospinota bacterium | reverse complement strand
AGGAGGGCTTTTTGTAGTGCGATCTGGCGGGGTTTATTTGCCCGCCGGATCACCATAATGGCGGTGATGCCCGGCCATGGGATATTCGAAAAGGACATCCTCCATCCAGGGGCCCCTCTCCCGCCCGGATGTGACCCTGATACAGCCTGTAGCGCCGGAAAAGCCTTGCATCCAGGGCGCCCAACGCCCACAACAAAGCCTCAGCGCCTACAAGGCGCCAGCATCTCCGGCGCCGAGGACCTGTTCCCCCATCCCGGAGGAGTAAAGCTGATACCCTTTCCTGCCTGATCTCTTGGCCTTGTACAGGGCGCGATCGGCATGCTGCAGCAGGGTCTTTTCGCAATTGGCGTCTATCGGATAAATGGATACGCCCATGCTGGGTGTGACTTGCAGGACGCTTCCTCCATGGGAGTAGCTCTCGCTCAACGCTACAATCACTTTGGCCGCGGCTTTCATCGCCTCCTCCGGGTTGTTGATATCTTCCAGAATGACGGTGAATTCATCTCCGCCAAATCTGGAAACGGTGTCCGCCTCCCGCAGGGCCCCCACCAGCCGGATGCCCACTGCCCTCAAGAGCATATCGCCTGTGGCGTGGCCATAGCTGTCGTTTACATCCTTGAAATAATCCATATCCAGGAACATGATCGCCACCAGCGTTTTGTTCCGGTTGGCCCGGTCGATAGCCTTGCTCAACCTGTCGAGAAAAAGAATCCTGTTCGGCAGTCCGGTTAGTGGATCGTGAAAGGCCTGATATTTTATCTCCTCGTCGTGGCACCGGCTGTCGGTGATGTCATAGAACACCCCAGCGTAGTGGGAAACCTTCCCGTCAGAATCCCTGATGGCGGTGATTGTCATCCGCGAGGGAAATATTTCTCCGCTTTTCCGCCGATTCCATATCTCTCCTGCCCACTCCCCCTGTTCGCGGATCGAGGTCCACATCCGCCGGTAATAGGAGGTGTTTTGCCTTCCTGATTTCAGAAAATTGGATTTCTTGCCCAGTGCCTCGTTAAGTTCATAGCCGGTAATGGCGGTAAAAGCGGGATTTACAAAATGGATGATCCCATGCATGTCGGTGACCATCACGCCTTCCTTCATGCTATCGAACACACTTGCGGCTATACGGGCTTTTCCCAGCGCCAGCTTGCTCTCCGTGATATCCACCGCATACACAAACACAGACTCTCCACCATCCACCGGTGTGGCGAGGATTGAAAATATCTTGATCCCTATTTCGTATTCAAATTCTCTGGAAACTCCGGATAGGGAACATTGGCGGATAATATCCAGGCACTTGCCGGAAAGGTATTCTCCCTTGCGGCAATCCAGCATCTCCAGCAATGCCCCGCTGACAGGATTCGCGTACATAATGTACCCGTCCTTGCGTATCTGGAGCACCGGATTCGGATTTTCCCGCGGGAAGAGGGAAAGCTTTTCCGCTTCTTTTTCCCACTTCTTGCTCACCAGAATCAGCGCCGCTGTCAGCCATATGGCAAACAACGCCAGAAACCGGTTCACCAGTACAATCCAGTGTATCCCCCCTGGGGGAGAGGCGAAATACCCAATGATCGTAAGAATCGAACCGGCCAGCGCGGTGACGATTACAAAACCCCGGTTGGGAACCCAAAGGGACAAAAGAACCGGCGCCAGATATGGCACTCCGGCGGCCACGCCTAAGGGTAGGTTCACATCCAGAAGAAAGATTGCGATCGTCAAAGACGCCGCAATAAGAAATAGGACTTTTTTATTCATATCTTTACCAATAACTTCCATAAAGACACAACTCGAACCACTGCCCACAGTAAAACACTGCAATAATCGCGCCACCCCGGATAATGTACGGCTCCACCCACAACCTGAGTAATCTCAAGGGGTAGCTTTGGTGAGGGGACAAGGCATGGATAATCGGCTCCCTACTTTGAAGGGAATGTCCTGGTTATATTATGAATAGTGTCCTGTTTATGCTACAGGATGAATGGTATCCATTCATTTAGTGTTGGGAAATCCCCAAGGCTTTCCTGGCGGATACCCGGGATTAATTAGTCTTCACTCCGCTGGCTATAAATATGGAAACCTTCACCTTCTCTTCCCTCCCGGAGGAGGAGGCCTGGCAATCCTCGTTGGCGCACTCCACCTTAACTTTTTCCAGCCCCGCAGCCTGTAGCCACTCGGCCACATCCTTTTGATGAAATCCCATCCAGCGGTCATGCTGTTCGGTATGGAGGAATTCGTGATTGTGGCGGTCCAGGTCGCTTATCACCAGTCTTCCGTCCGGCCTCAGAATCCGCGCCATTTCGGCTATGGCCATGGAGGGTCGCTCAACGTGATGCAGATACATGTTCGCCACCGCCAGATCCACTGTGGCGTCGTCCAGTGGCAGCTCCTCCCCATGGCCCTGGCGTGTATCCACCTGGGGAAATTTTTTCCCCAGCTCCAGGAGCATTTGAGCGGACTGATCCACCGCGATCACCCGAAGACCGCGTTCCACCAGGGCGGAGGTGAGGAATCCTGTCCCGGCGCCGATATCCGCGGCGGTCATTCCGGTGGCCGCTGCAGCGGCGATGATCACTTTGTCCCGCAATGAGTTGGAGAAAAAAGATTGGCGCATGCCATCCCACTGGCTGGCGATATTGTCGAAGTAGTCAGAGGAGTCCATGTCCGATATTCCAAAGGGTCACGGGGGCCCGCAGACGTGGGAACGGGTGGAGGTCAGAACCGAGGGGTGTCCACAAGCTGGGTGTACCTGACGCCGAACCTCATGGCTGCGCCCTCCTTGAGGACCCACATGACCTCGGCTTCCTGGCTCAAGGTGGAGATATAGCCCCTGTTTGCCGATTTAATGATGATTACCATTCCTTTGTCCACGCGGCCATGGTTAGTAATGATCTGGGCGCCCGCCTCGGAAACATCCATTAACCGGGCCGTGAAACTGTGCATCCCTTTTTCATCCTGGTATACAAGCTCCACTCCCACCTCTTCGGGAATCCGCTGGCGGAAGTATTTGCGCTGGTCCATTCCCTGGGGCCACAACCGGAAGTGGTCCAGAATCAGCCTGATCAGATTTCTCACTGCTATACCAATTTCAAGAACTTTCGTTTCCCTATTTTAACCAGCTTTTCATCGCCCCGGCCAATCTTATAATCAGGGTCGGTGATTTTTACTCCGTCCACAGTCACCGCTCCCTGAACGATCATCCGGCGCCCCTCGGAGCTGCTGGATACCATGCCGGCTTCCTGCAACGCTTTGGGAAGCCACATCTCCGAACCATCACCCCAGTTCACGGCGCTTTGTTGTATATCGTCAGGCAGCTTCTTGGCCGCGAATACCCGGTCGAACTCCTCCGCCGCGCTGGCGGCCTCCTCCTCGGAGTGGAACCTCGCCACGATCTCCCGCCCCAGGTCCACCTTCGCCTTTTTCGGGTGGAGGGCGCCGGACTTCAATCCCTCCTTGAGTTTCTCCAAATCCAGGTTCGATATGGCGGAGAGCAACTCGTAGTAGCGAATCATCAGGTCGTCGGAGATGGACATCACCTTGCCGAAAATCTCTCTAGGTGGTTCATCTATCCCGATGTAGTTGTCGTAGGACTTGCTCATCTTCCGGACGCCATCGGTCCCCTCCAGCAGTGGCATGGTGAGGCACACCTGGGGTTCCTGCCCATAGCTTCGCTGCAGGTCCCGCCCCACCAGAAGGTTGAACTTCTGGTCGGCGCCTCCCAGCTCCACATCCGCCTTCATCTCCACGGAGTCGTAGCCTTGCAAAAGAGGGTATAGGAACTCATGGATGGAGATTGCTTTCCCCTCGGAATAGCGCTTGGAGAAGTCGTCCCGCTCCAGCATCCTGGCCACTGTATGCCTGGCGGCCAGCCCGATGAACTCCGCCGGTGTCATCTTCTCCAGCCACACGGAATTGAACATCACTTCGGTTTTCTCCGGGTTCAGGGTTTTAAAAACCTGCGCGGCGTATGTGTCCGCGTTTGCTTTCACCTGTTCAAAGGTCAGCGGAGGCCGGGTGTCGCTCTTTCCTGTTGGGTCGCCAATCATCCCGGTAAAGTCCCCAATGAGGAACATCACTGTGTGCCCCAGGTCCTGGAACTGGCGCAGCTTGCTGATCAGCACCATATGGCCCAGGTGCAGGTCTGGCGCCGTGGGATCGAACCCAGCCTTTATCCTGAGGGGTGTGCCGGTGGCCAGGGATTTTTCCAGCTTTTTGGCCAGATCCTCCTCCAGCAACATCTCCACCGTCCCCCGGCGGATCACTTCCATCTGCTCCTGGACAGACCTAAACATAGTCACAATAAATAGCCTTTGCGCCAAGTCGGCGTTAAACAGTAGCATAGAGTATACATCATGACGAAGAATACCCGTTCGCCGAAAAAGCGATCAAACAGCAAGATCGGCCCCCCTGCCACCTCCGCCCGGGTTCTGGCCATGGAAGAGGGCCACGTAATCAAGCCCCATGGCGGCAGATTGAAGGTGGCCCTTGCCTATCCCAACAGCTATCAGGTGGGAATGAGCAACCTGGGATACATGAAGGTATATCATCTGCTAAACCGTCGTGACGATGTGGTGTGCGAAAGGGTCTTTTTCCCTCCACCGCAAGAAGCTGCCTGGATTGGGGATGGGCGAGGCCATCTCTGTTCGCTGGAGAGCGGGCTGCCGCTGGGCAAGTTCGACGTGATCGCGTTCTCCATCACCTTCGAGATGGATTACTCCAACGCCCTGCGGATGTTGTCCATGGCCGGAGTAGGAGGCTCAAGCCCCCTGGTAATGGCCGGGGGAATCGCGGTGACCATGAATCCGGAGACAATGGCGGAGCGCTTCCACATTATGCTGATCGGTGAGGGGGAAGGAATCATCGACCCTCTGGTGGATGCGATCATCGCCAAAGGCCCGATACCCGCCGGATTAGCCGGGCTTCCCGGAGTGTATGTCACCGGCGGATATGAATCCAGCTACGGCCAGGATGGCCGCCTGGCGGGAGTAAAACCAAAACCGGGATACCCAGGACGGGTGCTGCGCGTGTGGGACAAGGACGCGGAGGGGCAGCCGAACCTGACGCGAATATTCACTCCAGAGACGGTGTTCGGCAACATGGCCTTGGTGGAGACGGGAAAAGGATGTGGCCGGCATTGCCGGTTCTGCGCGGCGGGTTATTCATACCGCCCCACCAGGGTGGCCCGGCGCCGGGCGCTTATGGATCTGGTGGACCAGGCGTTGAAAAGAAATGTACGGGTGGGCCTGGTGGGGAGCGCTGTGGCGGACCATCCGGACCTTATGAATATCCTGGAGCATATTGTTGCCAAGGGGGGGCGCTTCTCCATCTCCTCCATGCGGCTTGACATGATAACCGGGAGATTCCTGGAGCTCTGCCGGGATGGCGGGCTGAAGACCATCACTGTGGCCCCCGAAGCGGGGAGCGAGAGGATGCGGCGTATCGTAAACAAGGATTTACCGCGAGAAAAGATCATCGAAGCGGCCCGGCTGATAGGCAAGACAGCCAGATTCAACCTGAAGCTCTATTTTCTGGTGGGGCTCCCCTGGGAAAGGGATGAAGATGTGGAGGAAATCCCCCGGCTGGTCCTCGATATTCGCCAGGCAATGGTGGCCGCCTCCTCCAAAAGGGGGACCACGGGAAACATCCTTGTCGGGGTGAACGGATTCATACCCAAACCATGGACTCCTTTTCAGTGGGCGCCCTTTGCTGGAGTTAAAGTTATAGCGGATAAGTACAAGCTGGTCCGGGCCAGGCTGCGGGGGGCGCCAAATGTGAAATTGACTACCGGCTCGGCTATCATGGATTATATCCAGGCTATTTTGTCCATGGGAGACAGGCGCGCGGGAAAGCTGGCCCGCATGGCGGCGGAGATGGAAGGGGACTGGTCCGCAGCCTTGAAGAAACTGACTCGGGACGAAGATCCTGGATTCGATCCTGTTTTGCTGGCGCCGGGTGGCCGGGCGCCTGGGGAGGCCCTTCCTTGGGAAGTTGTGGATTACGGAATGAAGGAGGAATACTTGGAGAAAGACTATGAAAAAGCGGCCATAGGCCAGACTGTGGAAAATTGCCCCCCACCGGGCCACCGGTGTATGAGGTGTGGGGTCTTTGACGGAGTTTGTATCGACGCCCCCGGGAGAGACGAATGAGCAATGTCCTGCAGCGAAAGGGGGGGGGCGGACCGGAAATATATCTGGCCCCGGTATTGACCGGTCTCGGTTTTGAGGGATTCTTCACCGGCCGGGAAGGAGGCGTCAGCCAGGGATGCTATAGCAGCCTGAATGTGAGCGCCGATGTGGGAGACGAGCCTCTGAAAGTGGGGGAAAATGTAGAGCGTATACGGCGGGCGATGGGTATAAAGGAGATGTGGCGGGCCAGGCAGGTGCATGGCGACCATGTGGCGGGCATTTCCAACTGGCCCCCATCGCGCAAGGATGATTCGGATTCCCTGGTTCTGGCGGTGGCTGGCGTCACCGCGGCGGTATCGGTGGCGGACTGCCTCCCACTGATCCTGGTGGATCCTGCAAAAAAGGTGGCGGCGGCGGTCCATGCCGGGCGGAAGGGAACCGAGCTGCATATCACCCGCAAAACACTTTATCGCATGAGTTCCTGGTTCGATTGCAAACCGGAGGAGGTAGTGGCGGTGTTGGGCCCATGCATCCGCTCCTGCTGCTATCAGGTGGATGAAAAAACCGCCGCGTCTTTCCATGCCTGCTGCGGGGGCGCGCCAGGCAGGATGCTGGATATCGCCAAGGCCAATCAGGAACAACTGATCGCTGGCGGAGTGAAACCGGGTAATATCCACGACAGCCGAGTCTGCACCAGCTGCGAGAAACGGAGTTTTTTCTCCCATCGAAGGGACCACGGGGCTACGGGGCGCTTTTTCTGTGGAGTGAGCATTTTATAGGCGAAACAGGGTATAGTTCCATAATAACAGTCAGTTATGCTGATTTCGGTTGCGGTGGGCGAGGGTAGGTCCAAATATGGGAAATGTACTGATGTACCATAAGTATATGTAAATACTTGACCAACATGAATAAATTGGATATAATTTAACGTAAATTAGATTAAACTTTATGCATTTGGGTGGATCAAGCTTGGAAAGGCTGGGGTCGCTGTGGTTGTGGCCCATGGTGGTTATCCTGTTAATGACAGGGTGCGTCACCGGGTCATCGCCCAAATACGTGGATGATCTTGATTCCCTGAAGAACCAGGTGTGGTCCCTGGAGAAGCAGACGGCGGCAGTCAACCTGAGGTTGGCTCAAAATAGGAACGAAATCGGGCTGCTGGGCGAGAAAATGAAAAGACTCGAAGACGCGGTGAAGAGCCTTCGAGACTCGATCATCCGCTCTGGCGTCCCGAAGGCCGGGCTGGAGGACACTCCCCCATTCAGGGAGCGCAGGCTCGGGAAGGTATTGGCCCCGGCGAAGCCTTAAGGCGGTCGGGAGAATTGATTCGGCCCAGGTGGTGGGTTGAGTGGATGGTAGGTGTTGGCTCCCAAAATATGGGGTTGCGGCGCTCATTGGTGGTAGCTTAGGTGGTGGAAGTAAAACAGACGGAATTCTGGAGACAATAATGAAAATGTCCAATTTATCAGTGGGGAAGATTCTGCTTTTTGTTTGGGCGGCTTGTCTATTGCAACCGATGTCGGCGCTCTGTCAGTCGGTCGCGGAGCTTGGGCCTCCCCCGGGTCTGATTGTGGGTGGTGGTTTTGATGACGACATGCTAAAAAAGACCCAGGCCGAACAAGCCAGGACAGGCGAGGCTCTATCCTCGGAAAGGGTTCGCTATAAATCGGGACGGGATATGGTGAAAACAGGTGGCAAAGCCAAGACGGCTCCAAAGACCGTCAGCAGCGGGATGAACCTGGATGAGCAACCCCTGACAGAGGGAGTGGACATGACCACCGAGGCGTTGGACAACGAATTTTTCCGGAATATCGCCCGCCAGGAAAACCTGACTTACCAGGAGCTTTTCGAGACCGCCGGAGCGCTGGAGGAGGACACCAAGTCCATCGGTGAAATAATCGACGGAGAGCCTGGCAACCAGACTACCTTCAGCAGGGAGGATATCGTATATATCAACAGGGGCACCGCCAATGGAGTGGCGCTCGGCATGAAATTCGCCGTCCTGAAGAAGGATAGAAACAGTGTATACCATCCGGTGAGCGGGTCCAATCTGGGCCAAATGGTGACCCTGGAGGGTGTCCTGGAAATCCAGGAAGCGAATGTGAAAATCGCCAAGGCGAAGGTCATAAAAGCCTACAACTCTCTGGAGAGGGGTGATCTTTTGATCCCTTACGAAAAACCGCTGCTCCCCTCTCTGGATCCGGACTCGCCGGTATTGGACAAGGATGTGGACGGGTACATAGTCCGCGCCAGGGAACCGAAAATGGGAATGTCCAAAGGTGATGTCATTTTTATCGACGTGGGCTCGGAGAAAGGTGTTGATGTCGGGGATATCTTCGCCGTGATAGACAACCGGGCCGTGGTGCGAAACGATGGCAGAAGGGTTCAGGGAATTCCCAAAGTCATAGGGAGAGTGAAAGTCCTCGCCACGCGGGAGAGCACTTCCACCGCCTTGGTGACAGACAGTCACAGTGTGATCTACCCCGGCGACAAAATAGAGTTCTCCCCGAACTGATATTTATCCGAAAACCAAGGCCCTCGCCATTTACGTGGCGGGGGTTTTTTTGTTAGCTCCTTTATATCAACTAGATACGCCGAATCCGCTGAATTAGTGTGAAAATTAAGCGAAAAATGCTTGTTTTTCGGATTGTTTTCGCTTATCGTTAATACCAGGATGATAACAGGCCGACCAAGGAGGAGATGATGTACCTTACCAAACGTCAAAAACTGGTTTTCGATTATGTCTCCAGCTTCATTAAGGAGAAAGGCTACGCCCCCAGCATAGTGGAAATAGGGAAAAAGTTCGGCCTCTCTTCGCCTGCCACCATCCATAAGCACCTGACCAATCTGGAATCAAAGGGGCTCATTCGCCGACAAAAGAACATGAGCCGGGCCATCGAGCTGGCCGAGGAGCCGCCCGTCCGTACTTCCACCTGCCAGGTTCCCCTGCTTGGCCTTATCGCCGCCGGCTCACCTATAGAAACCTTCCCCGTGGAGGAGACCATCTCCCTGCCGGAGGAGATGATGGGCCGTGGTCGCACCTATGTACTAAAGGTGAAGGGTGAGTCTATGATCGAGGAGCACATCCAGGACGGCGATTATGTGATCGTGGACGAAGCTTCCACCGCCAACAATGGAGACACCGTAGTGGCCCTGGTGGGCAACGACAGCGCCACCATGAAAAAATTCTATCGGGAAAACGGCCATGTGCGCCTGCAGCCGGCCAACAGCTCCATGCAGCCGATCATCGCCCCAGCGGACCAGGTGACCATCCAGGGGATCGTCATAGGCCTGCTGCGCAAGTTCTGATAAACCCGCAAAGGCCGGATGGCCTGAAATGGCCGGAGGGACCTGGCGGCTGAGTCCTGCACGATGACTCGGCAAGCAGGAGACGCCTTTGATTGGATTTTTATATATCAGCTGGCTAGTAACTCAGACCAGGAGGGAGGAGAGTGTGTAATGAAACCGCGTATCAGCATGATCACCCTTGGTGTCGATGATTTTAAAAAATCGGTGGACTTTTACGAAACCGGCCTGGGACTGCCCCGCATGCAAAGCGAGGGGGAGGATGTGGCCTTTTTCACAATGAACGGCGCCTGGCTGGGCATCTATCCCAAGAGCCTTCTGGCCAGGGACGCCGGCGTGCCCAACGATGGCGCAAAGTTTTCCGGAATTACACTCGCCCACAACCTGCCTGGAAAAGGGGAGGTGGACGCGCTCGTTTCTGACGCAGTGAAGGCTGGCGCCACTCTTGTCAAACCACCACAAGACACATTCTGGGGAGGTTATTCCGGATATTTCGCCGATCCGGATGGGTATTTGTGGGAAGTGGCATGGAATCCTCATTTTTGGATTGGCCCCGGGGACTGATCATAATTTCCCACGAGATGCCGGCGAAAACCACGTCCGGCACGACCTTCAGGAGATGTAAGTGCGCCGCGCCACGCTTCCGGCGGCGGCCATGGCCAGCGTGAACCCGCAGAACAGCGCCATGAACCAGGGCAAAACCTCCCCCGTGGCCGCATAGAGGGTGGGGACCCTGGCAGCGGGAACATCGGCCACCATCACTCCCTGGGGCGACTCAAACGCCATGGACCCGGTGACGCGTCCATACTGGTCTGCGGCATAGGAGGTGGCTGCGCGGACTGAACGGACTGTCGATATACCCACCGCCACTCCCTGTAGCCGGGCCATCATGGAGTGGACAGGGTCGATCCCTTTCCAGTCGGAAGAAGGGATCACCGCCAGTCCGGCGCCTGCCCATGCGTTGTTTAAGGCTATTTCCGGAAAGTCGTAATCGAAACATATGGCCCCGGAGAGCTTCGCGCCCCCCACATTCACCACGGCGGCATGGGCCTGGCCGGGAACAGGGCCTTCGCCGGGAGTGGGATGACGTTTGTGGTAGACATCCGCCACGGAGCCGTCGGCCCTAACCCAATGGTACTTGTTTTCCCATGTGAAAGGATCGCGGGAAATGATCACCCCGATGGCCATGACGATATCGATTCCCCTCTCCCTGGCCAATGCCACTCCCCGGGCCACATACGCCTCTTCTGCAGCCTTTTCCACCATGGTGGCGCCTTCGTTCCACACCACCACCCTGGCGCCCAGGTCGGCGGCTTTCGCGGTCCTCCCGAACAGTTCCCCGTCCGCGGCTCTGGCCACGGAGGAGTCGGCCAAAATCTCCTGCAGTTTCTCCACCGGAAGCGGAGAAGCTACGGCGGCCACGCGCACCCTCTTTCCCGGCGCCGGGTTGGCCAGCCGCAGCTGCCCATATGTCTGCGCCGCGAGGAAGATCATGGCGAACAGAACCACGTGCTTTTTCACATTGGGGACTCCCCGGGTGACCGCCGCGGCGGTCACCGATGAACCTAGCGCCACCAGGAACGATAACCCCGCCAGCCCGGCGATGGAAGCGAATTGCACCAGCGGCAGGTTATCCACCTGGGTGAGCCCTGCCGCCCCCCAGGAGCTTTGCGGTGTGAAGGTGTAGAAGACCCATTCCACAGTCACCGTCAGCGCCGGGAAGAAATATATCCCCCACGTAACGCCCATCCCGCGGAAGACCAATCCGGCCAGGAACAGCGTAGTAAACATAACCAAAGAGGAGGGAATGGCGAAGACCAACATCATAGGCCAGCCAATGGGCGGTGTGATGATCTTGGCCATGGCGCCAAACATCGACAGGGTGGCGTAGAATAGCAGCCATGCGTGATCCCTGCGCCCTCCACGGAGACTCATCGCCACTAGGAAGGGAGCCGACGCCACCCAGGCCAACTCTGCCACGCCAAACCGCATGATGGACGCCGCCACCAGCGCGGCGCCTCCCGCCAGCAGCAGATGAAATGTCCTGTCCGAAATCTTCTCCAATGTCGATGGCTCCAGGGATTTCATTTTCCCCTCCTCCTGTCTTTATGTTCATCGTTCTCTGCGCAAAGTCCGCCCCACAATAGGGAAAGCTGACGGCGGTACGCCTGCCCAAGGCCCTCCATGCGGCTCTGCGCCAGCGCCACCGGCGCCCCCATGAAGATGGCCGCCAATGCCAGTAAAACCTCAAACTCGTCCGTATCCTCCGGCAGTTGCCCACTTTGGATCGCCTGCCTGATCAGTGGCGGCAGAACCGCGCGCATTCCGGTATCCGCCAACTCATCAAAATGCTCTATACCAGGGAAGCGCAGTCTTTTTTCCATTTCGGTCAGCGGCTTGATGCTCAGCTTGACCACATTCTGCCTTTTGGCCAGGAAGGAGATTATCTCCTCCATGATCTCCGGTGAGCGTTCGCACTGGGCAGCGGTGTACCCGAAGAGCCTTTCGATACCCGCCCGCCCACCACCCGCATTTGCCGCCAGATGAGCCATCTCCACGCTCCACAGCTGCACAAAGTAGAGCAGTAAATCCTCTTTTCTGCCGAAGTAATTGAAAAAAGTGGCGTAGCTCACCTCCGCCACATCGCAGATCTGCGCCACGGTCACTTCTTCAAAGGGCCTCTGGATCATAAGCTCCATTGCCGCATCCAGCAGGGCCAGCTTTGTTTTCGCCGCCTTCCTCTCTCTGATCGCCATATATATCTCCTTATGTCTATATATATACTTCTATCTAATTATAAACGCAACTGTTTTTTTTTGCATCGCATCAGAGGGGCTTTTCCAATGACATCGAAAGCGGCTTTGGGAGCCGGGATGGAGGAGTATCCCGGTTCCGCCAGAGCAAACTTTTTTCATCAACCATTCGGTTTACGTCGCTCCGCATTCATCTGGAAGTCCAGAATGGGCCTATGGAACCGTGGCCTGCCGTGACGGAAGGTGACGGGGACTGGCTGTCGATTAAGAACACCTTATGAAATTGACATTACCACTCCGGCGAAACTATAGTATTACATCGGCATGATGTATCCAGGCGTTAACGGGTTTCATCGGTGCGCCATCTTCAGATCATCACAGACCGATGCGGTTGTCAGGGATTGAGTATATGAGAGCAAGATTATTTGCGGGGTCACTATTATTGCTTCTTTTGGCGGCCCCCCCCCTTCTTTTGCACTCATGCGGGTTCTCCGGCCCCAGCGACACCGTTAGCGCAAGCAGATCAAATTACGCCACACTGGTGGCCACGCCCGGTGACAGCAGGATAGCTTTGAGATGGGAGCCTGTAACCGGCGTTAGCGAATACGACCTGTACTGGACGGTGGAAGAGAATCCTGGCGCCAATGGTAAAACGTTCCGCCTGAGAAATTCCATTACTGGCATCAAAAGCAGTTTCTATATCCATCACGAGTTGTTAAACGGGAAAACATATTGCTACTATGTGAATCCGGGCGGGGATCAATCCATTCCACCCGAGGGAGATTGCGTCCCGGCTACTCCCGGTCCACAGGGATGCGAATTCCAGTTGCAGTTCAAATGCGGCCAGGCCTGCGTCTACCCATATTCCGACGAAGCCAATTGCGGCGCCTGCGGGAGCATCTGCGCCGCAGGGCAGACTTGCGAAAATGGCTCATGCGTTGACCGGCCCTCTGCCACCTGCCCGGATAAGCTGGATATTTGTTACGGCTACTGCTCCGAACTTCTGATGGATGTCTCGAATTGCGGAAACTGCGGCACGGTGTGCCAAGAGGGCCAAGAATGCCACAATGGCCTTTGTGTTGGCATATCGGTCGGAGCCTGCAGCGCGCCCCTGACAACCTGCGGCAATTCATGTACGAACCTGCAGACCGACGCCAACAATTGCGGCGCGTGTGGAAACGTCTGTCTTGTCGACCAGATATGCTCTGGCGGTGGGTGCGTCTGCGATCCGGCGGGAGCCACTCCGAACCTTTGCGGTGGCGCCTGCACTGACACCCAGAGCGACACCAACAATTGCGGCGCGTGTGGAAACGTCTGTCTTGCCGGCCAGATATGCTCTGGCGGTGGGTGCGTCTGCGATCCGGCGGGAGCCACTCCGAACCTTTGCGGTGGCGCCTGCACTGACACCCAGATCGACACCAACAATTGCGGCGCGTGTGGCACGGTATGC
>JAOUMU010000176.1 GCA_029881335.1 Nitrospinota bacterium | reverse complement strand
CCGCAGCTTCTCTGACGCTTTCGAATTCTGGCGCCGCCTTTTGCCCGCCATCGGGGAGGAGAGCCATTTTCACCGTAATAGGGCCATATCTTGTCTGAACCTCCACAATACGGCGCGGGAGTGAAACCCGCTCCACCTCGGAGATACGCAGCCCCAAGGTGGTAGTACTCTGGAAAATGATTGTCTCCATCTTCACTCTGACGCCCGGTTCGGCCAGCGCCGCCAGGATATACGCCGGTCTCCCCTTTTTCATCTGGACCGGAATCAACGACACATCCAGCGCCCCCGCGGCGAAGAGCCTCTCCATTACACCAGGGAAAGCCTGTGGATTCATGTCATCGATATTGGTGGAGATCTCAATCAGTCTCTCCGAGATCAATCCAGTGGAGCGCTGGCCGATGAAAAGCCGCAAGATATTCGGCCGATCCTCCAGCTCCATCCCCCCGGCCCCGGCGCCGATAATCCGCGCCGTCATCATCGGCTGGGGGCCGAAAAACACGCCCATGGTTTTCACGATAGCCGCTCCGGTGGGAGTGGTCAGCTCCACCGCAGGTCCGGCGGCGTATGTGGGGACCCCCAGCAGAATCATAGCGGTGGCGGGAGCGGGCACAGGGAGTGTTCCATGCTCCGTATGAACCGTCCCATGCCCGGTGTTGATGGCGGAAACAGCCATCTCGTCGATACCCAATTCGCAAAATCCGATGGCCGCGCCCACTATGTCCACGATCGAATCGACCGCTCCCACTTCGTGGAAGTGCACCCTTTCCAGGGTGGTATCGTGGACAGCCGCCTCCGCCTCGCCCAAGGTGGCGAAGATTCTTTTGGCGATATCCTTCACTTTCGGATCAAGGGTACTTTTCTCTATAATCCCGATGATTAGAGGGTAGTGTCGGTGGCCCCCCTGGGCGTCATCCTCCAGGCGGACAGTGACCTTGGTAGCAGCGATCCCTTTGCGTCGCGTTTTTTCGGCGGTCAGGACATATCCATCCACGTCCAGCTTTGCCAGCTCCGCCTTCAGCTTTTCCAGCGGCAATCCCGCGTCCACCATGGCGCCCAGGGTCATGTCCCCGCTCACACCGGAGCATGCCTCAAGATAAGCCAGCGTCATTTCAGTATTTTCTCCGGCAGTGTGTTTATTTTGTGCGCCAAGGCGCCTGCGCCGAAACCGTTGTCTATATTCATCACCCCAACGCCGGAAGCGCAGGAATTCAGCATCGCCAGTAGTGCCGACAAACCGCCCATGGCGGCGCCATAGCCCACAGATGTGGGGACGGCGATCACCGGACGGCTAGTGAGCCCCCCCACGACGGAAGCCAACGCCCCATCCATTCCGGCCACCACCACAATCACCCTTGCGTTGCCCAGCTTTTCCATATGGGCAAACAACCTGTGGATGCCGGCCACCCCCACGTCAAACACCGTCACCACCCTGCTGCCCATGATATCCGCCGTCACCACCACCTCCTCCGCCACAGCCAGATCCGATGTTCCCGCGGAGACCACCAGCACCTCGCCGGTCTTCTCCTTTCCGCCGCCCACAGTGATGGCGCCACTGCGTGGATGGAAGATGGCGGACTTGTGGATCTTTCGAACACGGGCGTATATCTTTTTATCGGCGCGAGTGGCCAGCAACGTCTTGCTCCTCTTTAGTATGGCGCGGGCGATGGCCGCCACCTCCTCTTCAGTCTTCCCCGCGCAATATATCACCTCCGGGAATCCCTGGCGCATGTGCCGGTGGTGATCCACACTGGCCACGCCGATATCCTCCGCCGCCATGGTTTTAAGTTGTTCCATGGCGTCCTGGGGCGTGACCTTCTTCTGATAAAGACTGTTTAGCAGCTTCTCCATACTTTTTTCAATCAAGGCCGTTTCCTCCTGTAAAACAGGATTATATGGTTTATCCACTGTTAAAGGAACCTTTGACGCATTCTAAAAGTTCATAGTCGCTGGGGCACCCTCTGCAAGGGGACAAAGCCGCTTTTTTCAGGTATTCTTCTTCAGATATGAAGAAGAAGATACTTTACCCGATAATGGCCATTTTGCTCGTCCTCGCCGCCATGGAGGCCGCCGCCTTCGTGGGATTGAAGATCATCGGTTTCCGGGGCCTGACTCAAGACGACTCCGGCAAGGCCCCTGTGGCTCCCACGGTGGAATACAACCTGCGCGACAAGGGCCTGACCATCCCCGATACAGAGTTGATATTCCGCGTTCGGCCCAATCCAGGTGGCGCCCCAGTGGGGGGATACGAGATGGTGAACTCGCTTGGATTCCGGGGCCGGGAGTTTGGTGAAGCAGTCGGCGCCGCAGTGAAGATCATGGTGGTGGGAGATTCCAACGGATTTGGATGGGATCTGGCCAGGCATGAAGACACCTGGCCGGCTCAGATGGAACACAAACTGGCGGCCAAGGGAGTGAAGGCTCGGATATACAACACCTCCCAGCCGGGGCACAGCACCTACCAAGCCAGGATCCTGTTCGAGAAATGGTTCGACAAAATCAAGCCTGATTTTGTGATTTTCCACCTGGGGTGGAACGACATATGGAGCACTCCGGGACTTACCGATGAGGAGACCATAAGGGTGCTGCGGATAAACGCCAACCCATTGGTCAAGGCGGCAGCAGCCACCAACACATACACCCTGGTGGGTCTGATCCTGCGTGAAGCGCGGCAAGATAGCAAAAGTGGATTCGCCGAGCATGCCGGATATGGCGCCGCCGGGATGAAGACCCGCGTTCCGCTGGATGAGTCCATTGATAACATGGAAGCGATGGTCCAGCAAGTGATCCGGGAAGGCGGCAAACCGATTATCATTCTGCCCCCCTACGCCATGATGGCGGACCCGGAACTGAAGGCCATCGACAAGTTCAACGCCGCCGTTTTCACGCGTTTACGGGGCAAGGCGATGTTTATTCAGCCCTCCCCGATGCGCGGGGCTAATCCGCAGAACTGGAGGTACTTCACGGACGACGGGTTCCACGCCAACGCCGCGGGCGCCGAGCTGTTGGCCACTGACCTGGCGGAGGCGGTGACTGGCTACACCATGACCGGATGGGATTATGTCGCGCCAGACGAATGGATCATTCCCGCCTTTGCGACGCCTAAGGAAATAGGGGGGGAGGCTGAAGACTCCTCGTCGCTGGCGGGGATAACGCGGATCGTCGACGATCCCATGTCGAAAACCGGAGCCCTGGTGTTCGGCCCATATATCCGGCACGAATGCGATAAAGCGAGGGCCACCTTTCGAATGAAGGCAGGAGCCCTGATCGAGGGGCCGTTGGCCACCATTGATGTGGTGGCGGAGGAGGGGCGCAGTACTTTGGCATCGATGACCCTGGGCGGCAAACGTTTTGGCCAAGCCGGGCAGTGGGCCATTTTCCACCTGGAGTTCTCCACGCCAGAGCCAGTGGAAAAGCTTGAGACCAGGATTTATTTCCATGGGGGGGCATCGCTTTCCGCGGACGTTATTCGGGTGCAATGCGTAAAACAATAGACGCCCGGACGCCAACGAACCATCGACCGGCGCGCGCTTAGCCACCCTTATGCGAGCGCTGATACAGCGACTTGATCCGGATAAGGTCCCCATCCAGCGCGGGGTGGCCGTGCCACCATTGTCGGGGGATACTTAACCGCTTATTTCAACGACCCCTGCTACT
>JAOUMU010000175.1 GCA_029881335.1 Nitrospinota bacterium | reverse complement strand
AATGTGACATTTATAGCATGGTGAACCCGAAAAGGCCATAGTAGTGACATGCAAAACCGGCCACGGAGCCCGGCACACACTCCATCAGAGAGGCCAGCTATCAAACGGGGTAACCAACCTTGGCGCCAAGGTAATGCTTACTGGAAAATGGTCAGTTTGAAATCGGAAACCTGACCGGGGAATCCGGCATAATCCCCCTGAAAGGACTTTTTCCCCACTCCGGCGTAATCCAGCGAGACAAAAAGGCCCTTCATCACCGTCCAGTATTCATATGTCTGGTTCGAGTTCATTTTTGTCACCGTGCACCATATTTTCCCATCAGGAACGATTTCACTTACGCTCCAGGCGCAATCGAATTGAACAGCTTCATTTTCGTCATCAAACTGCAGATCATAAGTAGCGAACGATTCTTCGCATATCGGCAGGCAGACACCATCGAAACGCTGGAGAATGAGCCTGGTGGATATCACGTCATTCTCCACATTGTGGGCGATGAAGTGCCAGTTTGCTTCGTCCATGCCCAGCCCGTGGGCCTTGAAGAAAATGCCGTAAATCGCATCCGATGGGATATTCGCGTTCAACAACTCGTGGTAAGTCACAGAGAGCATGCCCCAACTCACTTCCCGGTCGCCCATAACAACGCCGCCGGTTCCCACCTTCTGCTGGTCGACGATTATGGTGTCGGTCCTGGGGCACTCTATATATTCCCAGTCGAGGAAAAAAGTCTCCAGCGTATGAGCCGGGCCGCAATCACCTCCCCCCGATGACGTTCCACCGCCACCCCCAGAGCCGGAGCAAGATACCATCATGGCGACGCCAGCCATAAACATCAGAGTCAGAAACGCCCTTGAGGAAATAGACTGCAATCTCTTTTTCATTCCGAAATGTTCCTGTTTCATCAGCCGGTTTATCCTTTTCCTCCATCGCCGGGCCCATGCTATTCGAGGCAATATGGAAATTAGGCGCATATTGCGATCGAAATGATTCTGGACAGGTGTTATATGGTCTTCTCTCCCTCCAGAGGGCATCTCCAAGGAGTGACAATGGACTATTTTAGTCTTATATCACGTTACGGCAAGCATGGCGAATCATTTCCCCCCAGGCCGGCCCTTTGAATGACGCCCTGGTAGTAAAAGCCTGGCAACATGGTTCGGCATTACTTAAAAAGGGTGAACCTGAAATCGGAAACCTGACCGGGGTAGCCAGGATAGCCCCCCTCAAAGGCTTCCTTGCCAACGGCAAAGTAATCGAGTGAGAAATAAGGGCCGTTCATGGGACCCCACAAATCGGTACTCTGCAGGGTATAAAGATTCTTCACTGTACACCACACCTTTCCCTCAGTCTCCGCTTCGGCAAGACTCCAGGCGCAAGCCAACTGGACCGGTTCCTGGGCATCTCTAAATTGTATGTCGTTTGTGGAATACGCCTGCTCACAATAGCCGCTGCATTGCCCATCGAACCGCTGGGTAATAAGTCTGGTGTTCAGGTCTTTTTTCTCGTTCCTGGTGGACCAGATATGCCAGTTGACCTCTTTCTCAACATCCTGCCGCATTTCATTATCCCAGGACCTGTATCCCCAAGCCTTGAACATTACCGCGAAATTGTAGCCGGGGATAAAATTCCTGTTATACAACCCATGGTACTTAACGTAAAACATCCCCCAGCTCACTTCCCGATCACCCAAAAGAGCGCCATCGGAGCCGATCCTCTCCTGGTTCACCCACTTGGTGTCGGCCAAGGGGCACTCGATATATTCCCAATCCACTGTGAAGCCGACCATTTCGTGGACAGGCCCACACTCGCCGACATTGTCGGATGGAATTTCCTCTATGCTTCCGGAGCCCGCGCAGGATGTGACCAGGAAGGCGGCAGTTATCAGAAGCAATGCGTTCACCATCGCTTTTGGCGACGCCTGGATCTCTGTCATTTCCCGGCGGTTATTCAGTGGCCTCACCTTAAGTTCTTTCTGTTTATGCAGGAGACTTATTCAATTCCCGATCGACATATATCAGATCACCCTCCATCGCATAATAAAAGAGGTACTTTACCATAATGGTGTCATTCCTTGATACCACGCGGCGGGGGTGGCAACACTCGACACAACGCAATGAATAAAAAAAGGCCCGCTATCCCTGGAGGACGCGGGCCCGGGTGAACTGTCAGCAGCGCTATGGCTGGAATATCGTAAACTTAAAGTCAGACACTTGGCCAGGGAAACCAGGATACGGCCCATCAAAGGCCTTCCGCCCCACACCGACATAATCCATGGATGTATACCGACCCATCATTACATTCCAGAAATTATGCACCTGGCCGGATGTCAGCTTTTGGATGGTACACCATACCTTGCCATCTTCCAGCTCGTTGAAGTTCCAGGAGCAGTCAATCTGCACTTCCTCCTGGGCGTCCTCAAATTGCATTTCCTTGCTATAGTCGGCCTTCTCGCAAAAGTTTTTACATTGTCCATCGAAACGCTGGATTATAAGCTTGGAATAAAGCTCGTCCACGCCGTTATTGTGAGCCCATATTTGCCAATTGGCCTCGCCCCATTCATTTTGTTTCTTGAAACCATTCCAGAATTCATACCCGAAGGCTTTGAACATTACTCCGAAATTCTCGCCTTCAATAAAGTTGCCGTTTTGCAATCCATGATACTTGACGGAGAGCATCCCCCAGCTCACTTCCCGGTCTCCCAGGTAGGCGCCGGCGGCGTCGGTCTTGCTCTGGTCCACCCACATGGTGTCTGTCTGCGGGCATTCCACATATTCCCAGCCGAGGGCGAAGCCGGCCATCTCGTGAACCGGGCCACAAAGGTTGGTGTCTGCAGGAGGACTGTTGTCGGTGCTTCCCGAATCTCCGCAAGCAACCATTAAGGAGGCGCAAATGGAAAGGACAAATGTCCCTAAAATTGAAATGGGGTAAGAACCGAGCTTATTCATGACTTCACCTATTTAAATAATCTTTAAATCGATCCTCCACGCCTGAAATATTTAATGGGCAAGCGTGATGGATACTGAAATATATATGCGTAGTGGCATCTTAGATCACATAATGATCCATTGTCAACTTAATCGATGGCCCTGGCGCTTCCTCATACGGCCGCCTTTATTTGTCCAGCGTCTCCTCCAGCCAGATCTTAAGGACTTTTTCAGAAAGCGTTCCCACCAGTTTGTGGGCGATGAAGCCTTCCCGGTCTATCAATATCGACACGGGAAGGGCGTTCACACCGAATAATCTGGAAATATCTCCCTCCAGGTCCAGCGCCATGGGGAAAGAGACCGGGCTTTTCTTCATGAACCGGAGGACTCTCTTCTCATCCTGCTGGTAATTGATCCCAATAATCAGAAAACCCTGGGCGCGATATTTATTATATGCGGTATCAAGGTGAGGAATCTCCCGCACGCAGGGCACGCACCATGTGGCCCAGAAGTTCAGCAGCGCCACTTTCCCGGATATATCCGCGGAGGATATTAGGCCGCCGCCAGGTTTGTCCAGCAGGAATGCTGGCGCTTCTTCTTTTTTGGCCGTCTCATCAGCACCTTCGCCGATCATCGGACACAGGCAGACGAAGGCAATCGTGCCCAGCCTTAGAAGACGGCGAAGAGTGGCGCTGGGCGATCTAATCATCGGCCCAGGGGGACAGTCACGGAAAATGCGCCGCGGACCTGATT
>JAOUMU010000078.1 GCA_029881335.1 Nitrospinota bacterium | reverse complement strand
CAGGGCCATCGGTATGCGAAAGAGGAGGTATCTGAAGATCACATCCAGCGTGGCGCCGAATTTGAAAAAATACCCGGCCATGTCGATAAAGGAGACCATCTCATAGAACACCACCATCACCGCCATGGCCCCGCCGAAGATGGTCAGGAATTCCTTCAGGATATATCGGTCCAGGACTTTTATCACCGAGTTAAGGCTCCCTTTGACGAAGGTATCAATTTGTCGACAACAACCCCGTCATCCGGTGGCGTCATCGCCGCGCTCATAGTCCGCAGCCGGACCAGGGCCTTGGCTGGGGAAATGGCGGCGTGGACCAGATGCCCTGCGCAGCGGCAGTCCGAGGCGCCGAACCGTGGATAAGCCACGACCCCTTCCATTATGGCCGCCACATTCCTGGCCAGCAGGCATTCGCCTCCATCTGAAGGAAAGGCCGCCGCCCCTTCCCATCGGGACTTGCGGCGCAGATAGTCGATATGCCAGCGAAGCGTTTTGCTGCGAAGGGCTTTGTGGCGGGCAAGCCTTCTCTCCAGCCCCCGGGCTGCGGAGCCGATATAGAAATATGACCCATGAAAAAACTCGATCCTCCCCAAAGCGCCCACCTGGATCACTGCCGGAGCGGGCAGCCAAAGGGCCACCACGTAGAGTCCTCCAGGCTGTTCCATTTCATCTGTCCGGTTAATGGGCCAGGTACTTGATCGCCACAAACCCGCCCACCAGCAGGATACCAAAAATCCAGCTGAGCCAGGTCATGTACTTGTCTATGAAATCGCGGATCTTCTCGCCGTAGTAATACAGAAGCGCACCTTCCAGAAAGAAACGAAAACCCCGGCCCACTATTGAGGCGAGCACAAATGTGATAAAGGAGACATGGAACGCCCCACCCGCTATAGTGAAGACTTTGTACGGTATCGGAGTGATAGCGGCCGACAGCACAACTATGGCGTTGTACTCCTCATATAGTTTCTGGATATCGCCGTATCTCTCCGTCAGGCCATACAGCTCTATGATTCTCATCCCGACGGTTTCCATGAAAAAGTAGCCGATTCCATATCCGATCACTCCACCGATCACCGACCCGGCGGTGCACAACGCGGCGTAATAGAGCGATCGCGCGGGCTTGCCCACGGCCAGAGCCACCAGCAGGGGATCGGGTGGAATGGGAAAAAAGGAGGACTCCGCCATCGCCAGGATGAACAGCGCCGGAGCTCCGTATGGGGTGTCCGCCCAGCTTAATATCCACCAGTAGAGGCGGTTTAAAACACCCTTTTCTGGCGCCGCTTTGGGGGCCGTATCATGGCCAACCGCCTGGGCGGGTTCATCCTGCCGGCCAGGCGCAAAATCTTCACTCATAAGTAATCAATCCCGGGTAATGTTTTAATGATTCAACAAAAGGCGGGGCGATGGCCTCGCCAGAGCGGTCAACCCCTACGGAAAAGCCTTCCCAGCCGGTCCCAGCCGCCCAGGCTGGGCTGCTCGGGAATTGGATAACCTTTGGTCCGCGCGAAATCCTCCAGTATCTTTTTCTCCTTGGCGGTCAGTTGGGTGGGCACCTCCAGCGCCAGACGGAGAAACTGGCTCCCCTTGCCGTTGACACCTCTGCCATTCAATCGCAGCAGGGTGTTTGCCCGAAGCCCTGGAGGAATGGTGACCAGCACGTCGCCGTCAAGGGTGGGGACGACTATCTTTCCCCCGAACACCGCCATCGTGAAAGGCGCCTGGGTTTCGTGGAAAATATCGTTTCCTTTGCGCAGGAACATTTTGCTCTCTCCCACCCGCACGTTGATATGAAGGTCTCCCGGTCGCCCCCCCATGGCGCCGGCATGCCCCTCGCCCGGGATAGTGATAGTATTGCCGTCATCTACTCCCGCGGGGATATGGGCCATGAAGCGTTTTTCCCCTTCACTGCGTCCCTCGCCACCGCAACCCCCGCATTTTTTCAGCACGCGGCCTTCCCCCAGGCACTTGGGGCACACGGCCCGGCTCAAAAAGCTGCCATCCCCTTCCAGGATGCTTCCGCTCCCCTGGCACTTTGGGCAGCCGAAAAAGTCGTCAGGCTTTTCAGATCCCTGACCAAAACATTTGGGGCATGGCATAAGCGCCTGGATTTTCAGCTCAACGCTGACACCCCGGATGGCCTCCTCAAAAGTGAGGGGCACGTCAGCTTCCACTTTTTTCCCATGTGTGGCAAGAGGATGGAAGCATTTGTCCGCCCCTGGGCGGAACAGCCCGCTAAAACTGAAACCTGCCGCCGCCGCGTTCTTCTCCAGTTTCTGGCGGGTCATTTCCTTGTGGGCGGTCATCGCTTCCCGGTATGCGATGGACAGGTCCTTGAACTTCTCCGCGGATTGGGATGTGTGGTTGTTCCTGTCCGGGTGGTATTTCTTGGCCAAAACGCGGAAAGCCTGCCGTATCTGCTGAGTGGTGGCGCCTGCGTCCAGTCCCAGCTTGCGAAAGGCTGTGTTCTTAACCGGGGCTTTCTTCATCGCCGGGATCTTTTTCCTTTCCGGATACGTTTCGCGCCACAATCACCCTGGCCGTGCGGACCAAGGCGCCTCTCATCATGTAGCCGGCGGAGAACTCGCGGATAACCACGCCATCCTCGGATTCGGAAGAGTCCTCCACCGCCAGGGCCTCGCTGGTCTCCGGGTTGAACTGTTGTCCCACCGTGACGAATCTTTCCAGCCCCTTCCTGGCTAGGATATCACGAAATTGTTGTCTTGTGAGTTCGATTCCTTCACGAAACTTTTCCGCTCCCGGCCAGTCCCCTGCGGCTTGTTCCAGAGCCTTGTCCAGGGTGTCCAGCACCGGAATGAAGGAAACCACCAGGTTCGCCTCATCCCTGCGCAGCCGCTCCTCACGTTCGCGTTCCAGCCTCTTTTTGTAATTATCCGCTTCCGCCACCGCGCGAAGGGACATATCCCTGGCTTCCACCAGCTCCTTTTCGCGCTCTTGCAGCTCCTCTGTCAGCAGTCTGATTCGATCCTCCAGGTTGGCCAACTCCTCGTCACGCCTGCGGGGAAGCTCTTTTTCCTCCAGTGGCGCCTGGTATGAGGCGGTGAATTCACGACCGGTGAATCCCATGTCTTCCGCGCCACCGCCTGCGTGATGCTCGTCCAGGAAGCCTGCCGGACCGGGTTTTTTCTCATCCGCTCCCCCTGGCGGATTATTACGGATCAACTCCACTTCCCCGCCCCGCCCAGGCTGACTGTAAGGCTCCTCGCGGCCAGCGACACAAGGGCTATGGCGAATCCATAGTCCATCCTTTTCTTTCCGATGACGCCAATGGCGCCTTCCAGCCCATGGGGCCCGGCAAAGCTGTGGGCCACCACGGAACATTCTGAAAAGCCATCGATCATCGACTGCGATCCGACCATCACTGTTTCTCCTTCTCCTTTGGCAAGGCCATCTATGAGGGCCGTAAGGTTTCCGCTTTCGCCCATGGCGGCGCCCAAAGCCATGATGGCCCTGATATCATCCTCCCCATCCACATGTTGGTACAGGTTTGCCACACCTTCTATATATATCTTTTTGGAATGCCCGACCGCCAGACCTTCCTCCAGCGCCAGCGCCAGATGGTAGGCCTCCTGCGCAAAAACCGCATCCGCGCCCGTGGTTGTTTTTGTCTGTCGGTCCAGCAGCCTCCTGGCCTGGGGAACTGTCATATAACTGAACCGGTCGTTGAAAAAGGCGGACATTCTCTCCGGCTTGCCGCCAGAGACATCCCACCCCGGCTTCACGGCGCCCCGCAGCAGTTCTCCGCTCATGGTGGCCATCACCGCTCCCAGGCGGTCATCGCCCAGCCGCATGAAGCTATACTCCCGGATGGGCGCCGAGCCCGTGGAGTTTAAGCCAGCAAGCCCCACTTGCCGCGAAATCGTGGAAAGAGCCCGGGAGAGAGCGTCGAGCCTGGTGGCGGTCTCCGGCTGGGCCGGGTCGTCCACCACCTCGTTGATCAACTTGACACACTGGCGTGGAAGCCTGGGAGTCCGCGCCAGGCGCCGGGCGTAATAGCCGTAGCCTTTGTCGGTAGGCTCCCTGCCAGCCGAAGCGTGGGGTTGCACCAGATAGCCCTCCCGCTCCAGGCTGGCCATAGTGTTTCGGATGGAAGCGGGGCACAAGTCCAGCCCCTTGCCGCCGGCCAGGGTTCCGGCGCCCACCGGCTCCGCCTTTTTTATGCTGATCTCCGCCACGGCGGCCAGCACTCTTGCCTCCCTTTCGGTAAGCTCCTCCCGCCTGGAGTTTGGTTTGTTATTCTTCTTCTTCATAGGTAGTTGATTCAATTATTAAAGAGGCGCAAGCACATGTCAAGGTGAGGAATGGGATCCTGGCTTTTTCGGGATAATTATCCACAGGTGGAATCCCCTCGGGGGCGTCCGGCATCTAATGGACAATCCCCATTTGCGCCGGAGCGGTGGCTCGTTCAGGATGGGGGGCGATCCTCTGGCCGGATGTGGTATATTTTATCCGTGGGAACTTGATTCTGATCTTTTGAGTGTTTGACAGCCCGTGGATGAAAAACCGTATTCTAAAATAGAGGGCCTCGAAGATACGCTGGTGGAGGAGCGGTTGGTTCCCCTGTATTGGGTGATCATGCACAACGATCCTGTCACCACCATGGAATTCGTGGTGATGATCCTGGTCCGGGCTTTCGGGCTGGGTGTGGACAAGGCGGAAGAATTGACGATGAAGATCCACCATACCGGCCTGAGCAGGGTAGCGCTGATGCCGCTGGAGAGGGCGGAGTTCAAGGTGGAGCAGGTTCATCGCGCCGCCAGGGCACAGGGGTTTCCCCTGACATGCACCGTGGAGCCGGATTGACGCGGGCTCTTTTTCGGGCCTGAAATGGATACTTTTAACAGAGTAAATTATAAAGGAGCGAGATGATGTTGGAGTCGCTATGGCACGCCCCGGATTGCGATGGAGGGCTGTGCAGAGAGGTTTTCGTGGGTCTGCCCCGGTTCATACACACCGGTTTTTACATTGCCGCCGGGGCGATGATCGCCGTGTTCCTCCTGGCGAGCTACATGAAGATAAATGTGTGGCTCTCCGGCCGGGATGACGAGGACGCGCCGGAGCTGGTGGGAGCCACGCCTTTGAAAATCATGTATATGTCCATTATGAAGCTTCTATCACCGGAGTGCCTGTTCGCCTATCGGGTGGGGGCGCGAAGCGAGATACGTCGCTGGGCGCTCAATTTCACCATGTGGTCGTTCTACCTGCTGGTGCTGGGGACGGCCACTGTGGCGCTGGATTACGACTTCTTCTACGGCGCCATCCTGCAGGGGAACATATGGCGGGTCTTCTCATTCGCGCTGGATATCGCCGGGCTGATGCTTTTGGTTTCGGTCACATTTTTCCTGCTGAGGCGCTTTGTGTTTCCGCCGGAGCGTATCGTGGGCAACCTGGAGGACGCCATCATCATGATATTGCTTCTGCTGGTGACCATCTCCGCCTTCGCGGTGGAGGGAACCCGGCTTGCCATGCAGGATTTTCCCAGCCACTGGTCGCCGGTGGGGCATGTGGCAGGAGTGATAGTCAACGCCGTGTTCTTCGGGAGCAAAACCTTGATGGCGCTTTTCTATATCGCGGCCTGGTCTGCTCATGTGCTGCTCTCGTTCGGGTTCATACTTTACATTCCGTTCTCCAAGCAGTTCCACATGTTCGCCACCCAGCTGACCACGGCAAATGTAAAGGTACGAGAGAAGTACCGCAAAGGGCTGATGTACCAGGATTAGGGTGGATAGCCTTTTGGCAACTTAAGTTAATCCCCGGCCGGGGCCGGCTGGCCGGGGCTGGCTTGCGACTTTTTGCGCAACTCGGTTTACCCAGGAGCTTCACCCTCCATATGATACAAAAAACCTCTCTTCCGTCAGGCCCCGGATAGCTCCGGAGGGTTTCCGCTTTGACTCCCACTGAAAAATTGGCTAACCTTTTATTTGTCAATATCGGATAATATCTATCAATTACATTAATTTTCCGCTGACGCAGTTTCATAATCAAACTTGAATATTCCGCGTCCAGCGGGAGCTTTTTCCGGCGCTAACCAATGATTAAGATTTTCGCAAACTACAACTACAAATTTTCTTTCACCACCGCGTATTCTCTTCTCCTGGCTGTATTAATATCCGCGGGCTCATCCAGTGCCGCAGGGATGGACGCCATCAACATTTACGGATACTTCGACCTGGGCTACAACATCACCACGGGTGACAGGTACTCCAAAAGCGGCCCGAGCGACCCGAACCTGAAAAACGGCGCCTTCGACCAGCGCCACCTGAACATCCTCACGGACATCATGGTCTCCCCCAACATCGCCTTGCGAACTCATGTGGAATTCGAGCACGGCATCCACCCCAGCGCCGACAGCGCCAGCGTGGTTATGGAATATGGATTTGGCGAATATGCCTTCAGCGACACGTTGAAAATAAGGGGAGGAAAGATGCTTTCCCCATATGGCATATATAGCGAGATACACGACGCCACCCCCGCATATCTGGCCGTGTCCCCGCCGGAGACCTTTTACCGGGCCGAGTTCAAGGGAGGGCATATGATTGCGCCCAAGTGGACCACGGGCCTGGCTATTTTAGGCGAGCTTTCACTATTCTCCAGCCGACACGACGTGGAATACGTGTTGTACGTCGGCAACGGCGAATCCCGGTTCACCACCAACGAAAGCGAACAGGACGACAATCCCAACAAGTCTGTGGGGGCCAGGCTGCAGTTCATCTCCGCCGGCGAGGTGTTGGTGGCCGGAGTATCCGGCTTCATGGGGGACAGGGCCCTTTCCCAGGAGGAGTTGCGGGTGCCTCATATCGCCGTGGCCAGCCACTTGAGCCTCACCTGGAAAGGAGCCAACCTGACGGGTGAATTCGGTCGGTCGCAGATGGGGAGCGTTACTGAAATCACCTGGTACGCCCAGGCCTCGGTCCGGGTCGGCAGATTCACTCCATACGCCCGTGTCCAGGTCATAGATCCGAATGACACCACACCAGATGATTTCTGGACTGTCACGCTGGGAGGGCTGAACATAATGGTGACCGACGCCATGTTTTTGAAGGTGGAGTGGAACGAAAATCAGCGCGGCAAAAGAAACACCGACATTATCTCAGGTGAATCGAGAAACTTCGGTGAATTCCGCGCGGCAGTCACCTTGATGTTTTAGGTTATGAGAATAATCAGGGCGCTGGCCCTTCTTCTTGCCGTAATAATCGCCCCCATGGCGCCAGAACAGTCGGCCCTTGCCGAGGAACCGCAGCCAAACAGCGCGCTGGTGGTGATAGTGAACATCGCAAATCCGGTCAAACAGCTATCCGCCGGGGAGTTGGAAAAGATATATCTGGGCAAGCGAGGGTTCTGGGAATGGGGCAAACCGATCAAGATGATAGACCTGATCGAGGAAAACATCAATGAAGACAAATCCGCCAGGGCGATCTTCAGCGTGGAGTACCTGGACAAGAGCCTCCCTTCCCTGAAAAGCTACTGGATCAGGGCCATCTTCTCCGGCCGGGGTCAGCCGCCACTGGTCTTCGGTAAAAGCGGTGATGTCCTTAACTATGTATCGGATAATGTGGAAGCTATAGGCTATATCCGCAAAAAAGACTTCACCCCGGGGAAGATCAAAAGAATGGAAATCATAACCGAACACGGCCCATAAACGCCGCGCCAGACAGGTATTCCCGCCATGAAGACAATATCAATAAAAACAAAGCTATATGGGGTCCTGGCGCTCTATTTAATCTCTTTTGTGGCCATCTGGGCCACCACCTTTAGCGCTTCGAGGCAGGTGGGCGAGTACCTGGACCCGTCCAAGGTGGAGCTGGTGCGTCAGGCGGACGCTTTGCGCCAGGCCATGGTCGCCATCGAGACCGATTTCAACGCCGCCGTCCAGGAGCAGGATATGGAGCTTTTGGACCAGTGCGACGCCAGATCGGAGGTTTTCAGGTCCGCGTTGACCAGGCTTTCCGCCCTGGATTCGGTCCACAGAGGGGAGTATGTCAATGTCCGCGACAGATTTGACAGATATTTCCGCAGCGCCAGGGCCGCCGCCGTTATCCTGATCCGCGGCGACGTTTACAACAGGGAGATAAATACCCACGCCGAATTCGTGAAGCAGACTCTCCCCGGCCTGAAATACAGCGTGGACAATATCGCAAACCGCAGCTATGGCGAGTTCGCAAAGTTGCTGGAGCGATCCGTCACTCTCACCTCCATGCTGGTAAAGGAGAATTCCCTGGTCCTGTTTGCGTTGCTGGTCTCCTCCGCCATCCTGTTGCCACTGATCATCAGGACCATCACCGTGCCTCTGTCGAGACTGATCGGCGCCACCAGGCGGATTGCGGACGGGAACCTGGATGTGGCCGCGGAGGTGCGCGCTCATGACGAAATGGGCGAACTGGCGATAGCCTTCAACGAAATGATGACTGCCCTCAAGGAGAAGAGTGAAGCCCTGGGGCGGACCACGGAAGAGCTGAAAGTGGCCAACTCCGAGCTACGGGAGGCGGACCGGCTGAAGTCCGACTTTCTGGCGTCGGTCTCCCACGAGCTTCGCACGCCGCTGAACTCTATCATCAATTTTGCCGAGATGATCCTGGAGGATTGGGGCCAGTTGGGCGTGGACGAAAAATGGTCCGGCCACGCCAGGGACATGCTCAACAGGTCTCTGCTCAACTCCCGCAGGTTGCTGGTGATGATCAACGACCTGCTGGACCTGGCAAAAATAGAGGCGGGTCACATGGATCTTTTCCTGGAGAAGAGCGACCTGAGAGAAGTGGTGGCCGACGCCGTGGCCACGGTTTCATCGCTGGCCAGACACAAGAACCTGGAGATAGGCTACAAGGTACTTGACGAGCCGCCGGAATTCCTGATGGACGAGCATAAAGTGCTCCAGATAACCATCAACCTCTTGTCCAACGCCATAAAATTCACAGACAAGGGAAGTGTGATCGTGGAGATACTCCGCTCCGGTGACGGTGGTGGCGCCATGGTCAGAGTCGTCGACACAGGCATAGGCATGTCGCCGGCGGATCAGGCGATAATATTCGACAGGTTCCGCCAGGCCGAGGGAGCAAATACCCGCAGTTATTCCGGCACCGGCCTGGGGCTGAACCTGGCCAGACGCCTGGCCGAGCTGCATGGAGGATGGATAAAAGTGGAAAGCGAAAAAGGGAAAGGCTCTACATTCACACTGTTTCTTCCCTTCGAACCCACCCGGCCCGTCAGACCGATCCTTGTGGCTGGCTAACGACCCAGGTCGTACGCTTCCAGCTTCTTGTACAGCCGGGAGCGATGCATTCCCAACAGCCGGGCCGCCTTGGCCTTGTTGTTGTCGGAGAGGGAAAGAGCCCTTTCGATATGCGCCTTTTCCATCTCCTCCAGAGTCTTAAATTCGCCATCGTCCCCCTGCGCCACGGCGCCAGGCCCCTCCTCCTCCGCCTTCCTGCGGGAGGGCTTGCGCAAGGTGATGTGCCGCTCCGACACCCATTCCATGTCACCATACACAAAGCACCCCTCGATGACGTTCTGCAGTTCCCGCACGTTGCCGGGCCAGTCATATTCGGTCAGCGCTTGCATGGCCGCTTCCTCCACTCCCTTCACCGAGCGGTTAAACTTTTCGTTCATCTGGCCAATGAAGTATTTCACCAGCAGGGGGATATCCGGCTTTCGGCGGCGCAACGGGGGCGCCTCTATGGAGAGCACAGTTATCCTATAGTAAAGATCCTCGCGGAAAAGGCCATCCTCCACTCTTTCCTCCAGGTCCACGTTGGTGGCCGCCAGCAGTCGCACATTCACCTTCAGTTCCTCGGTACCGCCCACGGGGCGCACGGAGCCCTCCTGCAAAACCCTCAGAAGCTTGGCCTGGGCGTCCTTGGGCAGGTCCCCGATTTCGTCCAGAAATATGGAGCCGCCATGAGCCTTGCGGAACAGCCCCGGTGAATCTGACACGGCGCCGGTAAACGCGCCCCTCTTGTGGCCGAACAATTCGCTTTCGATCAGCTCCGCCGGCAGGGCGGCGCAATTCACGGGGACGAAGGGCTTTTCCGCCAGGGCGCTGGAGTAATGGATACCCCGGGCGATAAGCTCCTTGCCGGTGCCAGATTCGCCGGTGATCACCACCGGGCTTGTGATGGTGGCGGCGCCCCGCATTTTTTCGAATACCTCCCGCATCGCCTCTGTGGAGCCGATGATGTTGGCGAATTTATACTGGCCCTTCAGCTCCGTGGTCAGCCGCCGCACCTCCCATTCCGTGTCCTCCAGCGCCCGGGAAAGAGTCTTGATCCGGAGCATGGCGTTTATCCGGGCGTTCAGCTCGTCGATATCAAAAGGCTTGCCGATATAATCATCCGCGCCGGCCTCCAGCCCGGCTATCCGGGATTCCTTATCATCCTTGGCGGTGAGAAGTATTACAGGGAAAAACTGGCCAGAATGGATACCCTTCATTCGTTTCAGGGCCTCTATGCCGTCCATTCCGGGCATCATCATATCCAGCAGCACAAGATCCGGAGTGAAGCTCTCCAGAAGCTTGATCGCCTCCGGGCCGCTTTGGGCGCACTTCACCTCAAAGCCCCGGCGGCCCAGCCGCCCCTTGAGGACCATCAGGTTGTCCTCCTCGTCGTCCACCACCAGAATCTGGGGATTGTTGTCAGCCATCATACTCTTGTGTCGATCGGGTTGACGGAGGCGCATGCCCCCTGGTTAGACGATATCATTATATCAGTTGGGGGAGACTATTTCTTTGAGCGGAAGCTGAACGAAAAACTCGGAACCCTCGCCCGACCTGCTCTCTACCCACACCCGACCATTGTGCATATCCACAATGTTTTTCACTATGGCAAGCCCCAGGCCGAACCCGCTTTCACCGGCGGTGGCTTTGATCCGGGTTTGCTCAAACCTGCTGAAAAGCTTCATCCGCTCCTCCTCTGGGATGCCAGGGCCCGTGTCCCGGATGCAGAGCACGCCACCCTTCGGCTCCCGGAACACATCCACCTCCACCCGTCCGCCCCTGGGTGTGAACTTCAGCGCATTGGAGATCAGGTTATTGGCCACCTGGCAGATGCGTTGGTCATCCACCATCACCGGCACTATCCCGTCCCTGGCGGTGAAGATAAAGTCTATATTCTTTTTCCTGGCTGTGGGCGCGGTCCCGTCATAGCATTCCTGGGCGATGCCCGCCAGGTCCGCAGGGCGCAGTCTGAGCACCACCCTGCCCGAATTCAGCCGCGCCACTTCCAGAAGATTTTCCACCAGCGAAAGCTGCGCTTTGGCTGACTTTTTGATCACGTCCACCATCCGAGCCTGCTTTTCGTTCAGATCCCCCATCTTTGCCTCCAGCAGAAAATCGGCGAATCCAACAATAGAGTTTAAAGGTGTGCGGATATCGTGAGAGACCATGGATAAAAATTCGTCCTTCATCTGGCAAAGACGCAAAAGCTCGCTGTTGGAGTTTTCCAGCCTGTTCCGCAGCTTTTTCTCGCGAAGTGTGGCGTTGATCCTGGCCAAAAGCTCGATATTGCTGAAAGGCTTCCTTATATAATCCTCTGCGCCTTCGGCCAGACCCAGCTCCACATCCTCGGCGCTCTCCCTGGCGGTGGCGATAATCACCGGGATGGAGCGCCACGCAGGATTGCTTTTTAATCTTTTCAAAAAGTCGATCCCAGACATGCCAGGCAGAATCAAGTCCAGGATTATCATATCTATCGGCGCCTCCGCCACAGCGCTTAACGCCTCCTCGGCGGACCCGGCCGTGAGCACTTCAAACCCATGGGTTAATAGGGAATGCCCGAGAATGAGAACCATCTCCGGATCGTCGTCGATGACAAGGGCTGTTGTCCGGACCCCCTCTTTTTCGTTCATACAATCAGCTGACTATAACCATAAAAAGTAAATGTTAACATACAATCCGGGATTGGATTCCCAAATTAAGTCCGCATCGTTTCAGGTCATGCTTTTTCATGTGGCCATTGGATAGAAATTTATCGGGCGCCTGGGATATTACGAATAGAATAAATGTTTTTTCGCCAGGTATTTTGGTATATCATACGCCCCAAAAGAAGGAGCGGCATGAAACTATATTTGGCAAGGCATGGCGAGGCTGTACCGAAACATATCAACCCCGACTCGCCTCTAAGCGAGGAAGGACGCAAGGAAGTGGAGGCAGTGGCAATGTTCCTGGCCAGGGGCGTGATCCGGTTCGGCCAGATTCGTCACAGTAACAAGGCAAGAGCCAGGCAGACCTCGGAGATCTTTGCTAAAGCCATGGGTGGAGGAGCCAATATTGAAGCCATGAAAGGGCTGAACCCGATGGACGATCCCGAGCCCGCACTGGAACAGATAATGCGGTTTAGCGAGGATATCCTTCTGGTGGGGCACCTTCCCTTCATGGGGAGGCTGGTAGACCTAATCCTCGCAGGCTCCAGCGCCTCCGGCCTGGTCGAGTTCCATACTTGCACGGTGGTGTGTCTCCAGAAGAGGAATCGGAGCGATTGGACCTTGAGATGGATGCTCAGCCCCGAGCTTTTCACTCAAGATTTATAAACCTGGTCTGTTTCACTCGTGGATAATCCGTGGCCCTCTTTTCGCCGATACGCTAATCATGTTTGAATATGGCCCATCAAGTGTTACCATTGATTGTTTAAGTTTTTGTGGCCGCATCCGGCCTTACGCCTAGGGAGAATGAATTGTCAGGAATTCGAGTATATGAGCTGAGCAGGGAACTCTTTGTGAAAAACAAGGTCTTGATCGACATGCTAGCCGGCATGGGGTACCCTGTCAAAAGCCACTCCAGCTCAATTGAGTTTCATTTGGCCGATAGGCTTCGCCGTCAGGTGAAGCTGCAGAATCTTGGCAAGCCGCCAAAAAAGAAGCCCGTCAAGCCAGAGGCGAAAGCGCCGGAAGTTAAAGCCAAGACTCCACAACCAACCGCCGAAGAAGCGCCTCCAAAAGCTCCCAAGGCTGCAGAGCCCCACCCTGAACCAGCAAGCGTGGTGGAGAGCCCGGAGGTGGAGAAAGCTCCATTGGAGGAGCCGAAGATAAAGCAGTCTGCCGAGCCACCGGCCCGAGGCGCCTTAACCATCAAGCGCTTACCGGTAATTCCACCAGGGCCCTCCGGCGAATATATCAAACTCCCCCCACGGACGGGGCCCACACCTGGCCGTTCAGGGCGGCCCACGGGCGCCAAACCCTCCACCTCTGCGCCGGGTGATAGAACAGATCGACCGGTTGCTGATAGAAAACCTTTTCCACCCAGAACTTTTTCTGGCGACAGGCCATCGCCTTACAAGCCGGACCGGGGAAGCCCCGCGGCGGCTCCAGACGCTCCCGGAAAGAAAATGGAGAAGCGCGGTGGCGCTGGTGGAGCCCCCAAATGGAAAAAGGACATCGATAAGAAGAGATGGCCCGGGGATCAACAAAAAGGGAAGGGCAGGATCAAGTCCAAACGGGAGAGGGAGCCTAAGCTCAGCCGTGAGGAGATGGAACGCAAAAGAGCCGCCGAGGCCGAAGAGAGGGAGCTGAAAAGGCTTATCGAGGAGGAGGCGCGGGAAATCGCCGCAGTCGAGGCAAAGAAAATAATCATAGACGAGGCCACCACCGTGAAAGAATTCGCGGAGAAGACCAGGCAGAGCGTCAACGTGATTATCAGCAAGCTGATCGGCAAAGGGATCATGGCGACGCTGAATCAGACCATCGAAGTGGAAATGGCG
>JAOUMU010000077.1 GCA_029881335.1 Nitrospinota bacterium | reverse complement strand
GCCCACCGGAAAGCAGCGAACTGGTGTTACTCTACCCCCTTGCTGTTTAAAAATGGGCCGTAGTTTTTGTCCGTAACTGCGATATGGTCCCTCAGCCAGTGGTATAAAAAAGCGCCTAGTTCTGTTGCTTTCGCTTCGGCGCCCAGCAGGAAATTCTTACGTCTATCCCGCACTTCCGCCTGCAGCCATGCGTGCTCGGCGATATGTTTCTCCATATCCGGATAATCGTTCTCCCGCATCAGTTGTTCTTCCCTGGCAAAATGGACCTGCGTGTAATCCAGCAGATTATCCAGGACCTCCTCAATAGCCTGACGCTCCTGTTTTTCATCCAATCCCCGTCGAAGACGTCCGATCAACGCGAATATCTTTACGTGTTGCCCGTTCAGCTCCGCCACGTTTACGGAATACTCGTTAAACCAGTCCATATCCAAGGTGTTTCTCCAGTAAATAAAGCAGACAGTTAATTCTGCCTCAAGCGGCGGAACGGACGAATAGGAAAATGGGGTAACGCTTGTCCAGCCCACAGATATGGTCTGTGAGCCAATTGTATAAAACGGCGCCGATCTTCAGCGCGGACACCTGTTTGCCGGCGATCAGGCCCACCTGAAAATCGATGATATCTTCCAGGAACTTGCGGTGCTCATCCTTGTGTGACTCATACCAGGGATATCCATCAATGCGCATCATCCTCTCCTCCTCCGGGAAACAGAGAGAGATGTACTCCAGCACTTCGTCCAGAGCCTCGATCAGCAAATCCTTTTGATGGGTGTCTTTCAGGCCCTCGTAAACACGATTGGCGGCGCGAATGTACTTCCGATTGAGTTCGTCCAGGCGGTCGATACCCGCGCTATACTCGGTTCTCCATTCAATCATATGGATGGGCTTTCGGTTAATCCTGAAACAGGTGTTACATTTCAAGCCACGGCGCTCCGGCGTTGAACTTGCCGGATATTTCGAAACGTCTATTCAAAACAATAAGCTACGAGTGGGATAAAAGTCAAGAAGATTCCGGTATTCTACGAGACCAGCGCCGTCAGGGACTCCATCTCTCCCGGCGAAAAACTCATCTCCATCGCGGCCACATTCTGCTCCACCTGCTCCGGGGAGTTGCACCCAACCAGCGCGCAGGTCACCCCTGGCCTGCTTAACACCCATCGCAACGCCAGATGAGCCAGGGGGGTATTCCTCTCCTCCGCGAATCGTTTCAGCTTCTCCACTTTCGCCATGGCCGCCGGGAAAATATCCTTGTTGAATATACCCATGTTTCCCTTGCCGCGCCAATCGGTCAGCAAGGTGTCTGCGGAGTATTTACCCGTCAGCATCCCGGAGGCGAGCGGGCTGTAGACAAGGGCGCTCACCTGGTTCTGTTGGCAGTAGGGGAGCAGGTTGGATTCTATCTCCCGCTCCAGCAGATTGTATTTCGGCTGGATAGAAACCACCGGCGCGTACTGCGCCGCTTTTTGCGCCATGGCAGTGTCGAAATTACTCACACCTATGTTCAGTATCTTTCCCTGGGCCTTCAACAGCGCCAGCGATGTCATAAAACTCTCCACCGGAGTCTTTTGGTCTGGCCAATGGACCTGGTACAGGTCGATCCTGTCGGTCTTCAATCGCCGCAGGGAATCCTCAACCTCCTGGCAGATGGAGCCTGGGGAGAGATCCTTGTAGATATCCTTAAGCGAGGCGCCCTTCCACCGCAAGCCGCATTTTGTGGCGATCACCACCTCATCACGCCTGGTGGCGATGGCTCTGCCCACCAGTTCCTCCGACAGCCCGAATCCATACGCCGGGGCGGTGTCTATCAGGTTCACCCCCAGGTCCACTGCTCTTTGGATTGTGGCCACGGAGGTAGTCTCCTCCCTCTGGCTCCAGAAGGGGGGGCCGCCAATGCCCCATGTGCCCAGCCCGATGGCGCTCACATACATACCACTCTGCCCAAGCTTTCTTTTTTCCATCCCGATAAGGTAGCACAAAAAGGGGGAGAACCGGATTACCACCTTATTATGCCCCTATGGAGGCATTGCAGGCGGCGGCGCTGTGAACCGCAAAGGCATGACTTTGGCGGCGCTATCCCTTCCTCCGCAGTAACCGGTCCAACATGAAAGCGGGAAGAATACGTTTTGCGGCGCTGAGCAAGTGGGCCAGGGGTGTTACCAGGTATCGGATCTTCGGACGGGCGCTCTCCAGCGCGTGGACTATTTTCACCACCACGTCCTCCGGATCACCGGTGAAAGGCGCCTCCCTTCCTTCCGCGATGGAGCGGGCCATCTTCTGGTAATTCGCGCTGTGAGGCGATCTAGCCTCGTCCACATGCTTATTGAAATGCCCCAAGGCGTTCTGCTGAAAGCGGCTTCTTATCGGGCCCGGTTCTATGAGGCTTACATGAATCCCCGATTCGGCCAGCTCCATTCGTATGGTGTCCGTCAGCCCCTCCATGGCGTGCTTGCTGGCGTTGTAGGCGCCCTGATATTTGACCGACATAAATCCCAGGATGGAGCTTATCATAATTATCCTCCCGCGCCCCAATGCCCTCATGGAAGGGATCAAGAGGTTTGTCAGCTCCATGGTTCCGAAAAGGTTCACCTCGAACTGCTCTCGGATGGCGTCTCGGGTAAGATCTTCCACGGCGCCCGGCATGCCGAAAGCGGCATTGTTCACAAGGCCGAAGAGCGCGCCCCCACTTATGGTCAGCGCTTCCTCCGCCGCGGCTTTCACCGATTCGCTCTCCCCCAGCTCCAGCCTGATCGCGCAAATCCCCAGGGCCTTCAACATCCGGATATCCTCATCCTTCCGGGCGGTAGCTATAACCTGGTATCCACGCTGATGCAGGGTCTTGGCGGCGCAAAAGCCGATACCGCTGGAGCTGCCTGTCACCAATACGAATTTTGTATCCATACCTTTGCCTTTCCAGCTCAAAACGGTGATAATATGTCGCTCTCCGCGCGGCGTCTTGAGGGTCCGGCGGGCAATGCATTGTAACAGGCGGATGGCCGAAAATCCCGGCGGTCCGTATCCTTGGCAGACAAATATTATTCGGGATACCTTATGTTCTCCGCGATATTCGGCAATTTCATGGGCCACAGCCCCAAGTGGTACAAGGCCATAGTTGTGTTGTTCCTGGCCATAAACCCGATACTGCTGGCCACGGCCGGTTCGTTCATCGCCGGGTGGGCGCTGGTGATGGAGTTTATCTTTACCCTGGCCATGGCCCTCTCCTGCTATCCCCTGTTGCCCGGCGGCCTGCTGGCGTTGGAGGCGGTAACCATGGGGATGGCCACCCCGGAGAACGTGTTCGAGGAGATGGTGGTGAACTTCCCCGTTATCCTGCTACTGATGTTCATGGTCGCCTCCATTTATTTCATGCGCGACCTCTTGCTGTATATATTTTCCAACCTGCTGGTGCGGGTCCACTCCAAGATATGGCTCTCTTTCATGTTTTGTTTCGCCGGGGGGTTCCTCTCCGCCTTCCTGGACGCGCTCACCGTCACGGCGGTAGTGATCACAGCCGCCACCGGGTTCTATTCCGTATACACAAAATTCGCCTCCGGCATGATAGAAAAGCTGCGGGACAGCCAGCCGGAAAAGGAGGCGTTTGAAAATCAATATCACCTGGACCTGGAGAACTTCCGCGGCTTTTTGCGCAATATCATGATGCACGCCGCCGTGGGTACCGCCTTGGGCGGGGTGTGCACCCTGGTGGGGGAGCCTCAGAACCTGCTGATCGGCGCAAAGATGCATTGGCATTTCGGCGAGTTCTTCTGGCGGATGACCCCCATAACCATCCCCACACTGGTGGCTGGTCTGCTCACCTGCCTGTTGGTGGAAAAGCTCAAGATACTAGGCTATGGATACCAGCTGCCGGAGGGGGTGCGGGAAGTGCTGCGCGAATACGCTGAAACGGAAAACGACAAACAGGACGCGGGAAGCCGGGCCAAGCTGATAGTCCAGGCGCTCGGCGGAGTGTTTTTGATATTTGCCTTGGCCTTCCACATCGCCGAGGTGGGGCTCATCGGATTGGCGGTCATCATCCTGCTCACATCACTAAATGGCATCAACGACGAGCATTCCATAGGCCGGGCTTTCTCCGAGGCGCTACCCTTCACATGCCTTCTGACGGTGTTCTTCTCCATCGTGGCGGTGATCCACCATCAGGGATTGTTCGCCCCCATCGTCCACTGGACCCTGGCCAAGCAGGGGAGCGCGCAACTGGAGGCGTTCTTCCTGGCATCAGGCATACTCTCGGCGGTCAGCGACAATGTCTTCGTGGCCACCATATATATCACGGAGGCTTTTCAGGCCCATGAAGAAGGGCTCCTGACCAGGGGGCAGCTGGAATTGGTGGCGGTGGCCATCAACACCGGCACCAATATCCCAAGCGTGGCCACTCCCAATGGACAAGCGGCGTTTCTATTCCTGCTCACCTCCGCCCTGTCCCAGTTTATTCGGCTCTCCTATGTGCGGATGCTGATTCTGGCGCTCCCCTACACTGTTGTAATGTCGCTGACGGCTTACCTCTCCCTGCGGTTCTTTCTGTGATAGGCATTGGCCGGATAATGTTGCCATGGGCGGGCGCCTTGGGTAACATGTTAGGTCTGTGGATCACCGCTGAATAGGGTGGCACGTTTTTTTTTCGACATAATCCTTTATAGGTAACCGGATGACGTCAGCTTATTTTGATAATTTCATGGGGCACACCCCCAGGTGGTATAAGGCCCTGGTTATAACTTTTCTGGTGGTAAACCCGATCCTGCTGTTCACCACCGGGCCGTTTATCGCCGGGTGGGTGCTGGTGCTGGAGTTTATTTTCACCTTGGCCATGGCCCTCTCCTGCTATCCGTTGCTGCCGGGTGGTCTGCTGGCGATAGAAGCCGTGGCCCTGGGCATGGCCACCCCGGAGAACGTCTTCGAGGAGATGGTGGTGAACTTCCCCGTTATCCTGCTGCTGATGTTCATGGTCGCCTCCATATACTTCATGCGCGACCTTTTGCTGTATATATTCTCCAACCTGCTGGTGCGGGTTCACTCAAAGATATGGCTCTCGTTTCTCTTCTGCTTCGCCGGTGGGTTCCTCTCCGCATTTCTGGATGCCCTCACCGTCACCGCCGTGGTGATCACCGCCGCCACCGGATTCTATTCCGTGTTCACGAACTTCGCTTCCACCAGGATAAGGCAACTCGGAGAGAACCCGGCGGAAAAGGAGGCTTTTGAAAAGCGGTTTCACGAGGATTTGGAGACTTTCCGCGGATTTCTGCGAAACATCATGATGCACGCCGCCGTGGGCACCGCTCTGGGAGGCGCCTGCACCTTGGTGGGGGAGCCTCAAAACTTGTTGATCGCCTCGAAAATGGATTGGAACTTCGGCGAGTTCTTCTGGGTGATGACGCCTATCACCATACCCACACTTTTTATGGGGCTTCTCACCTGCGTCTTGGTGGAAAAGTTTAAAATCCTCGGTTATGGATACCAACTGCCAGACGGCGTCCGCGATGTACTTCGCGACTACTCGGAAAAAGAAGCCGCCAAGCAGGACGACAATAGCCGGGCCAAGCTCGTGACCCAGGCGCTCGGCGGAGTTTTCCTTATACTGGCGCTGGCTTTCCACATCGCGGAGGTGGGGCTTATCGGTCTGGCGGTGATCATATTGCTCACCTCGCTCAACGGAGTAAATGACGAGCATTCCATAGGCTCAGCTTTTTCCGAGGCGCTTCCTTTTACCTGCCTGCTCACCGTATTCTTCGCCATCGTGGCTGTGATCCACCAGAGCCATCTATTCGCCCCCGTCATCGAGTGGACCATGACCAAGGAGGGGACATCCCAGCTTTCCGCCTTTTTCCTGGCTTCGGGGATATTGTCCATCGTCAGCGACAATGTCTTCGTGGCCACCATATACATCACAGAGGCGATGGCCGCGCACAAGGAGGGGCTGATATCCCGCGAGCAGCTGGAACTGGTGGCCGTGACCATCAACACAGGGACGAACCTGCCATCCGTGGCCACCCCAAACGGCCAGGCGGCTTTCCTGTTCCTGCTCACTTCCGCCCTGTCCCAGCTTATTCGGCTCTCTTACATGAAAATGATTGTTCTTGCCCTGCCATACGCCTTGGTCATGACGAGTACTGCGTTTCTCTCGGTGCTGTTTTTGCTCTGAACCCTGCGCCGTGGATGCGCCCGGCCGGGGTAGAGGGTGTATCAGCTTTTTTTTGATGATTCGACGGGCTATTCTGGTATAGAATCTGTCTTCGTTTCGCGTCATGAATAATGGCTCGGCCAGTGGCCCCATCGTCTAGTGGCCTAGGACACCGCCCTCTCACGGCGTAAACGGGGGTTCGACTCCCCCTGGGGCTACCAAATCTTCATGCTTCATATTCCAAGCCACTGGAGCCACAGCCCTTTTAAGTTTGACACAGTCCACATGTCAATCTACGATTCATGCAGAGGGAGAACTCATGAGAGAGCTTCGAAAAGACCCGGTTCTGAACCGCTGGGTGATCATCAGCAGCGAAAGAGCGGCCAGGCCGATGAATCCCTTCAGCGTGGCCCCGGAAAAGCCGTACACTTATTGCCCTTTCTGCGAGGGACAGGAGGCGGCCACCCCTCCGGAATTGTACGCTGTGCGCCGGCCAGGCGCCCAGCCCAACGGCCCAGGATGGACCCTCCGCGTGGTACCCAACAAGTTCCCGGCGCTGTCCGCCACCAGCCCCGCTTTGGCTACGGACTCCTTGGCCGCACCCGGTTCGGAGAATTCGCAAAGCGATGGGCTGTACCAACGGATTGACGGGGTGGGTTATCACGAGGTGTTCATAGAAACTCCAGAGCATTCCCAGCGCCTGAGCAGCATGGACAAGACCCGGGCGGCGGACCTATACCACGCCCTGAAGGCGCGACTGCAGGTAATCAAAAAGGATCCTGCCATGGCCTGCGCCCAATATTTCAAGAATCACGGGCGGGAGTCTGGCGCGTCCCTGGCCCACTCCCACAGCCAGCTTATCGCCATGCCGGTGGTCTCCCGCACATTGGGGGAGGAGCTGGCCGGGGCGGCGAACCACAGGATAAAAACTGGGGGATGCGTATATTGCCGCATCCTGCGCATGGAGGGAGACAGCGGGGAAAGATTGATCACTGCCAGGGAGGGATTGGCGGCGCTGGCGCCTTACGCTTCCCGTTTTCCATACGAGACGATGATTATGCCGATGCGGCATTCGAGCGGATTTGAGGATTCCTCCCCGGAGCTTATAGAGGCCTTCTCTTCGTTGCTGGTGGACCTGTTGGCCGCGCTGGCGGATATGTTCGACAATCCGCCATATAATCTGGTTCTGCATACGGCCCCTTTCGCCCCTGGTCATGAGGAGGCGTATCATTGGCATATGGAAATAATACCGGTGATGGCCAGGGCGGCCGGGTTCGAGTGGGGTTCCGGGTTTCATATAAACTCCGTGCCGCCGGAAATCGCAGCCGCCAGGCTGCGCAAGGCTATGGGAAATGAGTAAAAAAGAGAAAACGGCCAAACCCCGGGAAGCCCCTAAATCCGGGAAGAGCGAAAAGCCCCTGGAGGTGGTTATAGTCTCCTCGGAGGCGGGGCCATGGGTGAAAACCGGCGGACTTGCGGATGTGGCAGGAGCGCTCTCCCGGGCCATGGCCCAGGCGGGGAGCAAGGTTCGGCTTTTCATCCCGCTTTATAAATCAATTGACCGGAAAAAATTCAAGATCCCCGCCCGGGGTGTAAAGTTCAGCGTCCCGGTTTCCGCCAGGATCATGGAAGGCTCGGCCCGCGTGATTCGTCCCTCCGGTGGGCTGGAGGTGTGGTTCATAGAGCAGGAGCAGTATTTCGGGCGGGAGGGGGTGTATCTGGACCCGGCGGGGCATGACTATCCGGATAACCTGGAGCGTTTCGCCTTTTTCTCCAGAGCTGTGTTGGAAATTCTCATGACCTCGGGTCGGCCCCCGGAGATAATCCACTGCAACGACTGGCAGACCGGCTTGATCCCCGCCTACCTGAAGACCATATACGCGGGTGTACCCTTTTTTGCGAAGACCGGCAGCCTGATCACCATCCATAACATGGGGTATCAAGGGCGATTCCATCCCAGCCAATGGCATCTGCTGGGGATCAGTTGGGACCATTTTAATCCTGGCGGCCTGGAAAGCTATGGTCAAATAAACCTGCTCAAGGCGGGGTTGGTTTACGCGGATATAATCACCACTGTCTCCCCCACTTACGCCAAGGAAATTTTAGAGCCGGATGGTGGATTCGGCCTGGATGGATTGCTTCGCTATCGGGAGGACCGGGTCCATGGCGTACTCAACGGCATCGATACGGCGGAATGGAATCCCGCTACGGATAAGCTGATCCCCAGCCGGTTCAACTACAAGGACATGAGGGGAAAAGCGGAATGTAAGGCGGCGCTTTGCCAGGAGCTGAAACTGGCGCCCGGCGAGGGACCGCTGCTGGCGGTGGTGAGCCGACTGGCGGACGGGAAGGGAATGGAGCTTTTGGCAGGTTGTCTGGAATCCATCCTGGCCAAAGGTGGGCGATTCGTTATGCTCGGCTCCGGGGAGAAGGAGCTGGAGCGGCGGTTTCTGAAAATCGCCTCCTCCAGCGGGGGGCGCGCTTCTGTGACCATAGGTTATGACGAAAGGTTCTCCCATCGTATTCAGGCGGGCGCGGATATATTTTTGGTTCCCTCCCGCTACGAGCCGTGCGGGCTGACCCAGATGTACGCCCTGGCATACGGCACGGCGCCGCTGGTGCGGGCCACGGGAGGGCTCAACGACACCGTGCGTCAGTACGACCAGGCCACGGGGGAGGGGAATGGATTCAAGTTCGAGAAATACTCCGAATCCGCGCTTCTTTCCAAGGCTATGGAAGCTATGGAGTTTTACTTAACGAATAGGGAAAAATGGAATAGAATGGCGGGATTAGGAATGCAGGAGGACAACTCCTGGATTCATTCCGCCAAAATGTATCACAAGTTATACCGCCTTGCCGCGGCCTTGAGTGGTAAATGACAGAGGAAGACAACATACTTCTGATCGGCAAGATATCGCGAAAGCGACTTGATCTTGACACCATGCTCGACCAGGTGACCCGCAAGACCCGGGACGACATGTGCGCCGATGTCTGCGCCCTGTTGATGATGGATGAGCAGGGGCAGATTCTCTCTCTCAAATCCGCTCAGGGGCTGACCCAGACGGCGGTGAACGCTGTTCGCCTGCCGAAGGACCGCGGAGTCTGCTGGAGAGTGGCTAGGGAGCGTCGTCCCGTGGCCCTGGCGGTGGCTGGTGACGATCCCGACTTTTACTTTGTGCCGGAGGCGGGGGAAAACCGGGCCGCCAGCCTGGCTGCCGCGCCGATAATAGACGAAGATGGGGATTTTATCGGTGTTCTCTATATCCAGCGCCATCACGGTGGAATGAATGCGGACGAGGACGCCCTCACCCTGGAGAAGGCGGCTGGGAAAGTGGCTGGGGCCATCCGCACCGCCAGGGATTTCGAGCGCCAGGTGGAGAAGGCGCAGGCGCTGTCTGAACTCAACAATACCGCCCGGCTGATCAACGCCACTAACAATCCCGACCTCATCCTCTCCTACACCGGCGATTGTGTCCGAAACCTGATCGGGGCCAGAGCCTGCTCTATATGGTTGGTGGAAGAGGGCAGGCCCGTGGTGAAGAGCCTGGCTGGGCAGGGCATAGACTCGCCGGGCATTATCTACCTGGCAGTGGAAAAGGCGTTGAAAACCAGGGAGTTGATCAATATCGCCGATGTCTTCACTAACGAAGAGTTTAAGGGGCTATCCGCCTCGGCCCGGACCTCCTTGACGCTGGCGCCGATGGTGTTTGAAAACAAATCGATCGGCGTGGCGGTGATGGCGGACCGCAAGACCCCCAAGGAAGGGTATTACACCGCATTTACCGGCGAGGAGATAAAGGCGTTCAAGGATCTGGCTCAAACCACCACCCAGGCTCTGGTCCGCGCGCGAACTCACAGGATGCTGGAAGACGCCCTGGTGGAGAACCGCAACAACATGCGTGAGTTGTCTATCCTGTTTCAACTGTCAATGGCCATGCAACGGGCCATCAGCCTGGATGACCTCCTGCGGGTGATTCTTTCCTGTGTCACGGTGGGCGCCGGGCTTGGTTTCAACAGGGCCATTTTGTTTCTGATCAACGAGAGCACCGGGCTTTTGCAGGGAATGATAGGCATGGGGCCAGACTCAGCGGAGGACGCCGGAAGGATTTGGAGCCAGCCTGACAGCCGCCCCAACGAGGAGCTGGTGAGCTGGCTTCTGGAACGGAAGCCGGAAGGCGCCCCCATCTCCAGCTTTGATGAAAGAGCACGCTCTGTACGGCTGCCGGTGACCGGGCATGGCGCCGGGGACATCGTGCGCTCCGTGGTGCTGGACAAAAAAGCGATCCTGGTTAGAGGTATGGGCGACATTAAGGACTCTGACCGGGAGCTGTATCAGGTGGTTGGTTGCGACCATTTCGCCCTGATCCCCCTGATCGCCAAGGATAACGTGCAGGGGGCCATACTGGTGGATAACAAGTATGACCATAAGGCAATATCCGAAAGTGACATGAAACTTCTGGTCCGCTTCGCTGCGCCGGCTGCATGGGCCATAGAGAACATCCGCCTCATGGAGAGACTCTCTTCGGTGAGCAAGGAGCTTATCCGGCTGGAAACCCAGATGGCTCGGGTGGAGCGTATGAGCACCCTGGGGGAGGTGGCTGCGGAGATTGCCCATGAGATAAAGACACCCCTGGTCTCCATCGGGGGATTTGCCCGGCGGCTGCAAAACCAGGACTTGAGCAAGGAAGAGTCCAACAAATACCTGAAGATAATCATCAACGAGGTGGAGCGCCTGGAGAAGATGTTGCGAAACTCCCTGGACGTATCCAGGGGTGTGAGCATGCATATCGAAAGCGCTGATCTGAATGGGATCGTGGAGGAGGCGATCAACTTCTACTGGCGAATTCTGAATGAAAACCGGGTGGAGACGGTTCTCTCTTTGTCCAGGGATATAGAAAACGTTTCCATGGATCCGGTATGGATACGCCAGGTGGTAATCAATATCCTGCTCAACGCCATAGAGGCAATGGCGGGAAAAGATGGGGAGCGGAAGCTGATATTGACCACGGAGCCGACAGCGAACAGGGCTGGATGGGTGAGCCTGAAGATATCGGACACCGGCGGAGGAATACACGACACGAGACAGGACGAAATCTTCGAGCCCTTTTTCACCACCAAGACCCACGGCACGGGCATAGGGCTGACCTTGGCAAAGAAAATAGTCCGCATGCACCATGGCGACCTTGAAATTGACAACAAGCCCGGTGTTGGGGTAACCTTTGTGATCGCTCTGCCATGCCACATGATTCCGGGAAGCCCAGAGACGCAATAGCGAGGGGCCCCGCGAATAAAAAAACAAGGAAAGACTAGACATATGACAAGGGTTTTAGTTGTCGATGACGAGGAGCATATAAGGCTTCTTTACAGCGAAGAGCTGAAGGACGAAGGCTTTGAGGTGGAGACCGCAAAGGACGCCAGGGACGCGGCGAAAAAAATAGAGGAATTCAAACCCAATGTGATCACCCTCGATATCAGGATGCCGGGCACCGATGGAATAGAATTTCTAAGAAAATTCCGCGAAAAAGATAAAGTCACCCCGGTAATCCTCTGCACCGCCTATTCTGACTACAAACAGGATTTTCGCGTGTGGGCCTCGGAGGCCTATGTGGTCAAATCCTCGGACCTGACCCCCCTGAAGGAAGCTATCCGCGAAGTGCTGGCAAAGTCCGGAGCAAAATAACCCGAGCCGTGGACGGGGAAGCGGTTTGGCGATTATTCGACACCGCGCGGCAAAGGGATAATCTGTAGTATTATTTATCCTGGATGTTTGATAATTGACAGTCGATGAGATATATTTCCATACAATCTGAAAGGGTATTTATGGTAATTTCAAAGAGGTTTGCTTCGTTTGCCTTATTCATTTTGTTGCTGACATCTACCGCGTGTGGCGGAGGGGGTGGAAGTTCCAGCAGCTCCCCATGGGTCGGCAAATGGCTTCTGGTGACTACCAACGGAGCGGACATGACCGCCTATAACCTGCTTTACACATTTACCGAAACAACTCTATTTGTCGACGCGACCTCCCTGCACTGCACATCGGAGAATGACTTTTCATCCGATGGTGTAACTTTCCACAGCGTAATCACCGGCGGCAATTGCCCCGGGACGGTGATCGGGCAGACCAGCTCCGGTACCATAGCGTTTGAAGGGAACAACATGACCATCCATGAAACCGAGCATGGAGGAGCGGCATCCAACGTCCTTGACGTATTCACCCGCATATAGATTCCGGGGGGGGGCACGTCCTTTTTCCGCATAGGCGTGGCTCCGCATCATCCCCGGTGGGGGGATTGTTTTGGCTTGAAATTAGCGTCGCCCATGTGGCCATAATATCCGCATTGATCGGGAGGGCAAGGTGCATATTCTGGGCGCGCTGATAATCCTGGCGCAGCTATACTGCGCATGGGACGCAATCAGCAAAGGAAAAGACCGCTGGGTGTTCATAATCCTCCTATTCCCTGTCGCAGGCATTGCCCTGTACATATTCATGGAGGCTCTCCCCCACGTGAAGATGAAGCGCGCCGCCCAGGGAATGGGGGCGGACATCATGCGGGCGGTGGACCCCACCCGGGAGCTGCGGCGGCTGAGAGAAGCGGTGGAGATTTCCGGCAGCGTCAAGAACAGGCATTTATTGGCGGCGGAGATGATCCGGGCAGAACTGTATGACGAAGCCATCGAAATATTGAAGGAACTGCCCACCGGTGTGTTTGCTGATGATCCAAATATACTGATGGATCTGGCCCATGCCTACTTTTTAAAAAACCAGTTTCACGATGCGCTCTCTACCCTGGACCGGCTGAAAAAGGCCAATCCGGATTTCCGCGACCAGCAGGCGCACCTGCTGTATGCCAGGACCATGGAGAACCTGGGCAGGTGGGAGGAGGCGCTGAATGAATACACTGGGCTGCAGCGCTATTTCTCTGGCATGGAGGCCAAATGCCGGATGGGGCTCCTGCTCCAGAAAATGGGGCACACAGAGCGGGCGAACACGTTGTTCGAGGAGATCGTGGCCAAAGCGGGGCGCAACTCCAGGGAGTATTATAATAGGGAAAAGGAATGGATCCTCATTGCGCAGCGGTATGTGAAATAGATCACCCCACCTGAGCAGGTGGCGATATCCCGCCTCTCAATCCCTGGATCGCTGTGGAATCGGGGCTCTTTTTATCAGTGTCACATGGACATTGGCAGTGGCTGTGTTGCCGAATTCATCCTGCGCGGTGTAGGTGAAATCATAATTCCCCGGCGGGCCGTTGATCTGGAGCGCGCTCCCTGCCTGTGAGACGGTGGCGTCACCCCCCGGTTGGGTGAATCCGGCGATGGTCAGGGCGCCGCCCTGGTATGCCGTATCATTATCCAGCACCGGCAATAGCGTGGTTTCCCCGGCCACTCCGGTGAAAGTGTCATCATTGGCGGTGGGTGGGACCTGCTCCGGGTTGGATACATCCACATAAAGATATTGGGTTTGCGGATCATATCCGGCAACGGTGGTTTCTATGGCCACCGTGTATTGTCCGGTCTCGGCGCTGGTGGCGTCCACCTCCACTTGCTGGCCGCCGTTGATGGAAGCGGCCAACCCGCCGTCGCTGACAATAGAAAGGCTGGCGCCCGCCAGCCGGGCCCATGGCGCGCGGACATTTCCGGCGTTGGGCCTAAGATCTGTATCGTTGGCCAGCACGTCCACCGTCGCGCGTTCCACCGATCCCTTGATCAACCGGACATGGTCATCTACCAGGATGAATCCGGGCGGCTCTCCTTGCACCCCCCTCAGTGTATCGCGGAAA
>JAOUMU010000008.1 GCA_029881335.1 Nitrospinota bacterium | reverse complement strand
AATCATGTTCTGGCGAAGGCGCCGTTCCTTCTCCGCCAGCAGATCCATCAGCTCTGTCACTTTTCCGCGCTCCAGAACCGCCGGAGTCATTTCACGCTCCTTAGCAGCGTTTTGATTTCCGGATTCTTCACGAAGGAAGCGATTCTGGCTTCCAGCGCCTCGTCAGACAGGTCGGAGAATTTCGCCTCGATATCCAGGTTCATCTCTTTCGGCATGAACGCTGCGATGGCCCGCATAAGGTTGGCGCCCGCTTTCGCGTCTGCCGACAGCATCCATCTCGCCAGCAACTGGGATAGAGGTTTCCCCTCACGTTGACACTCTTCCAGCGCCTGGAAGATTTGTTCACGGATTTCAGGGAGCACCGACCTGCTGCCAGATGTCCGCCCACCGGGATTCAGACAATGGCCAGGCTTGATTCGTCCACGCTCATCACGGACAGAAGAGGGCTTCTTGGCAGAGAGAGACTTCGGCTTGGCTTTGGCCTTCGACATTGTCTTCGGCTTAGATGGTGCTGCCTTTTTCTTTGGCATACGCCTGCTCATCCATACAGTATAGTATATGTCTATATCATAACCTATAGTGTATGGATGCACAAGAGAAAAACAAAAATGCAAAATCTGTCCCTGGGTTGTCCCTGGCAACGATTTCGAGATTTTATCTTGTTGTTTTTATTGGGGTTTAGTGAGGTGGTAGAGGGTTCAAGTCCCTCCTCCGCTACCATATTTGATTTTCCTTGGGTTGCCGGCGCTACCTGCTTCCAGAGCGGTTTTGTCAGGTTATCGTTCATACCAACACCGCAAGCAGACATATACTTTTCGAAATTCCCTTGACCCTCGCCGCCGCACCTTCCAAAGCATGCCTCCCAGGCGGTGGCTTATGCAGTGTAAATAATGACTGCGCCGCCAAGAAGATTCCATGGGCAACCCATGTTGATCCGGCAGATAATCCCCCCTAACCGATAATTCACCTGCACCGCGATTTCTCCCCGACCATATATCCATGTCGAGTAACTATAATCCATCGAAAGAAGCGGCTTTTACGCTCTTCCAAAATCGATTTCGCCCTCGGCCCCCATTAATGGTAAGATCGCCCATGCGCTTCCTGGATACAATCACAAGCTGCTATCATATTATTATTTCTTTGGTATAACCATGCGGACTTTAAAGCATCTGTTCTCTAACAACAGAAAGTGGGCCGACAGGACAAAGGTAACCAATCCTGATTTCTTTACCACGCTTTCCAGGCAGCAGAATCCTGAATATCTGTGGATTGGCTGCTCCGATAGCCGCGTGCCGGCCAACGAGATCGTCGATCTGGCGCCCGGTGAAATGTTTGTCCACCGCAACATAGCCAACCTGGTCATTCATACGGACCTGAACTGCTTGTCGGTGATCCAATACGCCGTGGAGCTTTTGAATATACAGCACATCATTGTCTGCGGCCACTATGGATGCGGGGGCATCAAGGCCGCCCTCGAGAACCGGGAACATGGATTGATTGACAACTGGCTTCGAAATATAAAGGATGTTTACCGGTACCACCAGGAGCAGATCGACGCTCTCAAGGATGAAAATGAGAGATTCGACTTGTTGTGTGAGCTAAACGTGGTGGAGCAGGTTTCCAATATTTGCCACACAACCATTGTTCAGAACGCATGGAAATCTGGCCAGAATGTGGCTGTGCACGGGTGGATATACGGCATCGAAGACGGGATATTGAAGGATCTGAATGTTTGCATCACCAACAGGGATGAAATATCCCGGATTCACCGGATGAAGTGATCTGTCATCAGCGAGGGTGACTGCTGTCAATTAGGGGCATTCCGCTCTCTCCATTCAGGAAATGGGAATCGCCAAGAACGGGAATTGATGATAAAATCACGTGTTTATAAGCCAATTCATCATATTTGGGAGAAATAATGGAATTTCCGCAATACCGGCCCCGCAGGTTGAGGGCTTCCGCCAATATACGCAGGATGGTCCGGGAAACACGTCTTAGCCCGGATATGTTCATATACCCTCTTTTCGTCAATTACGGAAAAGGTGTCAAAGACGAGATCGGTTCCATGCCTGGCAACTTCCGCCTCTCCGTGGACAACTTGGCGGCCGAAGCGAAAGTCGCCCAATCTCTGGGCATACAGGGGGTGATTCTTTTCGGCATCCCGGAGCGGAAGGACGAAATGGGGAGCGAGGCGTACAACCCGGACGGAATCGTCCAACGGGCGGTGAAGGAAATCAAAAACGCCGTCCCTGAGATGGTGGTAATTACCGATGTCTGCATTGACGAATACACAACCCATGGTCACTGCGGTGTGGTGGATGAGAAGTCGGGGGAAATATTAAACGATCCCACCCTGGACCTGCTGGCGAAAATGGCCCTCACCCACGCCGATTGCGGGGCGGACATCGTGGCCCCCTCGGACATGATGGACGGCCGGATCGGCTCCGTGCGCGAGGCGCTGGACGAAAATGGCTACGGAAGTGTGGCGATAATGTCTTACGCCGCCAAATACGCCTCAGGATACTACGGTCCCTTCCGCGAGGCCTGCGACTCGTCGCCCCAGTTCGGAGATCGCTCCACATACCAGATGGATCCTGCAAACGCCAGGGAGGCGATCCGCGAGGTGACCCAAGATGTTATGGAGAACGCGGACATCATTATGGTAAAGCCCGCCCTCCCATACCTGGATATCATCAGGATGATCCGCGACCGGTTCGACCATCCCCTGGCGGCTTACAATGTCTCCGGCGAATACGCCATGATAGAGGCCGCCGGGCGCAACGGATGGATCGACAGGGATCGCGTTATGCTGGAGACGCTGCTCTCCATCCACCGCGCGGGGGCGGACATGATACTGACATACTTCGCCAAGGACGCCGCCCGGTTACTCAACGGATGAAGGGCCAGGCCTGAAGCGATGCCCACTGTTATCCAGGCTCTGCTAAACGGCCCCGATTCATGGGGTGTCACCGATGAGGAGCAAACGCTAAAGTACGCCGTAGATGATCTCGGTTTGGAAGGCGACAAGTCATTGTTCCGCGGAATAACCATCAACGCTCCATCGGCGGTGGTATTCCGCTGGCTGTGTCAGCTGCGAGCCGCGCCATACAGTTATGACCTGCTGGACAACTTTGGCAGGCAAAGCCCCAGGGAACTGACACCGGGACTGGAGAACCTGTCGCCGGGGCAGACCTTTATGTTCATATTCAACCTTGAGCGGTTCGAAACCGGCAAGAGCATAAGCCTTCGCCTGAATTCCTTCATCTCCTTAGGTGGCAGGATGGGGGACACGGCGCTGAGCTATGATATTATCGACACCGGCGCGGAGTCGGTGCGCCTGTTGGTAAAAATAGTGATCAAATACGCTTGGGGTCCTCTAGGCTGGCCCACCCGGCTGGCGCTGCCTCCCGGCGATCTGGTGATGATGCGCAAGCAACTTTTCACGATCAAGGAATTGGCGGAGCGGCAAGCGGGCACGCAAAGCCAAACCACATGAGCGGCAGAGACGGATGCTATGGATCGTCACATTCCGCCAGACATGGGAGGGAAGATGGCGATTTCATCCTCGTCTCCCACCATGTCCTCCTGCCCCGCCATCTGCTGGTTTATGGCGCAAAGGAACGATCCGGCGGAGAGAAAACCAGGATCAATCCCATGAATCGTGGCGGCTTCTTCCAATACATTGCGCAATTTCTTGCGATCAGTTATCCTGATTTGCAGGTCGTTGGCGCCGAATTTGTCCCTTAAAGAAGCGAAAAGACGAATTATTGCCATATAACTATAATGAAATGATGTACAATATTAGGCTAATTATAATCTAACACAAAAGTCCGAACTAATGGATCTTATTCCCCCTGTAGTCCTTTTCATAGGCCCGTCCGGCAGCGGGAAGACTGTCCTGGTGGAAAAAGTTATCGCCAGGATGCGCCAAGAGGAGATAAAAGTGGGCGCCATAAAAAGGTCGCACCACGATGTGGATCTGGACACCATGGGCAAAGACTCATGGAGGTTCAAGGAGTCCGGCGCCAATCCCGTCCTGCTGGCCGGCGACGAAATGCTCGGTTTTATAGAGCGCCCTTTCGGCTTTATCACCCTTGCCTCCACCCTCAAGTTCTTTGTCAACAAAGCGGACATCGTTATAGTGGAGGGATTCAAGAACGAGCCGATAAAAGAGTTCGAAAGCTTCCGTTTCCTCCTCGGCCCTCCCTTCCCGGAGAAGGCGGAGGAAAAAACCGGCTATATCATAACAGTGGGAAGCCCGGAACAGGCCCCTGGCAAAGTGGTATTCCGCAGGGAACAGGCGGAATCGGTGGCCATGTGGATAATGCGCTGGCTCGCCGCTCGCTGACAAGGCATAACCCGGGGACAGGCTGAATAATGGCCCTATCGCATCTGGACAAGGATGGCCGCGCCAAAATGGTGGATGTAGGCGGAAAGAAGGAAACGGCCCGCAAAGCCGTCGCCGCCGGCCTGGTATCGATGCGGCCGGAAACGTTACGCCTGGCGATGGAGGGGAAAGCTAAAAAAGGGGATGTGCTGCAAGTGGCACGGTTGGCCGGAATCATGGCCGCCAAGAAAACCCCCGATATCATCCCCCTGTGCCATCCCATTCTGCTCACCTCCGTGGAAGTGGAGATATACCCCGGCAAGAAAGGCGACCGCCTGGAGATCAAGGCCACCGCCACGGCAAAAGGGCGTACCGGAGTGGAGATGGAAGCGCTCACCGCTGTCTCTGCGGCAGCGCTGACGATATACGACATGTTGAAGGCCACAGACAGGAGCATGGTCATCTCCGGAATTGCCCTCCAGAAAAAAAGCGGGGGAGCCTCTGGGCCATACTCTTCCAAGGGCGGTCCCCCTGATTGATCGACAATATTCCCCTTTCGGGCGTATATTGCAGGTATAAGGAAGAGGCCACCAATGAGAAACATAATCACCAAACAAACCACCGTAAAAGCCGCCCTGATCATGGCCCTGATCGCCTTTTCCGCCTGCGCCTCCAGCCAGGAGGCCCGCCGGAGCCCAGGGGTATTTGTCGACACGGGATACGGGGCAACGGATTTTTCTACATACTCCAGGTTTACAGTTCTCGATTTCCAGGAAGGAGCCCCCAGCGGTGAACTGGGCGCCTGTTCCCTGGCCAGGCTGCTCTTCTTCAAGGGAGATGTGGAAGCGGGCGCGGGGGAGTCCGTGGCGGATCATATCCATCTGGCGATGGCCCAGGTCGGCTTTACGCTGACCGAAAGAAGCGCGGCCAGGGAGGCTTACTTGAATGTCAACGAGTCTGATCGTATCGCCAACGGCGCCAGCCTGGCGGTCAGGGTCGCCGAGGTCACCGGCGCCGATGCGGTGGTGATGGGATGCGTGGCTCGATTTGAGGAGCTTGTGGGCGGAAAATATTCCGCAGACAAGCCGGCCCATGTATCTTTTGGAGTAGTGGTGTTCGACCCGGCAAGGGACAAAGTCGTCTGGGCGGGCAAGTTCGACAAGATGCAGAGATCGCTGTTCGAGGATCTATTCCAGTGGCGGATATTCGTCAAGGGAGAAATGACCTGGCAGACAGCGGACGCGCTATCCGGCGTGGGGGCGGGTTTCCTGGTGGAGCGGATGCCGAAGCCAAAGCGGTAGCGGGAAGAGAGCCACCATTGTTCCCTTCGGCAGGCCAGCGTGGCCTGATGGCTGTTGGATAGGCCTGCCAGAGGGCGGGTTACGGGCCTTTTGTGGCGAAAAGCGACACAATCCAGAAGATCAGGCCAAACCAGCCTCCACCCTTCTTCGCATCGGGCGCAGCGGCCGCTTTTGGCATTTCCACGGTCTTCACCGGCGGGGCCTGCTTCTTGGCGTCAGGCGTTTTATCCCTCGGCATGTTCTTGGGCGGAGGCGGCATTTTACATCCCCCCTCGAAACGGCAGGCCTCGTCCATCACCACAAAGGGCGCCTCTATGTCGCCTTTCAGGCTGCTGTTGGCATAGAAGTGTATCTTGTATTCCGCCTTCACGTTTCCATTGATATCGCCAAAGTTGAACAGCTTGCCGGACTTGATATCCGCCTGTACCTTGCCGGTCTCGCCGACTATCAAAGTGTCCCCACTCTGGATGGAGCCCTCGAAATCGCCATCAAAACGCAATACCCCCTTGAACTTCAAGGTTCCACGCAAAACCGTCCCCTCACTAAAAAAAGAGTCCAGCTTTTCATCGTTCATTGGAATCAATCCTTGGAAAAAAGCCTATTCATCCTGAAGCTAATAGCCCACTATATCATTGATATGTAATAAGTCAAGAGCATTCCGGCCCCGCAGGAGGGATAGGGCCCAAAATCATGCCTTCTCTCGATAGATCACGGCGCCCAACCCCTTGAGCTTCTCCTCGATCTTTTCATATCCACGGTCCAGATGGTATACCCTGGCAATGGTGGAAGTACCTGACGCGGCCAGGCCAGCTAGCGCCAAAGAGGCTGAGGCGCGAAGATCCGTAGCCATAAGCGGCGCTCCGGAGAGGCCTTTTACACCTTTGACCGTGGCGGTGTTTCCCACGACAGTGATGTCGGCTCCCATGCGACGCAGCTCCGCCACATGCATGAACCTGTTTTCGAATATGGTCTCCACTATCACGGAAGCGCCCCGGGACAGGGTCAGCAACGCCATAATCTGAGCTTGCATATCCGTGGGGAATCCTGGATATGGCGAGGTGGTCACCCTGGTCGGCAGTATTTCACCCGGAGCTTTCAGGGAAACGCCATTCGTGTTTTCCTTTATGTCACATCCGCATTCACGCAGCTTGTCCACTATATTGGCCAGATGCGCAGGAATGATCCCTTCCAGATCCACGGCCCCGCCAGTAATGGCCCCCGCCACCAGGTATGTCCCCGCCTCTATCCTGTCCGGAATCACCTCCACATCCGCAGAGTAGAGTTCTTCCACTCCTTCCACCTTGATCTCCGCCGTCCCCGCTCCGGAAATCCGCGCTCCCATGGAGTTTAAAAAATCCGCCAGGGCCACCACTTCCGGCTCCCGAGCGGCGTTTTCAATTACCGTGGTTCCACTGGCCCTGGTGGCCGCCATCATTATGTTCATGACACCGGTTACTGTCACCAGGTCCATGGTGATCCTGGTTCCCTTCAGGCCATTGGAGGCGTCCACCTCCACATACCCATGATCCAGGTTTATCCTTGCCCCCAGGGCGGCCAGGCCCTTTAAGTGCAAGTCTATGGGGCGCTCCCCGATGGCGCATCCTCCCGGCATGCTCACCTTCGCCCTGCCGAACCGGGCAAGCAAGGGACCCAGCGCCAGACAGGAGGCGCGCATGGTTTTCACCAGATCATACGTGGCCTCTCGCCCCGTCGCCTCACGGGTATCCACCACGTAGACGCCGGAAGATGGATTCTCCACCTTGGCGCCCAGTTCGGTCAGCAGGCTGGCAATGGTGGTTACATCCCGAAGAGCCGGCACATTGGTTATGCGATACACCCCGCCGGTGATCAGCGCTGCGGCGAATATGGGCAGGGCCGCGTTCTTTGCCCCGGAGATATGCACAGTGCCATGAAGCGGAATGCCGCCCTCAATAACTATTTTGTCCACTCAGGCCCCACGGCGGACACCACCCGATCTACCCCGCAAATGTCCTTCGTCTCAACAATCGAGATGAAAAAGCCGGTCTCCTGGCAAGCGGCGGCCACTCGAGCCGACAAGCCCAGTCCCGTCTCCAGCGCCATCGCCCCCCCAGCGACCAGATGTGAGGGGGCTTGGCTTATGATCATTTCTGTAATGGCCAATCCATCGTTTTCCGAGTACAACGCCACGTGTGGTTCGTACTTGTGGACCGATGGCTCCACAATCTCCGCTCCCGATACATAGGGCGGATTGGACACCAACAGGTCGAACCTGCCCCTTCCCTCCGGGAACAGATCGGCATGTATGAAATTGATTCTGTCATCCACTCCATGGGCTTTGGCGTTTTCCCGAGCCACTTCCAGAGCGTGTTCGCTGATGTCGGTTGAGGTGATTTCCCATCCCGGCCGGGCCATCGCCAGGGCCACGGCCACGCATCCGGATCCTGTCCCGATCTCCAGGACAGAGGCTCCATGGCCAGACAACTCCAGCGCGCGGTCCACCAGTGTTTCCGTCTCCGGCCGGGGGACCAGAACCCTGGAATCCACCCGAAACGAAAGCCCGTAAAATTCTCTTTCACCCAGGATATAGGCTATTGGTTCTCCCTGCTGACGGCGAGCGAGGCAACTCTGGAAAAACAGCCACTGCGGCTCGGTGAGGGTGTCGAATGGATGGGCCATCAGCCGCTCTCTGGTGGCGCCGAGGGATTTGGCCAATAATAGCTGGCAATCCAGCCAGGAGGAGCGGGAGCCAGACGCGGCCAGAATCCTGGCGCCGAGAGCGCCCGCCTGACGAATATTCAAAGGAGCCGTTGTGGAAATTTCGGCGATCACGCCGCCCCCTTACCCATCGCCTCTTCCTGGGCCGCCAGGCTCAGCGCATCGGAAAACTCGTAAAGTTCGCCATCCATGATGCTCTGCATCCTATATGAGGTCAGGTTAATCCTGTGATCCGTGATTCTGCCCTGAGGGAAGTTATAGGTCCGTATTCTCTCGCTTCTGTCACCGGCGCCCACCTGGCTTTTGCGTTGAGCCGCCCGTTTTTGCGCCTCCTCACGCTCCCTCATATCCTTGATCCTGGTGATGAGCACCTTCATCCCCTTGATTTTGTTTTTAAGCTGACTTTTTTCGTCCTGCATGGCCACCATCAGCCCCGTGGGCAGATGAGTGATCCGCACCGCCGAATCTGTGGTGTTCACAGATTGGCCACCGTGGCCCGAGGAGCGATACACGTCGACCCGGATATCGTTCGGATCCAGTTTCACATCCACCTCCTGAGCCTCCGGCATGATGGCCACGGTGCAGGTGGAGGTGTGGATTCTTCCGGCGGCTTCCGTCTCCGGCACTCGCTGCACCCTGTGGACACCACTTTCATATTTAATGGAGGAGTAGACATCCTTGCCGCTGATCATGGCTATGACCTCCTTATACCCCCCCTTGCCAGACTCGCTGCAGCTCATAAGCTCCGTTTTCCACTTTCTCCGCTCGGCGTACCGGGAGTACATGCGGAACAGGTCTGCGGCGAAGAGGCTGGCCTCATCCCCGCCGGCGCCGGCGCGGATTTCCAGTATGACGTTCTTTCCGTCGTTGGGGTCCTTAGGGATCAGCAGCAGGCGGATTTTTTTATTTATATTCTCCAGGCGCTCCTTGAGCAGGTCTCGCTCATGGCGGGCCATCTCCACCATCTCCTCGTCCGCTTCCTTGTCATTGAGCATCGCCTCGGTTTCCCTAAGCTCCGCTTCCACCTTCTCATATTCGATGGCAGCTTCCGTCAAAGGGCGGATTTCGGAGAGTTCGCGGGTCAGCTTTCCATAGCGTTCCCGGTCCGCCATGATCGCAGGATCGCTGATCAGGCGATTGATCTCCTCGCTTCGAGCTTTATACTTGCCAAGAATGGAGTTCATACATCAATCGCCGCTATAACGCGGATCCGCGCACAGGTGGGGACAGATCAGCCGACCTGGGCGCTTTCGCCCTTTTTGCCGTACTTGCGCTCGAATTTTTCGATTCTGCCGGCGGAATCCACCAGCCTCTGCTTTCCGGTATAGAAAGGATGGCACTGGCTGCATATTTCCAGGTGCATTTCCGGCTGCACGCCACGGGTCTCCACCTTGGCGCCACAAGCGCAGGTGATGACACATTCACTGTAATCAGGGTGTATTTTCGTTTTCATCGTCCGACCAGCAATGGAATTTTTCCAAAACGTGGATTATACATTATTTTTCCCAAGATGTTAAGCGTTCATCGACTCTAAAAATTTCTTGTTAGTCTTTGTAGCCCTCATCTTGTCCCTCAAAAGCTCCATCGCCTCCACCGGGTCCATCGGCTGGAGAACCTTTCTAAGAATCCAGATGCGCTTTAAATCAACATCTTCTATAAGCAACTCTTCTTTGCGGGTACCGGTCCTGGTGATGTCTATGGCGGGGAACACCCTGCGATCCGCCAGGCGCCGATCCAGATGCAGCTCCATATTTCCTGTCCCTTTAAACTCTTCGAATATGACATCGTCCATGCGGGAGCCAGTGTCCACCAGCGCCGTGGCGACAATGGTCAGCGAGCCTCCCTCCTCCAGGTTTCTGGCGGCGCCGAAAAAGCGCTTTGGCCGCTGCAGTGCGTTGGAGTCCACACCGCCGGAGAGCACCTTTCCGGAGGGGGGGGCTATGGTGTTATACGCCCGGGCCAGCCTGGTGATGGAGTCGAGCAAAATCACCACATCGCGTTTGTGCTCCACCAGGCGTTTTGCCTTTTCTATCACCATCTCCGCCACCTGCACATGGCGGCTGGCCGGCTCGTCGAAAGTGGAGGAGACCACTTCCCCGTCCACGCTACGCTCCATATCGGTCACCTCCTCCGGCCGCTCGTCGATCAACAGCACTATCAGATAGGCTTCGGGGTGGTTGAGGGTTATGGAGTTGGCCACTGATTGCATCACCATGGTTTTACCCGCTCTGGGTGGTGAAACGATCAACGCACGCTGGCCTTTGCCGATGGGGCATATCAGGTCCAGCACCCTGCTTGTGATGTTATCCGCGGAAGACTCCATGGTAAGCCTCTGGTTCGGGTAGAGAGGAGTCAGGTTGTCGAACAGGATTTTATCGCGTTGGGCGTCGGGATTGTCATAGTTGACAGTCTCCACCTTCAGCAACGCGAAATAGCGCTCGTTCTCCTTTGGAGCGCGAATCTGCCCGGAAATGGTGTCCCCCGTGTGCAGGTCGAATTTGCGAATTTGGGATGGGGAGACGTATATGTCGTCAGGGCCTGGCAGGTAGTTGAAAGATGGGCTGCGCAAGAATCCGAATCCGTCCGGGAGAATCTCCAACACTCCCTCGCCGAAAATCTGGCCTTCTTTTAATGTCTGGGACTCGAGAATCTTGAACATCAGCTCCTGCTTTCGCATGCCGCGAATACCCTCGATATTGAGCTGGGAAGCGATCTCGAATAGTTCGTTGATCGTCTTCTCCTTCAGCCTGCTGATATCCAGGGAGATATCTATCGTGGCGCTGGCAGAAGCCTCCTTGGATTCGGCGGCGTTTTCCGGGTCCGGGACGCTGTCTTCTTCCACTTCCACCGCGATGGCGGGTTCAGCGGATTTTTTAGAGTTGTTCTCGCCGTTTTTGGGGCTGGGTTTTCTGGGGGCCATGTCTTGGATCTTTCAGTAGAATGTTTTATTTTTCCATCGCAGGTGGATTCGGCGCCTGGCGCCATAAACCGCAATTCACATGTTGCGGGAGCCTTGGATTTTGGGGGTTTAAACTGTCGCCTAAAGTTATGGTTTTGTTATATTTCCGTATGCGCCATTCCGCTAGCAATCCCGGCGTCGCTGGGTTTGGGGGAAATCTCGACCGCATGAAACAACAGAGGCAAATGTACATCTCTTTTGGTGTCATGTCAACATCGCAAATCATCATTTGTCAGATGGGGACCGGACGCACTGTTTTTTTTCGCGGATCGAGCGATCGCAAATCGAGCTGGCCCCCTCCGCGGCGCGCCAAGATGGAAGATAAGGATCCGTGGCGGCTGAACCAGGGTATCACCCCTGGCAACATGGGCTGCCGGGGGGAAGGTCCTGTGCTGAGCATAGGAAACCCTCTCTGTGGTGTCCTTTTTGCGCTGCTCACTGCGAGGTTTGCCCTTCATTCTACTATTAAGCGAAGCTCCCGTCCCCTCCCTGCAAGGTTGCAGACCGGAAAGTTGGAGCCCTCACCGAAGCATTGGTCATGGGATAAAGTCCCCATGAGAGCCCGCGCTGAAAAATAATGGCTGTTATTGCGGTTAAGACCAAATCAAACGTTTGACTTTTCCTTTGAATTAGGCTACTTTCTCCTTTCGCCCATCTTTTATTTAACAAAGCAATATCTGTAACCTGCGTAAGGAATTTGGAGGAGAACCAATGGCCAAAGTGCTAGAAGGTCCTGCGATGGAGCTATTTAACAAATGGGGAATCAGGACTCCCCGGCATGTGGTTATTTCCGATACCCACCAGATAGATGGCCTCGTCCAGTCGAACCAATGGATGAGAGAGTGCAAAATGGTGGTAAAGGCCCATGAAGCTATCGGATCCAGGATGAAACTTGGCCTGGTGAAAGTGGAACTGGACGTCGACCAGGCGGTGGCGGCGGCCAAGGAGATCATGGGAAGAACCATTCAGGGACTAACCATCTCTCAGGTGATTATCGCCGAAATGATCCCGCATACGGAGGAGTATTACCTTGCCGTAAAATCCCTGCGAGAAGGGGCTGAAGTGCTGATGGCCAAGTTCGGCGGAATCGAGGTGGAGGAAAACTGGGAAAAGGTCACCAAGACCTTCGTTGAAGTCGGGGAAACCCCCACCGATGAACAGCTGGAAAAATGCGCCAGGGAAGCTGGATTCGAAGGGGAAATGGTGGACAAGATCCGCAAGTTCGCCTTCCGGCTATTCGAGTGCTACGACAACGAAGATGGACAGTATATGGAGATAAATCCGCTGACCATCAACCCCGCCGATGGCAAGCTGGTGGCTCTGGACGCGGTGGTGCTGCTGGACGCGGACGCCCGGTTCCGCCATCCGGACTGGAGCTTCTCCTTCGCTCCGGAGTTTGGCAGGGCCTATACCGAGGACGAGAAACAGATAATGGAGATCGATAGCCGGGTAAAAGGCTCTGTGAAATTCATAGAGATCCCCGGTGGCGAGGTGGCCATGTTGCCGGCAGGCGGAGGCGCTTCGGTTTTCTATTCCGACGCCGTGGTGGCCCTGGGTGGCTCGCTGGCCAATTATGCGGAATACTCGGGCGATCCCCCGGCGTGGGCGGTGGAGGCCCTAACCGACAAGATATGTTCCCTTCCCGGCATCAAGCACATCATCGTGGGGGGTGCCATCGCCAACTTCACCGATGTCAAGGCCACCTTCACAGGCATCATCGCCGGTTTCCGGAAGGCCAAGGAAGAGGGAAAAATGAACGGCGTGAAAATCTGGGTTCGCCGAGGCGGCCCCAACGAAGCCATAGGTCTGGACTACATGCGCAAGCTGTCCGATGAGGGCTTCGATATACAGGTCTTCGACCGGTACACGCCGTTGACCGACTTAGTCAAATTCGCCTTGAAGGGATAGGGAGAAAGAGATGAGCATAGTTGCCAATAAAGATTCTAGGGTCGTCATCATGGGTGGAGTGGCGGGAGTCAACGCCGCCAAACGGATGGCTGAGTTTTCACATTTGTGCGGCCTGGAGCCGAACGTTACATCTTTTGTTTATCCGCCGGACGCCGGCAAGTCGGTGGAGATCCCTTTCGGGAGCCAGTTTCTCTCCGTACCGGTCTACAAGACATTGACCGAAGCCACCAAGGAGCATCCGGAATCCAACACGGCGCTGGTGTATATCGGCGCTAATCGCGCATACCAGGGGTGCATGGACGCGCTGGACAATCCAAACATAAAGTTCGTCTCCATGATCACCGAGGGGGTGGCGGAAAAAGACGCCAAACTGCTGATCAGACACTCTAAAAAGGTTGGCAAGCTGCTAAACGGCCCATCGGCTATCGGCATAATGTCCGCCGGGGAGTGCCGCCTGGGCGTGATAGGCGGCGAATATAACAACCTGAAGCTCTCCAAGCTGCACCGGCAGGGCTCCTTCGGTGTCATCACAAAGTCAGGAGGGCTTTCCAACGAAATCATGTGGATGCTCAGTCAGTTCGCGGATGGCTCCACCACCACCATAGGCATCGGTGGAGACGCTTTCCCTTGCACCGACTTTGTCAATTTCCTGGAGATGTTTGAAAAAGACCAGCAGACCAAGGCCGTGGTGATCGTGGGAGAAATGGGGGGCGATCTGGAAGAGAAGGCCGCCGCCTGGTATGCGGAAAAACCAAGAAGGATAAAGCTTATCGGCGTGGTCTCCGGGTTCTGCCAGGAGTCGCTGCCCAAGGGGATGAAGTTCGGCCACGCAGGCGCCAAGGAAGGGCAGCATGGCGAAGGCTCGGCCAGATATAAATCCGATATCATGAGCAAAGCCGGCGTTATAGTCCCCCCCACTTTCGGCGACCTGGGGCCCACCATCAAGCAGGTGTATGAGGACTTGAAGGCCACGGGTCAGATAAAGGAAATCGATGATATCCCGCCCTCCCAGCTGCCGGACCTTCCCCGCAAGGTGGAAGAGGTTATCAAGGCCGGGGATGTGCAGGTGCAGCCGCTGTTCAAGACCACAATCAGCGACGACAGGGGCGAGGAACCGCTGTACTGCGGATACCCCGCCAGCGAGCTGATCAACAAGGGATACGAGATACCCCATGTGATCGGGCTATTGTGGAACAAGCGGCTGCTCAACGACAAGGAAGCCGAAGTTATCCGCCGGATCATCATGCTTTCGGCGGACCATGGCCCTTGCGTCTCTGGCGCCCTTGGCACAATCATAGCCGCCTGCGCAGGCATCGGCCTCAGCCAGTCCGTGGCGGCGGGGCTGATAATGATAGGACCCAGGTTCGGCGGCGCGGTGACCGACGCCTCCAAGTATTTCAACTACGGCCTGGTCAACTACCCCAACGACATCCCCGGATTCCTGGCCCACATGAAGAAGAATGTGGGTCCTGTGCCCGGCATCGGTCACAGGGTGAAATCCCTCAAGAACCCGGACAAAAGGGTGGAGGAGCTTAAAAAGTGCGTCAAGGAGCTGGGACTGCGGTCGCCCCACCTCGATTACGCGCTCGAGGTGGAGCGGGTCACCACCACCAAGAAGGACAACCTGATCCTGAACGTGGATGGCTGCATAGCCTGCGTGCTTACAGACCTGGGTTTCCCCGCCGACTCGCTGAACGGCTTCTTTATCCTGGCAAGGACTATCGGGATGATCGGCCACTGGATCGACCAGCGGCGAGAAGGAGGCAGGCTCATCCGGCTGTATAACTACCTGGTCAATTTCGCCGTTCCGCGCCGAAGAGAAGTGCCGGACAAGGGGAAGTAGGGTTTTTAATTCGCGAATATTCTTTCCGGGGGACTGGCGACAGTCCCCCGGTTTTTTTTATGCCCTGGAATGATCCGGGGCAAAATGTAAAATTACAGTACTATCCACTTGAAAAATGAGTTATTCTGGTGCCTGCAAGGGCTGGAACAAGGGGAATGAAGTTTATCCGGCTTGCCATTTTATGCGATAACGGTCAAGGTTTGCGCCCAGGTTGCCAAATTTGCAAACAATATTTTTTGAGTGGGCCATGGATCAACCGAAAACACTCGGCAGATATGAGATAGTCAGTGAACTGGGACGAGGGGGAATGGGCATTGTGCTCAAAGCCCGAGATCCAAGGATAGACCGCCTTGTCGCCCTGAAGATCATCAAATTCGACGATTTCGTCGACCCCAAGAAAAAAGAGGAAATGCTGGAGCGCTTCCTGGTGGAAGCCAGGGCCGCCGGCAAGCTCACCCATCCCAATATCGTCACAGTGTATGACGTAGGGGAAGAGGAGGGACAAAACTATATCGCCATGGAGTTCATCGAGGGGGTGGACCTGGCCGATATCATGAACAAGGAAAAGAGGCTGGGATTCGATAGGGCCACGCGGCTGATCCTCCAGGTGGCCGAGGGGCTGGAACTGGCCCATGAGAGCCATATAGTACACCGCGATATCAAGCCGGCCAACATCCTGATCATGAAGGGCGACAGGGTAAAGATTACCGATTTCGGCCTTGCCAGGCTTCAGGATGCCGCGTCCCTGACGCAAACCGGTCAGGCTGTGGGCTCTCCCCAATACATGTCCCCGGAACAGGTGAACGGGGAGAAGATCGACGGCCGGTCGGATATCTTCAGCCTGGGGGTCATGTATTATGAGCTGGTGACCGGGGCCTCCCCCTTCGCTGGAAAGACTCTCACCAGCATACTGCTGAAGATCATTAAGGACGATCCACCCCCTCCCAGCGCCATAGAGGGGGATCTTCCACCGGCCATGGACATGGTGATAAACAAGATGATGGCCAAGGACACCGGGGAACGATACCGGGTTATCACCGACCTTATTGATGACCTGTATGCCCTGATGGAGGATCCCGATAATTTTCAAATGGTGGAAGATTCGAGCCAGGATCCGGTTGTAGCATTCGGTGACGACGAGGATGAGGTAAATGTAGACTCTGACGCCACCCAGACAATCGACACGTCGGGCGGCCAATCCGGCGGGGCCACTTTGGCCATCAATATAGAGGGGGAAACCGAAGGAGGCGCCACCCAGGCTATCCCCAAGAGGTCATCCTCCAGTGGCGCCAACAGAAGGCCCCCTTCCAGCGGGCGTGTCCGACGGCCCCCTTCCAGCGGCTCCGTGGCCCGCGGCCAGGCCGACCAGTTCCAGACCGGCTCGGAATCAGATACAGGAGGCGAGGCAGACGAACTGGAGTTGTTCCTGGAGCAGAAGGCCAGGATGGAGAGCCAGTTCGCCAAGAAATTCACCAAGATCCTGACTGTGGTTTTCACTGACTTAAAAGGCTCCACCACCATCGCCGAGACGGAGGGGGATATGGCCAGCCGGATGCTGATGAAAAGCCATAACGACATCGTCTTCCCCGCCATCGCGGAAAACCAGGGAACTTTGGTGAAGACCATTGGGGACGGTACCTTGTCCCACTTTGGGAGCGCTCAGGACGCGGTGCGCGCTTCCATCCGGATACAAAAAGAGATGGACCAGCTAAACCTCTCCGGGAAGTTCAAAACCTCAATCCTTATCCGGATCGGCATGCACACCGGCAGCTGCATTATGGAGAAGGACGACATCTTCGGTGATACAGTGAACACTGCCTCCAGGTTCGAGTCATCATCGGGGCCGGGGGAGATATTCCTCTCCGAGGAGACTTTCAACTCCCTGCCCCGCAAGGAGGAGTTCTACTTGCGGTTCGTCAAGGATGTCACCCTGAAAGGGAAAAAGGAGACTTTCCGCGCATACAAAGCTTTCTGGAAGGATGACGAGATAGAAGCGGACCGCAAGGGATTGGCCGCAAAGGCCGATGCGGTCTCCGGCGGGATGTCCGCATTATCCAAGGTGGCGGTTTTCGTGGTGATTCCCCTGGCGCTGGTGGCGGCGCTGGTGCTGGTCGGCAAGCTGGTTTCCGGCTCTGGAGACACGCCGGAAAAAAGAAGCGTGGAGCACCACTCCTCCTCCGAAGAAGCGTCTAAAGCTCCCGAGCCCAAAGCCCCCAAATCCAAGGCGCTTGCGCCTGAGGCGCCCGCGCAGAAGCCGAAAGCGAAATAGCCTGGCCAGAGGCGGCAGATGCGGTGGTCACTCCTTGACGAAAAGAACAGCTCTGCGCAATCCAAACTGGTATCGCAGCGTCACCATGAATATGGTCTCCGTATAATCGGAGGCCTTGTTGAAGGTGGCCCCCGCTCCCGCCAGCCAGTGGCTGGCGAACTGCTTATACATCCTCCCGCTTATGGCGTATCCCATCTGGCTAATATCATCGCCTGGATAAACCTCCGCATTGAGCCTGGAATCATTGGAGAGAGGATACTTGGAGGACTCATCGTTGACGAAATTCATATATGAAGCGGACAGCTTCACCTCCGCCCAGAAATCGTCCACCGGTTTGGTCTCCATGGAGAGCATCACTCCACCCAGCAAAAACTCCTGGGGGCTGAAATATCCACCATGGCCCCAGGTGAAGAAGTTGGAGTTTTTGTCGAACCGGGCGGTGTAGGCGAACAATCCGGCGGCGATGTCCCAGCTTTCCGTGGAGAAAGCGCGGCCCACGCTGGTGGTGGCGTTGAAGTCGGTGTTATCCACCACTCCCTCGCCGGAGTACTGGTTATAACCGCCACCGATGGAGAACCAGTGGGGGCCCATGAAGGTGATAATGAACTCCGCCGAGGCGCCTGTTTTCAGCACCCGCCCCCAAGCCCCGGCCCCATACGGGTCCGCCAGGCCGGTGTAGGAGAGGATAGATTCCGTGACCGGCCCCTGGTAGGCCGACGCGGTGAACCACCCCCCCTGGGCTTTCAACAGAAACGTGGGGGCCGGGTCGATCTCCCCTGATATGGGGGAGGCGCCCATCTGTGCCGTGTACCGGATCGCCCCTTCACGCTTGTAGGTCATCCGGGGAATAAAGGCGTTCACTTTCGTGTTCACCTCCCGTTCCTTTGCGGAGGTCTTGTTATAGAAGCTTCCCGCCTGGGGCCTGGAAGGGGCCGAGCCGGAGTCCAGGCTGACCGGAATTATCGATATGGAAAGCTCATTGCCAGTTTCATATGGGTGTGAGTAAGTGATCGGTAAAGAGACATCGGTAAGTTTGGACAATCCGTCGTCCCCGGTCTTGGTCCTGTAGATCGCCCCCACCTCTATTCTGGGCTTATCGGCGTTCACATAGGGTCTGTCCGGGGCCGGGTCGGCCTGGGCGGCTCTGATTGGCATCCCTTTTCCATAAAGAAAATCTCCCGCCAGCTTGACCAACGTTGGGTCCCCGGAGTCGGCCAGTGTGGTGGAAAAGTCGACCCCTCCTTCCACATCACCAGACCTGCCGAAAGCCAGCAGCGCCGCCTCCGCGTTCTTCGGGTCTCTGGTGTTTTCATATGCGTCCATAAAAATGGGAGACGCCTCCGCTTCCTTCCCCTGATGGAAAAGCGACCAACCCAAAAGAGTTTTCATGGCAGGATCCTTGGAGCCCATTTCGATCAGCTTCCGGAATCCCGCTTCGGCGACCGGATAGTTTTTGGCGTTAAACGCTCCCAGTGCTTTTTGGGATGTGATATCGCGCCGGATCGGGCCGAAGACCTTGTGGTCCGGAGGAAAGCTTTCGGCCACTTTCAAGGCCTCGTCCAGCTTATCCTGCTTCATCAGTGAAAAGGCCATACCCTGGGCGGCGTTTTCCCTCAACGATTCGGTTTCCCACGCGCGCTGGAAATTTTGATAAGCCTCATCGTAGGCTCCTATGTTTAAAAGGTTCCAGCCCTCCGCCAGGGCCTGGTTTCCTCCCAACTGCTGGGCCGGGGCCATGGCGGATGACAGCACAAGGAGAACGAACGCGACGTTGATAATATTTCTGGTTTTCATAGCACCCCTTCGCTGGTAGCCAGCAGATATAGAACGAGCGAATAATAGTTTTTATCTTCCCTGTCCAGGGCGGCCCTTGCCTCCTGGAACAGCTTTCTGGAGATGGAGGCCTTCCCCGCAGTGGCGGCGGCCCTGGCATAGACCGCGTAGAAGCCGCCGGGAGCGGGCTCCATGGCCATCTCGCTGGACATCAGGTCCACCTGCATCGGAATATATCCGAACTTATGGTAGAAGCCCAGGATCCCATCAAGCCCCGGTATCGACTTTATGGATCTATCGAAAGAGGAGTATAGGAACACGCGCACCGCTTCCTTTCCCGAATAGGGGCATTTTTCCCAATGGAGGCGGATGTTTCCCTTCCCATCCACCGCCACCCAGTCCGCCGGAAGAGCCATCTGGCCAAACCTGCTTTTTTCGGCCAGTCGCCCGGCGCCTTTTTGGATATTCCGCCATGTGGCGGCGCCCGTCTTGTCGACCCGGGCGAATAACTCAAAAGCGGAGTGGATCATGTATGAGGGATTGAGGGTAAAACCCCCGTTGAATTCGAACCCATAATGGCCGGGGAGAAGATAGGTCCACCCGTTGCGTTCGACCACCAGGTTTTGCCGGATAGCGCGAGCCAGTCCCAAACCGCTATTGGCAAGATCCTGGTTATTCCATTTGGCGCCCGCCTTCACCAGGGCCAGGGCCACCAGAAGATCGCCATCGGTGGCGTTGTTGTAGTCGATGACTCCCCAGGCGCCTGTCACTCTTTTTCCCCATCTCCAGGCCAGCAGCCCGTCGGACCGTACCGCCAGGTTTTGCCTGGTCCAGTTCCACAGGATGTCGAAAGTCCCTCTGTCGCCATATTCCAGGGCCAGGAGCATGGAGTAGCCCTGCCCCTCGGAGTGGCTGATTTCCCCCTGGGGAAAATCCACCACGCGTCCATCGCCGGTTATGAAGGTCTTCTTATACCGCTCCCACAAGCCCGCTTCCTTTCCCCCCGCGGCCGCCGGCAAGGCCCACACCCCCATCGCCAGCGTCAGGGCCACCACTGTCCAGGAGCTCAACCGTGAGGCTACCTGTCCCATTATCCTATTCGCCATGTGTAATCCTTAACACCCCGTTGTCGGCCGTGAACATAACCACGGGGGCCATTCATGGTCAGGCTTTCCTGGTCCTGCCCTTAAAAAATCTTTTCATCAGAAAGAATGCCAGTGTACCCGCGGTCAGGATCAACAGTATGATGGAGGCGTAGTACATCCGCGGGTCGGACATCAGAAAGTTTTCGAGTTTGGATATCTTGCCAGACTTGCCAGTGGTGTATTTTTTTCCAGCTGAATAGGAGGTAACGGTGTAATTTGGCTCGTCCAGTTCCACCAGAGATATGTCTCCCTCCATTTTGGCCTGCACTCCAGGATCCAGCATCGCTTTGCTGGTCCGCACTAGCTCCTCCGGCCCAGCCGCAGCCATCAGAAATACGGTCCTTCCAGCCTGGAACGGCGATTGAAACTCCATAAAGAGTCCTCGGTTTGCGCCGAACTCCGCCTTGCTCTCGCTGATGGCCAGAGTGGCGTCTCCTTCCCAGCTTGTCACCACGGGGTATGGGATCTTGAAGACTTTTCCGAATGTCAGCGGAGCGTTTTTCAGCAACTTCGGGCTGATTTTATCCGCCTGCCCCACAACCAGCAGTTCACCTTTCCAATCGATCGGCGGCTTGGTGGTGACCTCCATCCCGAAGAGGGGGAAGCCGTTGCGCTGGGTCATGAAGCCTATGATGTTGAGGGCCGCCTCCACGGTCACGTTATCGCCATCCGCCAGATACAGCAGAGAATCATAGCCGTCTGGCCACCTGGTGAACGGGAATCCGTTCAGCAGGAACAGCTCTATCTTGGGCAACTCCACGAAATGGGGCATAGGGGGAAAGTATAGGGTGGAGGAATCGAACAATGTAAGGATAAGGTTTCCGGTCTGTATAAAATCGCACAGCTTTGCTTCCGGGGCCATATGCGGCTCGAAGCTGATGGTATTGGTCCCCACCCGGAACATATATGCGGGGATATCCACTTTGTAATTCTCGATAAAGGCTCCGTTTCTGGAATCGAGATGTATTGACCGGATAACCTTGTTGTTGAGCAGCAGATTGAAAGAGGAAGTGGTCCCGAAGCCTGGGCCATAGGTGAAGTTTAACGATAGCGTGGACTTCTGGTTGCTTTTTATCAGGAAATCGGCGGGCAACCGAAAGGTGATCCCCCTGGGGGAGGAATTGAATCCGGTGAAGGTGTGAGTGGGCATGTTCAGGGTTTTGAAATCGTATTTTCTGTCGGCGGTGAGCACCAGCCTGCCGGAATAAAGCTCGATCTCCGGCATGGAAAAACCTGTTGTGGTCATCTGAGCGGAACCGGGGAATGACACGGTCATGTTCGCCAGGGTTTCCGAGGCTATCTTCACATCGTTGTAGTCGCGCCCGGAGATTATCACCAGCGCGTGGGATGGGGATTTTTCGTAATATTTTTCTCCATCGGCGTCCACCTTTTCCACCGGCAGCTTTTCCATGGCCAGTAACCCGGCGGTGGGGGGGGCCATCTGGATATCTCTTTGTTTCAAAAAATCCATCACAAATTCCGCACGGCCAATGAGCGCGTTATCCACGCCAGGCAGGATATCCTGGGAGACGGAGAAATGGACTTCGCGATAGTCGAACCGCTTGGCTATACCGGAGGCGGCGATCACCGCCGCGCTGATGATCTCGTCGGAGGCGCCCTCCGTAACGATGTTCACCCGTCCGTGAGGAAGTGTTTTCGGATCGAACATTATCTTGGAAAAGGAGGAGAGCGCAAGGGGAAAAGGCTTCTGGTCGTAGTTCACGATCAGGGAGGATTCCTCCAGCATGATTTTCGTCCATAGGTCCGGCGAGCAGGGGAATTCACACTCCTTTTGAGAATAGTGCTGGAAAACCTCCAGCGCCAGCGTGTTGTATCCCGGCTTCATCATCTCCGGCGGAATTATCAGGTCCGCCACCATCTTGTGCTTGGAAGGATCCAGGGGAATATAGCCAACAGGGAAATCGTTTATCCTGGCGGTTAGCCTCGATTCCGCTTTTACCAGCACCGGAGAGGCGGCGTATGTAATCTTCAGGACAGCGCTTTTCACGCTCCACCGTTCCGGAATGGGGATCGATATCTCATGGGTGCCGTTTACGCAGCGGAGGTCCACTATTGAATAGGGCGTCAGCTTGTTGAGCGGAATCTCGATTATTTCTCCCCTCGCGATTCCTGGGGCGGCGGTAGCGGCCATGAGACATATGACAGTCCCAAAGAGGATCCTTCGTTCATTTCGAGTAAGCATACGATTTCTTCAGCCTTGTAAAGTAGTGTTTCCAGCCATCCTGGATATATTCCCAAAAGGAGCCCGCCATGGATATGGACACCCCGACCAGACCTTTGAGACCCATCATAAAGAAGTGAATTATGATCACCCTGTACCCCCCGGAAGCCACCTCCTGACTCCACACATCCACCCAGCGCTGGCTGTCTCCATACACGAAACGGATCGCATTTGCGAACGTCTCCTTTTCCGCTATGAACTCCGAGCCCAGGTTGTACATATCCCCTCTTTTAAAGACTCTTTTAACAGTCGCATCGAAATTATACATGTTTCCGTAGCTGTCTTTAACTGTTAGCTGGGCCCGCTCATCCTGCCCCACCGCCTGGGGGAGACGAACCTTCATCCCCAGCCCGGAGAGGGAGATATCCGTAAGGTCCGCATGGAAGGTTTCAATTAGCCTGGGGAAATAGACCCGCACCTCACCTTTGGCGAGAATGCGGTGATGTTTGCGCACCTGCCTTCGTTCCCAGAAAGCCCCCAGCGACAGGATCGACATGAAAATGTTGAACACGCACCACCCACCGGTTATATATATGACATCCCTGTATATCGGATACTCGATCCACTTGACACCGGCCAGCCCGAGCGCCACAACATTAATCAACACCACCGCCATGAAGGAGGACGCCAGCGGATTGATAAACTCCTTTTCCTGGGTGGAGCCTTTCGGAGTGATCTTGAAGGTGGGCTTTGTGGGATTCAACATCACGGATATCACCGCCGGAATCAGAAAAAGCGACTGGACGCTTTCGTATATGTTGGAGAAAAGGGGCGCCCGGGACTTGCCGTACAGAAAGTCCATCATCACATATACACTGAACACGTATGGCAGCGCATACGCCAGCACCTGCAGCAGCGACGCGTGATACACCTGCAGATTGAACATCAGGAACATGGCCGGCGCGATGTAAAAGACAAAGCGGGACAACCCGAAAAACCAGAAGAAGCAGGAGTTGAAATAGGCCAGACGCTGCATCAGCGTCAGCCCAGGCATGAACAGAAGATTGTTCATCAGGAATATCTGGGTCATCCCCTGAGCCCACCGGGTCCGCTGGGTCACGTAGTCGTTGAATGTCTCCGGAGAGAGGCCACAGATCATGGGGCGGTTGATATAAGCGCTGTTCAGCCCCCTGGCATGCAGGGCCAGGCTCGTTTCCGCGTCTTCGGTGATGGTCTTGCCGCGCACGCCGCCAACTTCCTCCAGATGCTTTCGGCGCAGAATGGCGGCCGATCCGCAGAAGTAGCTGGCGTTCCACGAGTCCAGCCCCGGATGAATCATCTGGAAGAACATGTCGTTCTCCACCGGCAGCCTGCTGTTGATCGGCAGGTTTTTCTCTATAGGCGTGGGATTTATGAAAAAGTGGGGAGTCTGCACCAGATACATCTTGTCATCGGCCAGGAACTGCCCCACGGTGTTCTGCAGCAGATCCATGGTAGGCACATGGTCGCAGTCAAGCACCAGGATCAGGTCGCCACTGGACACATCCAGCGCGTGATTGATATTTCCCGCCTTGGCGTGGCTGTTGTCCTCCCTGGTGATATAGTTCACGCCTATCTCTTTTGCCATCACCCGCATCTGATAGTGCCTGGCCCACGATTCCTCGCCGATCTTCGGATTGTTCCGCCGGGCTATGGTGCCTCCGTCGTCCAGGATATGCACAAATAGTTTATCCTTCGGGTAATTCATATTGCTGGCGGCCATCGCCGTCACCTTTACTATATCGATCGACTCCGTGTAGGTGGGGATGAACACGTCCACAGTGGGAAGCAGGGATTGATCGTCGGGCAGAGGGATCGGCTTTCGGTCCAGAGGCCAGATGTTTATCACCATGCTCAGAAGATGCAGCCCCAGGGCGTGCAATTCCGCCAGGAAAAGAACAGCCATGCCTAAAAAGTCGAATGGACCTGTGAACAACAGGGTATCGAACGCCCGCCAGTATATATAGCGCAGCGAGAGAAAGAACGAGACAAGGATGACGAATATCCTCCAGGGAGCGCGCCTGGAACCATCGAAAAGGTATACGAAGAACAAGAGCCCAAAGGCGCTCCAGCCGATGTACATCTGCGTATGAACAGAAAAATATGTCTCGAAGTTTACGTACATGTAGATGGAAAGCCCCCCCGTGAGGGCCACCAGAAGTGACTGCAGGAAAACTCTCTGGTTTAAGTTTCTAGGCTGCGCCGCTGGAGCTTGGTTTTGCGAATCCATTTTCTTATAGAACGGTTAAAAACTACTCCTTTTTTGTAGCTGTCTGGATTTATTCTATCAGACTTTTCGCTCCAAATTTTCAATTACTTTTGTAGCCTTCCACCATGTTCCAATGCCGACATTGGCCGAAGCCCGGGCCTGATGGCCTAACTTGCCCAGAGATGGAAGATAATCTCTTTTATTGACTGGCTTTGTTACACAATTAACAGCGCCCAGGCTGAGCGGCCTTTGTGAGTGGGACGACCTTTGTATTATCTGCGTCAAGACATCATTATGAGACTGCTATTTGCGACCGCCGCAAGCTCGCAGAAAGGATATCTATGTATTTCGTTCCGGGCTTGATCCGGAATCTCATCCGAAACGCCAGACGTGAACTGGATCCGCGCAAAGTGGCATCCCGCCCAAAAAAAATCCGCCGCCCCGGATTGGGACGGCGGTTAGTATCCGTTTCAGGTCATAGACTATCTCTTCCCCTTGGAGAACCTTCCCACCCATTGTATGCCTGGAGAGTTCGGGTCCGTAGGAACATTCAGCGAATAGTTGAATTCGCCCATCAGGTATTCGTGCACTTTCAAGGCGGCGTTCTTCGCCTGGCCCATAGCCAGGATGACAGTGGAGCCGCCGGTTATGGCGTCGCCTCCTGCAAAGACTCCTTTCTTGCTGGTGTGGCAGGTCTCCTCATCCACCATGATGATCCCCCATTTGTTAACCCGCAGATCCTGGGTGGCATTCGGGATGATCGGATTCACATCGCAACCGAGGGAGAAGACCACGGTATCCACCTCGTCGATGAAGGTCTCCCCGGTGGGGACCGGCTTTCGACGCCCGGAATCGTCCGGCTCGGACAGCTCCATCACGGCGCACTTGATCCCCGTCACAAAGTTGTTCTCGTCACCGATGAACTCGATGGGGTTCGACAGCCACTTGAAGTCAATAAACTCCTGTTCGGCGTGCTCCAGCTCCTCGCTCCTGGCCGGCGCTTCCTCGCGGGAGCGGCGATAGTAGCAGGTGACATCAGCCCCCAGCCTTTTGCCGGTGCGCAGAGTATCCATGGCGGTGTTCCCGGCGCCGATGACGGCCATCTTTTTTCCCTGAAACAGCGGAGTTGTGTTTTCCGGAAAGTGGATGGCATGCATCAGGTATATCCGGGTCAGGTACTCATTGGCGGAATATACGCCGTTGAGATTCTCTCCGGGGATACCCAGCATCTTCGGCAGGCCCGCGCCGGTGCCGATGAAAACCGCGTCGAATCCTTCCTTGTCGATCAGGTCATCCAGGGACAGGATATTGCCTATGATCATGTCATACACGATTTCGACACCCATATCCACGAGCAGTTGAATGTCGTCGTCGATAATCTCCAGGGGCAGACGGAAACGGGGAATGCCGTATACCATGACACCGCCACCGCGGTGGAACGCCTCGAAGATGGTGACACCGTGGCCGCGCTTTCGCAGCTCGTAGGCGGCCGTCAGCCCGGCTGGCCCGCTGCCGATGATCGCCACGCGTTTGCCAGTTTCCGGCGGCATCTCCGGAATACGGTTCATTTTGGTTTCCTTCTCGTAGTCGGCCACGAACCGCTCCAGGTTGCCGATGGCCACGGAGTCGTTCTTCTTGCCGACGATACACACCGCCTCGCATTGCTTATCCTGGGGGCACACACGGCCACAGGCTGCAGGAAGAAAGTTTGTCTCCCTTATCTTGCGCGCGGCCCCAGCCACATCACCTTCCTCCAGCAGGGCCAAAAACGCGGGGATGTCTATCCCCACCGGGCACCCGCCGATACATTCCGGCTTCTTGCACTGGATACAGCGGCCCGCTTCGTCCATGGCCTGCGCCAGAGTGTACCCCACTGGAACTTCCTCGAAGTTCGTTATCCTCTTGGCCGCGTCATGCAGCGGCATCTCGTTGCGCGGCTTTTTCATCCGCTCCTTTGTATTGATCTTTTTCTTCTCGTTCATATGGTCACCTCCCTATTTCCCGAACGCTGCCATGGCGATTTCTTCCTTGTCCACAAACATCTTCTGCCTCTTTGTCAGTTCTGTGAAATCCACATCCTTGCCCAGAAAATCCGGCCCGTGGAAACAGGCGAACTTGGTCTTCGAGCCCACGGAAACACGACAGGCGCCGCACATACCGGTGCCGTCCACCATTATGGCGTTTAGGGACACCCACCCCTCGATGTCCGTTCCTTCATTCATCTTGGTCACCGCCATCATCATAGGCACAGGCCCCACGGCCAATGTGTAGGAAACCGGCTCCTGTTTCATGATCTTGTCCAGGGCGTGAGTGACGAATCCCTCTATCCCGTCGGAGCCGTCGTTGGTGGTGACAATAACTTCGTCACATACTTCGCGGAGCTCGTCCACCATGATCAGAAGATCCTTGGTGCGGGCGCCCACCACCCCGTACACCTTGTTGCCCAGGGCCTTTAAGTCCCTGGCGGTGGGGATCACGGCGCCCGTGCCATATCCGCCGCCGAGCACCACACAGGCGCCGTCATGCTTGCGAATATGAGAGCGCTGACCCAGAGGGCCCACAACGTCCTGCAGCTTGTCGCCCACGTTCTTGGAAATGGTCTCCATGGAAGTGCGGCCGCAGCCCATTACCACAATCTCCAGGTATCCCTCTTCCCTGTTCCATCCACAGATGGAGAGGGGAATTCGCTCGCTGTGGGCGTTTGGGCGGATGATGATGAACTGGCCGGCCTGGATTTTCTGGGCGATAAGCGGCGCGTGGATCCGCATGTAATGGGTCAGCGGGACAAGCTCCCGTTTCTCCATGACCGTGAACTCCTGTTGGTACCTCCCACTGCTGTCGCCTTTGCCCCCTTTGGGGGAAGGCTCCCTGCAAAGGTGCAGATACCTGTCCGCTTCGGCGCGGACAATATAGGCTATGTCCCACTCGAAATCATCGAAGCCCAGGATTGCCCGCAGTGCCTTGTGGGTCTTGTCCACCTGCTCCCCGGTGAGGTAGCTGTTGCGCAGCATCTCGCCCAGGGCCCGCACGGCGTGCAGCCGGGTGATGGCTTTGGGCGCCGACAGCGATGCGAAGACCGCTTCGAACATTTTGCCCCGCTCCTCGGTGGTGGCATGGGCCAGATCCAGGTTGTTTGCCACGCGGCCCATGCAGTGTAGGGCGGCGGAGCGGACTTGCGGGTTGGCGTGGCCTGTATAATCGAAAGCCGTGCGCATGGTTTTCAGGGCGCTTTCATCCCTAAAATAACTCATGGCCTGCAAGAGGCTGGTCAGCACGTAGCCATCATCGGAATGCTCCTCCAAGGCCTTTAGCACGGGCTCTACCGCCGGCGTGCCTATCTCCCCCAGGACCCTGGCAAAATGATCCACGGACTCCATATCCGCCTCCACCAGGTGGCTGATCATTACGGGCGTCACATCCCCTCCCAGCGAGGCCAGGGTAGTTTCCGCGTTCCGGATCAGGCTGTCCAGATCTTCGTCCTGTGAATGATCCCTGTAAAACAGCGGGATAATCCCGGAGGCGATCTCCTGTTTTTGCTCGGCGCTCAGGCCGGTAAGGGTCTTGATTTCGTCCAGGGTGGTTTGCAGCTTTGCAATTTCTCTGGAGGCGAACTTCTTCACTGTCTCCTTTGCGATGTCGGTCATTAAGAAAGATCTCCAAATCTTGAGGTTTTTTTTCTTTCTTCAGGGCAAGATTAATAGCATTAACACAAACCCCGCATTTTAACAAGATGATAAGGGCCGGGAACGTTGTTTCTTTTCTGGAATCCCGGCGGCTATGCGCCGAAGTCTAGCCAACTGCGCAACATGACCCGAAGGCCACCATGCGAGATCTACCCCACTTCGGGTGCCCATTATATTGCCTTGGGAGGAATAGTGAAAGGGATATTTGTATTTATTTTGAATCGCTAAAAAAGCCAGGATCACCCCATCAGGAATGTGTAGCGCAGGAGAAAAAGCGCCGCCAGAACATGAATCAGAGGGCTGATCTTCCAAAAATCGCCTTTAACTGTCCTAAGCAGCGAGTAGGATATGAAACCTGCGGCTATCCCTTCGGTGATGCTCACGGTCAGGGGAATGATGATTATGGTCAGGTAAGCGCTAAAGGCGTCGGTCGGCTCCTTCCAGTCTATCTCCCTGGCCAAGGAGAACATCAGGCTCCCCACCACGATCAGCGCAGGCGCGATCACTGGATAGAGCCAGACACCAGGAGCCACCTCATAACCGCCCCCCACAGTCTGCGCCAAAGGGGCGAATAACACCGCCAACAGGAACAGCGCGCCCGTTGTCATCGCCGTCAGCCCGGTCCTTCCCCCGGCTGCCACACCCGCCGCGCTTTCGATGTAGGAGGTGATGGTGGAAGTGCCCAGGATCGTCCCCGCCACCGTGGCGCCCGCGTCCGCGCCTATAGCCTTTTGCCCCTGTGGCATCCGCCCCTCCCTGTCCACCAGCCCAGCCTTTGCCCCCACTCCCACCAGCGTGCCGATAGTGTCGAAAAGGTCCAGAAACAGGAAAATGGCAATCACCATCCAGAACTGGGCATGAGCGAAAAGTCCGCTAAAATCGAACTGGAAAAATGTGGGCCTGATCGATGGGGGAGCACCAGCTATACCCTTGAACTCGGCCATGCCGAAAGCCAATGCCAGCCCCGCGCACGTCAGAATCCCCACCAGGATAGCTCCCTTCATCTTTCTTATCATCAGGGCCGCGATTAGAAAAGTCCCGAATATGGTGAGAAGCGCGGGAGGGCTTCCCACGCGGCCCATTCCCACAAGGGTACCAGGCGCGTCCACCACTATCCCGCCCCACTCCAGGCCCAAAAGAGCGATCAGCAGGCCAATCCCCACCGCGATGCCATGACGAAGGCAATTGGGAACGGCGTGGATTATATAGTCCACCGCCCCGAGAAGGCAAAGAACCAGCAACAAGAATCCGGAAATAAAATTGGCCGCCAGCGCCTGCTGCCACGAAAGCCCCATCCCCCCGACAGCGACAGCGCCGCACACGGTGAAGACAAAGAAGAAGTTGTGACCCATGGCCGGGGCCAGGGCAATTGGGTAATTGGCCAGGACGCCCATCAATATGGAGCCGATGGCCGAGGAGATGCAGGTGGCTATCATTACGGAGCCGAAATCCATCCCGACAGCGGAAAGGACGGCAGGCTGGACAAAGATGATATAGCTCATGGTAAGGAACGTGGATGCCCCGGCAGTGATCTCCGTCCGGATATCGGTCCCGCGCTCTTTCAGCCGGAAAAATGAACTCAGTCCTTCCATTGGCTCCACCCCTTGATCACATGCTCTGGTTCAACATGTATCGAATATACACCTTTCGTGAGGTGAACGGCGCCCCCCCCGGCGGCATGGTCAGTAAGCTTCTTTGGAGAACAGGACAAAAACGGTCTTTACCAGAATTTTCATATCCAGGGCCAACGACCAGTTGTTAATATATTCCAGGTCATACTCCACCCTCTTACGCATTTTCTCCACGGTATCAGTCTCCCCACGGAAGCCACTTATCTGGGCCAGGCCTGTGATCCCCGGCTTGATCCTGTGGCGGGCCAGATAGGCCTCTATCTTCCTGTCGTAAAAGTCGTTCAGCGCCACGGGGTGCGGCCTGGGCCCCACCAGTGACATGTCGCCAGTTATCACGTTGAACAACTGGGGGAGTTCGTCGATGCTGGTTTTGCGCAGAAAATGGCCCAGCCTGGTGACCCTCTTGTCGCCCCTGGTAGCCTGCAGGAACTCTTCATTTTCCTTTTCAGGCATCACCATACTGCGGAACTTCCACACATTGAATTCCTTGCCGTTCCACCCGTGCCGAACCTGCCTGAAAAACACTGGGCCTGGCATCATGATTTTTATCGCCACCGCCGTGGCCAGCATCACCGGGCTGAGCGCGACCAGCGCCATGACCGCCAGAGACCAATCGAAAACCACCTTGGCCACCGCGCGACTGCCCACCAGCGGAGTCTCCGAAAGCGAAAACACCGCCATGCCGCCGATCTCTTTTATATTTGGATTGATTAGCATCAGCCCGGACAGGTCCGGGACCCACTTTATATCCACATTCAGCGGCAGCAGCTTCAAGTAGAAACTCTCCACCAGGGCCGTGGCGGCCAGCGGGAGCGTGATATACACACACTTGATATTATTCTCCTCGATCACTCGCTCCAGGTCCACCATCCTGCCCAGGACTGGCGCTTTTTCCATCGACCACCTGGAAACTATCCCTTCGTCATCCTCCAGCACCCCCACAATTTCTGTGGAAAGCCATTTGTTCCCATTGACGCGGTCGGCTAAATCCTCTGCCAGCTCACCGGCGCCCACCAATATAGCCTTTTCCTTCACAGTCGAGGTGGCGTTGAATCTGGTCACGAGCCACACCATCAGAATGTTGACGGCAAATTGCGCGGAAAAGCTGGCCAGTATCCAGGCGACCAATATCTGCCTGGAAAAAATGCTGGAGGTCTTCGTCAAAAAACCGAGGGCCACCAGAGTCAGGGCCACGCTCACCCACGCCCGTAAAAGCTTCATTAAAAAAGCCACTGCGTCCTGGTTGTCCTCGTATACATTGATGGACCTGTAAAACAGCGTCATCAGCAATAGGGAAAGGACCATGAGTATCTGGTATGGAATCGGGAAAAAGGGGGACCGCAGGATGGTGAAAAAGTACAGGAAAAGCCCCGAAATAGCCCCGTCAACAAAGATCCGAATCCAGAAAAACTCGATCTGGGCCTCCACATGGACCCGGCTGGATCGCGAATCCAGTCTTTGCTCTTCTTCCGGGGCAGAGCCCGCCGATGATGTGTTCTTCATTATCAGATCCAAGACGGCTTTCTCGTCATTGCCCCCACATGCTACATGCTTTAACAGCGTATTATGTCCCGTATTACAGCGCATGTCAATGTTTGTGGCATTTAACCACCATTTTCTGGCGCCCTCCGCTGCTTCCGTGCTTTACATCCCCCCGCCATTACAATAGACTGGTTTGTCTGATTAACTCATAATCTCAAAAGGTTCTACATAGTGAAGAGGGCGCTTATAACCGGCATCTCCGGGCAGGATGGCTCATATTTGGCCGAATTACTCCTGGAAAAGGGATACGAGGTTCATGGGATAGTCCGCCGCTCCTCTCTTTTCAACCGTGGCAGAATAGAGCATCTGCTTTCTGATCCGGCCAATAAAGACCGGATTACTATCCACTATGGCGATGTCACCGACTCGCTGAACATATCCCGGCTGATCGACATGCTCTTGCCAGACGAGGTATACAACCTGGCCGCTCAAAGCCATGTGGCCATCAGTTTCGAGACCCCGGAGTACACCGCCCAGGTGGACGCTGTGGGGGCCTTGCGGCTGCTCGAGTCGATCCGATCCAAGAGCGACCAGAAACATATACGGTTCTACCAGGCGTCCACATCAGAGATGTTCGGCAAGGTGGCCGAAACCCCGCAGAGGGAAACCACCCCCTTCTATCCCAGAAGCCCATATGGCGTGGCCAAGGTCTATGCCCATTGGGTCACTGTCAACTATCGCGAGGCGTATGGGCTCCACGCCTCCAGCGGAATCCTGTTCAACCACGAATCCCCCCGCAGGGGAGAAAACTTCGTCACCCGCAAGATCACCATGTCGTTGGCCAAGATCATGGCCGGAAAGCAGGAGAACATACATCTGGGCAACCTCAACGCCCTGCGGGACTGGGGATACGCCAAGGACTATGTGGAGGGGATGTGGAGAATGGTTCAGCAGGAGGAGCCGGGAGACTATGTGCTGGCCACCGGAGCGCAAAAGACTGTGCGGGATTTCGTGAACGCCGCCTTCGCCGTCGCCGGCAGGAGCATCCAATGGCGAGGCGAGGGGCCGGACGAAGAGGGTGTCGATCCTGATACCGGCAAGATCCTGGTGGTGGTGGACCCACGCTACTACCGCCCCGCGGAGGTGGAGACCCTGGTTGGCGACCCCTCTTTGGCCCATAGCAAGCTGGGCTGGAAGGCCCAGACATCCTTCGAAGAGCTGGTGCGCATGATGGTGGAGTCGGACATGGCGCTCTTCGGGGTCACGCCGTAAATCCTGAAACGCCCATGAGCCGCCTGGCGATCATCACTGGAATCACCAGCCAGGATGGCTCCTACCTGGCGCAAATGCTGATTGACAAGGGATACTCGGTCCACGGCGTTTGCAGAAACCTGGATAAAAGTCGATTCCGCCTGGCCTCATACCATGGATTCCCCGCCGACAAAGTCACCTTGCACGAGACCGACATCACCAGCCAAGAAGAGGTGGAGAGCCTGGTTCGCTCTCTTGGGCCGGATGAGATATACAACCTGGCCGCCCAGAGCAGCCCGGCCCAAAGCGTCCAGAATCCCAGGGAAACTGTCATGGTAAACGCCATCTGCCCGCTGAATATACTGGAGGCGATTGTAAGCTGCGGCCAAACAAATACCGCCCGCTTCTTTCAAGCCTCTTCCGCGGAGATATTTTCCGACCGCGCAGGCTCGCCACAAAACGAGGACACCCCCCTGGGCCCCCGCAATCCATACGGAGCATCCAAGGCGCTGGCCCATTCGCTTGCCGGAAGCTATCGCCGGCACAGCGGCCTTTTCGCCTGCTCCGGCATCATGTACAACCACGAGTCGGACCGAAGGGGACAACAGTTCGTCACCATGATAATCCGAGACGCGGTGACTGAAGCCCTGGCCGACGGCAGCCCCGTGACCCTGGGTAACCTGAGCGCGCAAAGGGACTGGGGTTGGGCCCCGGATTACGTCCGTGGCATGTGGCTGGCGCTGCAGGCGGACCAGCCGGACGATTATGTCTTCGCCACAGGCCAGGCCCATACAGTGCGCCAGTTCGTGGAGGCCATGTTCCGGCATAAGGGGGGGATTGGCTTGCGGTGGGAAGGCCAGGGGCTAGAGGAGCGCGGTTATGAAGCGGCCACCGGAAGGATGATGGTAAAAGTTAATCCGGAGTTTTTCCGTCCGGCGGAGGATTGCGTCATGGTTGGGGATTCATCCAAAGCCCGCCAGCAGCTGGGCTGGAGCCCCTCCGTATCTTTCGATGAATTGATCGGGCTCATGTAGCCGATGGATTTATGAGCAAGCCAATCCGCCTGTTTGTTGACTGCCACGTTTTCGACGGCGGATATCATGGGGTTCGCTCGGTGATCAAGGGATTGTACGGCCATTTGATCCAGCAGGCCGACGACATCGAGTTTTTCATGGCCGCCCACGATATAGAAAACTTGAAAAAGGAATTTCCCACCGGGAAACGGGTCCACTACATCCAGTTCAATTCCCCTTCCAGCTACTGGCGCCTGGCGGTGGACATACCCCGGCTTATCACTGCCCACAAGATAGACTACTCCCATTTCCAATACGTCTGCCCCCCCATCAAGAGGGGCAGGTACATAGTCACCATCCACGATATCCTGTTCAGGGAATTCCCGGAAATGTTCCCCCTTTCCTACAGGATCAGCAAGGGCGCGCTTTTCCGCTGGTCCGCCAACAGGGCGGATATCCTGACTACCGGCATGGTATATTCGCAGGGTTCTCTTGTTCGCCACTTCGGTATTGGTGAATCGAGAATAAAAATCGTCCCATATGCGGTACCAGACCGGTATTTTCAGCCAGTGGACAAGCCCGAGTCCCAGAGGTTGGTTGAAGAGAACCACAAACTGGGGAAATACATACTGTACATCAGCCGTGTGGAGCCGAGAAAGAACCACCACAGGCTTGTGGCCGCCTTCGAAGCTTCCGGACTTTGGCGACAGGGCTATAAGCTGGTTCTCGTCGGATTCTCTTCGGTGTCATACCCCGAATACGACCGAGCCATAGCCGATCTGCCGCCGGAATGCGGTCAGGCCATTATTCTGCTAGAGCATATCGGCGAAGAAGAAATCATCCACTTGTTCAAGGCCGCGGAGCTGTTCGTCTACCCCTCTATGGGCGAAGGCGGGGGGCTCCCTCCGCTGGAGGCGGCGGCGTTGGAGGTTCCCGTCATCTGCTCCAACACCACCGCCATGGAGGAGTATGATTTCTTTGGGAAGGGACACTTCGATCCGGCGGACCAGGAAAAGCTCACACGGCTGCTGGTGGAGGGTGTGTCGGAAAGTTTCCGGGCGCCCCAGCGCCTGGCGGAAATAAAGCGGGTCGTGCAAGAGCGCTATTCATGGAGCAAAAGCGCCCAGGTTCTGCATAAGTTGATTGTGGAGGACAACGGGCGCCGATCCGGGCCATGAAATGCGATAATAAACGCATAAGCCACATTGAACGGAATAGATGAATATTGTCAAGTCGCTGTTCGATCATCGCAGGTCCAACTCCCTGGCCGCCAGGCTTCGGCGCAAGCGCTTCGCGCTGTTTCGGCAGTTGGCAGGCGGGCTGGACCACCCGATAAGAATCCTGGACGTGGGAGGCACCGCCGGATTCTGGGAGAAGACAGGGTTTCTGGACGATGAGCCAAATGTGTCCATCACATTGTACAACCTGTACGAAAATCCCGCCGACCAGCCCCAGCTGGAGGCGGTGGCGGGGGACGCGCGCGACATGAGCCGATATCTAGACGGCCATTTCGATATCGTGTTTTCCAACTCGATGATCGAACACCTGGGGGAATTCGATGACCAGCGGCTTTGCGCCAATGAGATGACACGGGTGGGCAAGCGATATTTCGTGCAGACCCCCAACCGCTACTTCCCCATAGAGCCGTATTTCCTGTATCCATACTTCCAGTTGTACCCGGATAAACTGAAGACGTTTTTGCTGTGGAAGGCCAACATCGGCTGGTATCCCGCGGCCAGCTGGGAGGAAGCGTGGCAGACCGCCACTTCCGTGCGGCTTATGACCAGGGAGGAGCTGGCCCGCCTCTTCCCTCAGGGGCGGATCGTGGATGAAAAGTATCTTGGATTGGTAAAATCATTCACCGCCATTGGCGGGTGGTGAGGCCATGGGCCTGAAAATCGCTTTCATGGGAATCCGCGGGATCCCCAAAGGGTATAGCGGATTCGAGACCTTCGTGCGGGAGCTGGCGCCGCGCCTGGTGGAGCGGGGCCACAGGGTCACCGTATATGGCCGCTCATACCACATGGAAGGCGCCGGGAAGGAATACAAGGGAGCGCGGCTGGTGTCGCTGCCCACCATCCGCAGCAAACACCTGGAGACTATTACACACACCACCCTTTCGGTCCTCCACGGCCTGTTCCATGGATACGACATCGTCTATTTCTGCATCGTCGGCAACGCCCCCGTGGCGTTCATTCCCCGGCTTTTCGGCGCGCGGGTGTTCCTGAACGTGGATGGCGCGGACTGGCAAAGGGAGAAGTGGGGCGGCTTCGCTCAAAATTACCTGCGGGCATGCGAGCGGATCGCCCCATGGGCGGCCAACGTCATAGTGGCCGACGCCATGGTGATCCAACAGAAATACGAGAAGCTCTATGGCGCTCGCTCGCTCTTCATCCCATACGGCGCCAACATCATCCACGACAACGGAACAGGGGAACTGGAAAAGTATGGACTGAAGAAAGGGGAATACATCCTCTTCGTCAGCAGGCTGGAGCCGGAGAACAGGGCGGACCTTTTGATCGAGGCGTTCAAGAAAATCAAAACCGACAAGAAGCTGGTGATCGTCGGCGGGGCCCCCTACGGCCAGGAATACATACAATCCCTCAAGGACATGGCGGACGAACGGGTGGTCTTTACCGGCGGCGTGTTCGACCAGGGGTACCGCCAGCTAAGCTGCGGGGCGTATCTCTTCACCCTCCCCTCCGCCGTAGATGGCACCCGCCCGGTGTTGCTGGACCAGTTGGGGTTCGGTAACTGCGTGCTGGTGTGCGGGACCCCGGCCAACAGCGAAGTGGCTGGCGATCATGGGGTGGTGTTCGACCCAGAGGATCCGCTGAACAGCCTGGCCGCCGAGCTGCAACGGCTCATCGACAACCCGGATATTGTGGAACGATATCGCCAGGGCGCGGCGCAAAGGATAAAGGAAAGCTACTCCTGGGATATGGTCACCAGCATGAACGAAAGAGCTTTTTACGAAGCGCTGGGGAGGGGGGAGTAGCGGCGCTCATCGGTAACTTGCTTTTGGGCTTACCATATTTGAAGTCTACAAAAAAATCGTGAGGCTGTCATTCTGAGGCGCCGAAGGTGAAGAAGAATCCTAAATACCAAAGATGGCAATGAATGAGATTCTTCACTTCGCTCAGAATGACAGTCAAAACCTGATGTGGCGCTCACACTATCTTCGCCGCTTCCAGGGTCAGCGCCACGTTCAGCGTCGCCTGCTCGTCGGAGAGATGCTCGATATCCGTTGGCAGGTTATACCTCTCCCGGATCATGACCCCGGCCCTGCGGAATAGCTCCTCCCGCGCTTCCGGGTCCAGCTCGTCTCGGCGCACGGTGAGGTCGAAAATAAGGTCCCGCTCCTCCCTGGTGGCCCGGTTCAGGATCCGGGCGCGGATCACCGGATCCTCCTGGAAAGAGTTCACCCTCCCCACCACCGTCACGGACTCGCTGGGCAGCGGCCTGGCGGAATCCACCGCCACAAGGGTATCCGCCGCCATGTCCCCCAGCCTGCGGCCGTATGGGTCCAGCAGCGCCACGATTCCCCCCACTGTCATGGCCATGGGGATGTTGTCCAGAATCCGGACCAGGTTGCGCATGAAGGTCTCGTTAAAGCCCAGCCTTCCTCCGCCAGCGGCGATCACCCTGATACCAAAATAACGTTTACCCGGTGTCTGCCCCGCCCAGTAAAGCTCGAAGACAGTGAAATAGAAAGAATCCAGAATGAAAAAGATGAGTATAATCGCCGTATTACCGAAGTCCCCGCCTCCCTTCAGGGCGTATACCGCCGCAAGGCGAAGGATGGAGATGAACAACTGGTCTATAAGCCAGGCCATAGCCCGACTGACGAACCCCGCCATCTGGTAGTGAAACACCACCTGCTCCGGAGTCGTTATCCTGTATCTGGCCATGTCTTTTAAGCTCGTAGGTTAAATAGAAACCGACGGCCGCATTTGCGCCGCGATGGTCTATACTAGCCGGGGTATATATGGATTTCAACACGTTCATAAAAAATCGCCGCCCCGAGTGGGCCCGGCTGGGGGAAGTACTCGACCAGGTGGACAAGTCCGGCATGGAGTCCTTAAACCCGGAGGAGGCCGAAGAGTTCTTCACCCTATACCGCCGGGTCTCCAGCGACCTGAATCTGGTCCAGACCAGATCCGGAAATCCCGCCCTTCTCGAATTTCTGGAAGGGCTGGTGGCCCGGGCCTGGGCGAACCTGGCCGCCCCCAGGATGGCGAATCCGATAAAAGCGCTATGGGCGGTGCTGCGTCACAGATTCCCCGCCGCGGTGCGTGAAGAATGGCGTCTGGTCGCCTTGGCCACCGCCATATTCCTCGCTGGCGCCCTGTTCGGCTTCACCGCCACTATGATCGACGAGCAGACCGCCCAGGTGTTCCTGCCTCCCTCGCACACATCCCAAAAGCCATCAGAGCGGGTGGCGGAGCTGGAAAAGATGGAAAGAGAGGGGAAAACCCGAGTCAACAACCCGGGGGATCACGCCATGTTCACCACATTGTTATTCACTCACAACATAAAGGTCACCGGGCTGGCCTTTGTACTTGGGCTCACTTTTGGCCTGGGGACGATGGCTATCCTCTTCTACAACGGCGCCACCCTGGGAAGTCTGGCCGCCTTGTATCTCAATGACGGAGTGATCCTCTTCTTTGTGGCCTGGATTGGCCCCCACGGGTCGATCGAGCTGCCATGCGTCTTCCTTGGCGCCGGGGCGGGATTGATGATGGCGCGAGCCCAGTACCGCAGGGATCTAGGCTCCCTGTGGCACCAGATGCGGGGCATGCGGACGAAAATGGTCCACATGTTTATAGGGACCGCGTGCCTGCTGGTTATCGCCGGAGTGGTGGAAGGAGGATTTAGCCAGGTGAACGAGCCCACTCTGCCGTATCCGCTGAAAGTGGCGGTGGCAATAGCGCTCTTCGCGTCACTGTTGCTATACCTTTTCAAGATACCGGTGAAAGCCGACGCCGAACACCCAAACCGCCTTTCACAGTAGCTGGCGCTTCTTGATCTCCATATACCTGTTTATCACCGCCAGGGTCAGCGCCTCCGCCGGAGCCTCCAGCACCTGCACCCCCCGCCGACGCAGATCCATCAGGCGCCCTTCCCGCTCGGAGAGCAGCTTTCTGGCCGCCAGGACCATGTAGACACCGCGCATGTCGTCCGCCCCGCCTCCCGCCACATGGGCCAGGGTGGGATCAAACAGGCTCACAACCACCACCACATGCCTGCGGCTGACCAGCGGCAGGACACGGCACAACTCATCGGCCAGTTTTGGGTCGCTGACATCTGTGAACAGAAATACCATGCTCCGGGTTTTGTTCTTTGCCCGCAGGGTGTCCACCAGGGCGCTGTATGAGGGGAACACCCCCTCCGGCGCCAGCCCCACCAATCCTTGTACTATCCTATGGGTGGCGACAACACCCCTTTTCGGTTTCAGGTAGAGGTCCACTGTGTCCTTGAACACAGCAAGCCCCACCTTGTCCGCATTCCTGTTGGCCACATGGGCCAGCATAATAGAGGCGTCTATGGCTTTGTCCAGCGCGATCCCGTCCCCCATGGGGGCCCCCATCATTCGGCCGCATTCCACGCACAACAGCACGCTCTGGCTTTTCTCCGCCTGGAACACGTTGGTGACAGGAGTCCGGCGGCGGGCGGTGGATTTCCAGTTGATGTTCCTGTATTCGTCATCCGGCGTGTATTCCCGCAGATGCTCAAACTCCCAGCCGGCGCCGATCTGCCGCATCCTGTGCACTCCAAACCGGCCCAGGGCCCGGTGATGGCGCAAGGTGTCATATTCCGCCAGGCTTTTTGTGTCTGGAAAAATGGTGACGTCGGCAGGCGCCTCCATGCTATACCGCCACGACGCCCAGTCGAAGCCGGGGCTTTTGATGTCCACCTGCGCAGGGGGTATCCTGGCCAGCCCTCTTGATATCGGCCGCACAACCAGGGCCACCTCCACCACCTCACCCGGCCCCACCGCCGCCAACAGGGTATCGACTTCAGCTCGAATCGAAGGCGGTAGCGGCTGCCTGATACCCACCAGCGCAACTCCCGCGCCCCGGTTTTCCAGGCGGTAGATAAGCTTTTCTTCCCTGTTCAGAGAGAGGTAATCCCACTTCTCCCGGCTCACCGCGACCTTGCTCCACGAAAGCCGCCACCCCTGTCCAAGCGCCAAAGCCAGGATCAATACGTTACCAACTCCGGCGATAACCAGGAACACCGGCTGCACATCGGCCGCCAGCAACAGGAGCGCGATCATCACCCCCGCGAAAATAGAAGCCCTACCCGCCACTATCATCTGGGCACTTCCGCCTTGTCCAGAATTGCGGCCATCACCTCCTCCGTGGAGCTTCCCCGGATCTCCGCCTCGGTGGAGAGGGTGATCCTGTGTCCCAGGACAGGCGCCACCATGGCCACCACATCGTCCGGGGTGACAAAATCCCTCCCCTTGACCAGGGCCCTGGCTTTGGCTCCCTGCAACAGAAAGATGGAGCCTCGAGGCCCGGCGCCCACAAGGATAGCCTCATGATTTCGCGTGGCTCGCGTCACCCCCAGAATATATTCCACTATCCCCGGCTCTATCCGCACAGACGACAGAGCAGCCTGGACACCTGCCATATCCTCCGGGCCCATCACCGGGATGATACCGGAGCTTTCCAGCCGTTCGGGCGGCCTCCCCTCGTTCACCGCCTCCATGATGGCCCGCTCCGCCTCATGGCTTGGGTAGTCTATCTTGATCTTCATCAGGAACCTGTCCAGTTGCGCCTCCGGCAGGGGGTATGTCCCTTCGAACTCGATGGGGTTTTGAGTGGCGAAGACCGTGAAAAAGCTGGAGAGCTTGTACCCCTTTCCGTCGATGGTCACCTGCCGCTCGTTCATCCCCTCCAGAAGCGCAGACTGGGTTTTGGCCGGGGCGCGGTTGATCTCGTCGGCCAGCAGCAGGTCGGTGAACACCGGCCCCTTCACCAGGTCGAAGGAACTGTTGGAGAGGTTGAACACGTTTGTGCCTGTTATGTCGGAGGGCATCAGGTCCGGCGTGAACTGGATCCGTTTCGAATCTAGCGACACCGCCGCCGCCAGCGCCCTCACCATCAGGGTCTTCGCTGTGCCGGGCACTCCCTCGAACAGGGCATGGCCCCCGCACAACAGCGTGACCAGCATCTGATCCAGAGCCTCTTCCTGGCCGATAATGGCCTTCTTCATTTCGCTTTTAACCCGGACCAGGGCCTCGGCCGCCAATCCCAGCTTCGGCTCCGGACCCTCGCCACTTTCCATTTTTTCATCCATTTGTTTTCTCCTTGGTCAAACCTCGGGACATGGTCAGAGCCTCGGCCAGTTCTCTCTTGCCTGCCTTGCCGCCGCCATGCAACATACTCCGCGCTTTATCCACTATTTTCTCCAGCCGCTCCCGCTTGGAAGCTGGCGCCGTCTCGATTGCCTGGTCCATATCGGCCCAATGCGCGCCCAAGGAGCTCTGAGCGCGCGTCATCAGCTCCAACCCCACCCTTTCGCGCACCTGGTCAGGCTTCATCGTCCGGGAGTAAAGCCTCCCCAAGATATCTATCTGCTCCACCATGGAGACTTTTTCGCGCTCAGGCGCTTCCTCCTGATCAAAGACTCCCCACCCGCTCCACCGATATAAGAGCAGGACGAACAGCGTTTGCAACAGAGCAGGGACAAGACCGAACTTCTCTATGAGCCCGATAATGGAGCCCCCCTTGCCGAGTCCATGGGCCCACTCGTCGAAATAGACCGGTCCGGCGCCCACCAGACCCAGCATAAATTCCAGGTTATCCCCCTGGTCTACCCAGCCGTTGAGGATGGGAGATGGATCCCCCACCATAACCACCCTTCCGGCGCCATATGCCAGTTCCGCCGCAATAACACCCTGTTCCGCGGTGGCAAGGGGCGTTATCTCCACCCCATCTTCCCCGGCCAGATCCACCGGCTCCCGCAAACTGAGGGTTTGTTTGTCATTCCAATCCGCCGTCACGGATACGCCGCCAATCGTGTCCGGGGCGGCCCCTTCTCTTTGGCGATCCTCTATTTTTTTTATCAGTTCGGGCTTGATCCGCCGGTGGATGGATATTCCGAATTCCCACCCGGAGGAGGTGTTGCACCGGCACATAATAATCAGGGTGTTTCCACGCATCACCCACTCCACCAGATCTTTCTTTTGAGGCTCATTCCCAATCCCTGGAGACATTTGCCCCAGGCTGGCAGAGTCCCCGCCCGGCAGAACCTGGATCAACACCCCTCCCGTGCCCGGAGGATATTCTGGCTCCAGCAACATGGAGTTGGTCACACCGCTCTCCGAAAGAAGATCCCGGAACGCGGCTGTCCCATGGGGATCCGCCCGAAGGGAGGAAAACAACGGGGCCCGCTCCCCTCCCCGGGCTTCGTATTCCGCCAGATAAAAAAAGGCCACCACCCCGGCCACCACCGCCGCCAACGACAACACCAGAGACATTTGGCTTCTCATGCCTCCCTCCGCCCCGCCATCGACCGGCCCGACAGCAGGCGCCCAGCCATGGCCTTCACCTCATCCAGGGAAACACCTTCGGCAGGCTTGAGCCCATACCACACCTGGTCGAAGGTTTCCGTCAAGGCGCCAAAATCGGCCCGCTCCGCCAGAGAGCCCTTATAGCCGTTCACGTATACCCAGTTGGTGCGGTTCTTCCGGAAGTCAATTCTGCCGCTTTCATGGAGGCCGGAGAGGAGCCCAAGGTAGATGGCTCTGTACATGGCCCTAAAATCACCTTCGGCGCCCATCCTGTCCGCTTCGTTCATCCAGCCATCCGTGTCCAGCGCCAGGGCCTGGCCGCTTTCCAGGGCTTCCTTCACCTTCTCCCTGGACAAGACCACCGCCAGGCGGATGTTATCCCGCAACTTCTTGCGCATGCCATACAGATATAGCCCAGCCACCACCAGAAGCAAAGCGAAAGCGCCCCATGCTCCCATCTTCAGGTAATCGAGCATGTTACCCGGCGCCGAAGGGAGGTTCGGTAAAGAGATGTTCGATTTTTTGATCTGCTTCCAGATCCATTTGACTATTCTTTTGAATCCGTCCCATATGCTCTGCAAGGTGGACCTTGCCATCTGGGCCAAGATGCTTTCCTCCCGGGGCTCGGCTTCCAGGCTTTGCCGCAGCTTCCACCGCTGATAAACGGGCCGCTGTAGAATCTCGGAGAGTAGCTGGCGCTTTTGGGAAATATTTTCATCCCTCCCCGGGGCCAGATTCTGGGAAGCCAGACCCTGCGGAGCTGCATTTGTCACGGCCACCGCCATCAGCAGCGCCAGCGTGATTTTTGGCAATAGTCGTCCCATCATCCCCCCAGGGTCGTCAGCCGCTGGCCCAGATCCACCCCGGCGCGCCGGGATTGAATATCATGGTAGAGCAGGACGGAGGCCACCATCCAGAAAAAGTCGAAGACCAGAAAAAGCATATACAGAACCGCCATCTGCCAGGCCCAGCCCCAGATGGTCAGCGACAGCTCGGTGGGGTCCATCCCTAAAAGGCTCGGCATGACAGTGTGGGTGATCATAAGCTGTAACAGGGTCACTCCCAGATACGCCACCAGGAAAAGTATGCTGACAGCGGAGATGATTTTCAGCGCCCGATTCATCGAGTCCCCCACCCAGCGGATCGCCCACTGGGCGCCCTCCAGGGCGGATCGCCCACTGTCCAGCAGGATCGGCGCCGCCATGCCGGATAGAAAGAAGCCATATATGGCCGGAAGAACAAGGAACGATCCCCACAGCATGGCCATGCTCGCCACCAGCTTCAGCGCGATAATGTATGTCATCCGTCCAGGCAGCGGCGCGCCCGACCGGCCGGAAAGAGCCGCCTGGATCCTGGCCTGGACCGCCGAACCCCAGGCCCACTTCCACAGCGTGGCCACGGCAAGCAGCATGCACCCCTCCGGCAAGGCCGAATACATGCCGGTGGAGACTGTATCGAGCAACATAAGAGTCGCCATCGTCGTCGGCGCCACAGCAACGATATAGAGGGGAACCACCCGTGCGCCATTGGCCCGTATATATTCCACCGTATCGTCCAGGGGGCGTAGCGCCGGGCTGTTGGAGGTTTTATCGGCCAGGAAGCTGTTCATCCGCTCACCCTAGCCGGATTTCCCGCCCATGTTCAGGATGGCGGTAAATATGTATAGATAATATTGGTATAAAAGAAACAGGGAAACCGGCGCCTGGGCCACCATCGCCATGTTTGCCACCTTGTTCCAGAACCCGAGGCCGGTGTTCCGGGCGCGCCGTCTTTTAAGCTCTGCCAGTCCCTCGCGGCTGTAGTTCACTCCTTCGTACCTGGTGGAGCATTCTGGACAGATCGGCTTTTTAGTGATAACGCATTCGCCTATGGCCGGACGTTCTGGATGATTGACGCAGTATCTTAGCTCCATATTCCTTCCCTTGTTTCCAGCCGCGCGCAAAGATCGCCTACCGGGCTTGGGGGGATATTATATCAAGCTTGATGGCAAGATTCGTCCGATATAAGGAAGGTCTCAACCACTTCGGCCGTAATCGTCCTGCAACCGGATGATATCATCCTCGCCGAAGTAGTCCCCCAACTGCACCTCGCCGAATATCAGAGGGGCCGAGCCGGGGTTGTTCATCCGATGGGCGGCGCCTTTTGGTATAAAGATCGTGTCCCCTGGTGACAGCCGTATATCCTCCCCCTCCAGGGTCACGACAGCCTCGCCGCTGATCACCACCCATCGCTCCGCCCGGCGCTGGTGCTTCTGGTAGCTCAGCCGCGCTCCCGGCGCCACAGTGATCCGCTTTATGTTGTGGTCCGGCCCCTCGGCCAGGTTTTCATAGTGCCCCCAGGGGCGGTGGTTTTCACGGGCCGCCAGGATTGCCTTATATACCTTGATGAACTCCGTCGCTGTCCCTTCTTCTGCAAGAGGAATGAAATGTACGGTCTTGGCAAACCTTTCCCCCAAAGGATGCTCTGGCGCTGCGGCCACCATGGGGACTCCAAGCAGCTTTGCGAATGGAAACGCCGACAGGCCTGAAAAACTGTGGACCAGATCGTATTCCCTGATCCTGGAAAAAGCCTCGGCAAGAGCCACTGCTTCCACCATCGCCGGACTCGGATCCGGATCATCTTCCAGCGCCTTTCCGCATATGGGCACAAGACCTCCGGGGGATTGGCTCCCTCCCGCGGCGAACAGCGTCACATCAACTCCCTGCCCCGCCAGAGCCTGGGCCAGATCGTATATCCTGTTCTCCAATGTCCCCTCGCCGCCGGGGGCGATCTTCCGGCGGATGGGGCATAGTATCGCCAATTTTATCTTCATCTTGTTCCGGGTCATGGTTTTTGTGATGTATATGGCATGCTCGTAGCCAAGTCAAGGAGGTTATCCATTGGGCGGCTCCCAGCCTCTTATCATCTGTATCTCGTCCGGCACGGCCCACACCGCATTGCCGCCATGATATATCTCGTAGGCCACTTTCGGGATGCGGCTGTGCTGGCCTATTGGCGCCTTGTGGGTGAGCCCCAGGCTTCTTTTATACGATATTATCAGCGCCGCCTCGATCTCCTTTCGCAACACAGGCATGTCGGTCTCCAGCTCCAGCGGCGGGTCCATGTTCTCCAAGGTGGCGAAAACGAAAAGCAGCCTGTTTAGGTACTCACGGTGCATGGGGCCCCATAGGTCATCAAAAAATGTTTTGGAGAGCCGTCGCGGGTCCGGGGTGTAGATCAGCCCGTTGGAGCGTATTCCGGCGGCGTAGTCGTTCAGCGCCTGGATGAACTCCTCCCTCCCCAGCTTCTCCAGCTCTTCCACGTTGAACGACTCATAGAACCCGGAGAGGATGGCGCTCAAGTGTGTTGTCATCCTCGTGAGAAAGGAATTGGTCTCCCCGATGTAGTGGACTCCTCCCGGCGCGGCTCCGTATATCCACATGTATATCCCGCCGTTCTCCGCCATAAATTCGCGGATGGAGTCCAGCTCCGCTCCCCGCAGGGCATGGCGCCAGTTTAGCGTCAGCGATATCCTTTCCATTGCGCCTTCTCAGCCGACCATCGACCGTTCCAGCGCCTCAGCCAAGGTCATATCCTCCGCCGTGGTAACCTTGATGTTCCAATAGGGGGAATGGACCACCGCTACATCCATTCCCAGCCGCTGCACCAGGCTCGACTCATCCGTGGCCGTGGCCCCTTCCATCTCCGCTCTTTCCAGCGCCTCGGCCAGCAGAGAGTACCGGAAGCATTGCGGAGTGTGGATGTGGACCACGCCATCCCGGGAGATCGATTCGACCAGCCGCCCGTGCAGCTCCTTTTTCAAAGTATCCCTGGCCCGGCAGGCCGCCGTGGCCGCGCCTACTTTCGCCGCCGCCTGCGCCACCCGCTCCACCAGTTCCATCGTGACGAATGGCCGCACACCGTCGTGGACCATCACCAGATCTGAAGCCGGGTCAAGATGGCCGAAAGCTTTGGCGACAGACTCCTGCCGGGTGGCTCCCCCTGTCACAACCTTACATGGCTTTGGCAAACCGGCGCGCTCCACCGCCTCCCGCACAGGATCAAGCTCTTCCTCCGGCGCCGCCAGGATTATCCGCTGTATCAGAGGCGCCGACGCAAGTCGCCTGAGTGTGTGCAGGAACATAGGTTCCCCGCCAAGATCCATGAACTGCTTGCGGACATCCCCCCCCATTCGCAGGCCTGCGCCTGCGGCCGGGACTATCGCTTCCACCTTCATGGCCTGCCCTCCCTTTAAAACCTTATCCTGCGCGGCTTTGTCTTGGCCACCTGCTCCGCCGCGGCTTTTATCATAGCATCCAGGTCCCAATCCAGTTTTATCATGGCCACCTCGCCGTTTTTCAGGGTATACAGCAGGTGGCCCTTCTCCAGGCCGAACTCGAATAGTTTCTTGGTCACCATCACATCCGCCTCGCAATAGTCCGCCACCTTGTCATACAGCCCCTCCTTCCACCATGCCAGCGCCTGCAAGCCATCGGCGGTCTTCCCCTTGCCCAGGGTGGCCTGCGCCAGATGGTCCAACGACAGACGATGCCCCAGTCTATCCTTAACATCCAGAAGGATGTCAAACGAGGGCGCTGTGGCCCGAAGGTTTATTTTCGTGTATCCAGCCAGCACGCCATAGTCGAACCCGATATGGTTGAACCCCACCACCAGGTCCCCGGAAAGCAGCTTGGCGACCATAGCGTCCGCGTCCCGCTCAAAATATCGAAACGCCTTTTTCTCTCTGGAATCGTACACCACTCCCACGGAAAGGCCCATCTTGTGGGTGTTGTTCCACCCCCCCACCTCGGCGGCGCTGCGGAGGGTCTCCAGATCGAAGAAGAGTATCCGTTTCTCCGGGGCGGGGTCGTAATATTCCGATTCTTCTTTTTCTTCGGTGTCAGGTGCGCTCCTATGCGAGGGGGATGGCCCCTCCTGTTTAACGGGGGCTGAGGGCGCCGCGGATTCGGTTTCCTTCTGCTTCACCCTTTTCCCCTTGGGGTATGGCTTTTGTGCGCACAGATATTCGAGCAAGGTTTGCGCGGCCATTTTGTCCAGCGGCTTGTTGCCGGAGCCGCACTTGGGGGAATGTATACACGAAGGGCACCCGGTCTCGCACTCGCATCCGGCGACAAGATCCAGGGCGGCGGCCCACATCCTCTCCACTTTGTCGAATCCGGCCTCGCACAGCCCCAGCCCGCCGGGATAGCCATCATAGAAAAAGACGGCGGATTTTCCCAGACCGGGGTAGAGCGGATATGATATGCCTCCTATGTCGTCGCGATCGCACAGGGCGAAAAGTGGAAACAGCGATATGACCCCGTGCTCGAAAGCGTGGATCCCTCCCATATACCCAAGCTTCCCCTCTTCGATGGCCAGCTTCACAGGGTCTTCGATTTCCACCCAGAATCCCACGGTCCCAAACTCGGTGCTGGGGCAGTCCAGATCAAACACTCCCAGGGTCTCCTGGCCAAAGATGGAGCGCCTTTCGTAGCCCAGCACCTGCTCGGTGACCTTCAGCTTTCCCAGCCGGACGGTGAAGCCGTTCACTTCCCTGCTTTTCAGCGTCTCCAGGATTTGGGTTTCCTTCTGAGACCTGGGGCGGGTGTAGTATTTCTCATCCATGGGTTTGGCGAGGGCGGTTCGTTTTTCCATGTCCAGGCGGGTGATCAGGTACTGCCGCCCCATATGCAGATACACGGCGCCGGGGTGGCATTCCCCATACACCCGGGAACCGCTGATCACGCCGATGACAGTCTTGCCCCCCTGCAGGAATATGGTGTAGCTCTCCCCCACGCTTCGGATGGGAGTGTCCCTGTGAGGATATTGTCGGGGAGACAGCCATCTTGCTCCATCGGCCGATCGGACCAGCCGCCTTTCCTGCTCCAGCTCAGCGAAAGCGTCCTGACGATCCGCTTCCCCCAGCCACGGGTCGTCCTTATCCAGCGAGAGCTCCGCCGCCGCGCAAGCTATATGGCTTTTCAGGATCGGCCTGTTCTCCGGATCCACTACCGCCGCTTCGAAGCTCCTGGTGAAAAGCTCCTCCGGGCGGCGAACGAAGTACTGGTCCAGCGCGTCAGGCTGGGCGATCAGAATGATCATAAACTCCCGGTCCGCCCGGCCCACACGGCCAGCGCGCTGCCACGTGTTCACAATGGCGCCAGGATAGCCCACCAGCAGGCATACGTCCAATCCGCCGATATCCACCCCCATCTCCAGCGCCGAGGTGGTCACCACCCCATCCAGCTTGCCGCCGAATAGGTCCCGTTCGATAGATCGCCGCTCCTCGGGAAGAAATCCGCCCCGGTAGCAGCTTATCCTCTCTGCGATATCTGGCTCGGCCTGGACGCTCCATGCGTAGATAAGTTCGGTGATCTTGCGCGCCTTGGTAAAGGCTATGGTCTTGTATCCCTCCCGGACAGCCAGACGAAACAGACGGGAAGCGTCGGCGTAGGGGCTGGCGTCGGTATCGTATATCACGAACACGCCCCCTGGCTTGGGCGCTCCGGAGTGGTCCACCAGCTCGAAGGGGGCGCCGGTGAGGGTCTGGGCGAACTGGGACGGATTGGAAATAGTGGCGGAGCTTGCCAGGAATTGCGGCTTTGAACCTAGGGAGGCGCACACCCGCCGGAGCCTGCGGAATATCTGGGCCACATGGGAGCCGAACACGCCGCGATATGTGTGGGCCTCATCCACCACCACATACTTGAGCCGACACAAAAACCCTTCCCACTTGCCATGGTAGGGCAGGATGGAGAGATGTAGCATGTCGGGATTTGTGAATATGGCCCTGGGCGGGTCTTTGGCGATCTTCCCTCTCTGGTATTGGGGGGTGTCCCCATCGAACACCTCCACGCGCAAATCCCCCGGCAAGCCATCGCCAAACTCCCTCCACGCGCCCAACTGGTCGCGCTCTAGCGCCTTTAACGGGAAGATGAAAATGGCGGTGGCCTCCTGATCGTTCATGAAATCGCTCATCACCGGGGCCATATAGCAGGCGGTCTTGCCGGAGGCGGTGGGAGTGGAGACGATGACGTTTTTCCCCTCCAGGGCCAGCGCCATGGCCTGGGCCTGGTGAGTATATGGCCTTTGGACTCCTCTTTCGCGGAAGCGCTCCGCCACCGCCGGGTGGAGCTTCTCCGGGAAATCGGCGTATTCCGCCTGGGCTGGGGGGATCACCCTTTCCGCCTTCACATTCTCACCCAGGCCATTTTGCCCCTTTATTCTGGCCAGAAGGTCCGATACTCCGCCGGAGGACATGGGCGGTCAGGCCCTGGAGGAGCGGTGGCGCAGGTAATGGTCGGCCAGGGTGATAAGCGTCATCGCTTCGGCCACGGGGACAGCGCGGGGCAGTACACAGGGATCGTGCCTCCCCTCCACCTTCAATGTGGTCTCCTCCATGGAGGTGTTTACGGTCTTCTGCTCCTTCAGGATGGAGGGGGTGGGCTTCACCGCTATTCTGGCCACGATGGTGTTTGAGTTGCTTATGCCGCCATCTATGCCACCGGAGTTGTTGCTCAGAAAAGTGGGGCGGCCATCGGTGATCCTCATCTGGTCGTTGTTCCGCGAGCCGAAATTGCTCGTGGCGGAGAATCCGGCGCCGATCTCCACACCTTTCACGGCGTTTATCGACATGAGGGCCTTGGCCAGGTCCGCATCCAGGCGATCATACACAGGTTCGCCCAGACCGGCGGGAACTCCCTCGGCCCGAATCTCGATGACCCCGCCCACACTGTCGCCATCCCTGCGGGCTGCCATGATCAGCTCCTCCATTTGCCGGGCGGCCTCCGGGTCGGCGCAGCGGACAAGGTTTTTCTCTATCTGGTCCCGCTCAAAGGTTTTGGCGTGAATGTCCTTCACGCTAATAACGTGGGCGAAGAGCTCCACGCCCAGGGGCCCCAGCAGAGCCGCGGCCACAGCGCCAGCCGCCACGCGACACGCTGTTTCCCTGGCGGAGGAGCGGCCTCCACCCCTATGATCGCGGATTCCGTATTTCATGTGGTATCCGTAGTCGGCGTGGGATGGGCGGTAAAGATCCTTTATATCGTCATAATCGCGGCTCTTGGCCTGCATGTTCTTGATCATGATATGGATGGGGGCGCCGGTGGCAACTCCCTCAAAGACACCGGACATGATGATCGCCAGGTCCGCCTCCCCCCGCTGGGTGGTGATGGCGCTCTGGCCCGGCCTCCTGCGGTCCAGTTGGGTCTGTATCGCCTCCGGGGATATTGTGACGCCGGCGGGGCATCCGTCAATCACCACTCCCACGGCGGGACCGTGGGATTCACCC
>JAOUMU010000174.1 GCA_029881335.1 Nitrospinota bacterium | reverse complement strand
ATTCCAGGCAATATCCTCCGCCCGCATAGGGTGTTTTTCCCGCCCGATCCGGGAGCCTTTCCCCGCAAAACCGGGCGTTCTCCCGATTCTTTATCCCATGGCGTCCTGCTAGCCTGAAACCGTGAGAGAAGTTTATATAGAAAGGCAGGTGAGCAAAATGAAAAGCTATAAAGGCGGACAGATGGTGGGGAAGGGAAAATACTACAATCCTTTTTCGGGAACTCTGGCGGAGATGGAGTCTGCCGACAAGCTGCCCGGTAACGGGGAGGAGAGATTCTTTAAGGTGAACACGGCTACGATGGTGATCATCGCTCCAGTGGCCACGCTACTCTTCGTGGTCCTGCTGCCGGTGGCCTATGTGGCCTCCTTCACCACACTGTGGGGTTACAAGCTGCTGCGGCTGCTGCTGGGCATGGGCCACACTCCGGCTTTGCGGCACTAGGAAGGGGAGGTGATCGTCATGAATACTTTGTTTGATTTTATAACACACATCAAGGGTGTGGAGTACTTGCTGGCCATTGGCTTTATCGGCCTGTTCATTTTGATATGGGAGTCTCTCTCTCCCAGGCCGTTTGGTGCGATGCTGGCCGTGGGCAGGGATGACCTGGACCATATGCGCCACGCCGGGGTAAGGGAGGTTGTGCGTACCGCAGTCCACACTGCCGCGGCTCCTTTCCTGGTGATTGCGTATGTGGCCATGGTTCCAGTGGCATTTGTGACGGGTCTTGGGCTGGCCCTCAGGCGCTGGCAGGCGGGGCTGGGGCGCCATGGCTAAGAGTGCGCCGGGCGCCAGATCAGGCCGCCAAATAAAGTGTGCGCCCCCTTTGGAGGCAAGAGACATATATTAGTTGTAAGTAGTCTTTGCCGGGGAAGCCTTGACGTCCTTACTGTCGTGATAGGTCAGAACGGCGGGAGCGGGTAATGAAAGAGGTTTTTGATTCTGGGTGGTGGGGCGCCGTTCTTTGTCTAGGATTCTTTCTTCACCCGGGCATGGCGATCGCCAGCGAGCATCTTGGGCATCTGGCCATTCCGGAGAGCATCCTCATACAAGTTCTTCAAAACGAATATGGGGCGGTGGACTTTAACCATAAAATTCACGTAGAAAAATCAAAAGGCTGCCCTGAATGCCATCATCATACCAGCGCCATGGAAACTCGCAAATGCGCCGAATGCCACGACCTGAAAAAAATGGCTCTGAAGGAATCACTGGTGGAAAGCTTTCTATCCTGCAAATCGTGCCATAGAAAATACAGTAAGGACAACCCCTCCATGCCAGGTTTATTGACAGCTTTTCATCTGCAGTGTTTGAGCTGTCACAAAATGGAAGGTCCGGAAGCCTGCAAAAAAATGTGTCACACCAAGCCGGTAATTCATAAGGGAGGGTGAGCCTTGCATATCGACATTTCATCCCGCTTTGATGCTTCCTCCTCCACTCGCAGGAAGTTTCTGGGTATGGCAGCGGCCTCTGGCGCCGCTATGGTCGCATGCCCCGCCTTGGCCGCCGGGCTGGACGAATTCTCCGGATGGCCAGAGGGATATGGGATGCTGGTGGACCTCACCCGTTGCGTGGGGTGCCGCAAATGCGAGGAGGCGTGTAATAGGGTGAACGACTTGCCCGTCCCGGACAAGCCTTTCGAGGATGAGTCTGTATTTAAAAGCCACCGCCGCCCATCCTCTACGGCCTACACCGTGGTGAACAAATACATCGATCCGGAGTTCGAAGATCTGCTGGCGTTCCGCAAAATCCAGTGCAACCATTGCAATGAACCGGCCTGCGCCTCTGCTTGCCCCGCCCACGCATACACGAAAACTCCGGAAGGGGCGGTGGTGTATGACGAGAATCTCTGTTTCGGATGCCGCTACTGCATGGTGGCGTGCCCCTATGGTGTCCCAGCGTTTCGATACGATTCCGCCCTGGAGCCCAGAATCGTCAAGTGCACGTTATGCCATGAGCGGGTAAAGCGGGGGGAACTGCCCGGATGCGCGGAAACGTGCCCCACCGGCGCTTTGCTCTTCGGCAGAAGAAGCGATCTGCTCTTCGTAGCCAAGGAGCGGATCCGCCGGAATCCTGACGACTATGTCCATCATATTTTTGGCGAAAACGAGGGGGGAGGATCGGCGTGGATGTACCTTTCCTCGGTCCCCTTCGGGGAGTTGGGATTCCCGGTCAACCTGCCGAAAAAGCCGATGATCGAATACACAAAGGGATATCTGGCCTCGGTCCCGTTGGTGCTGACTATATGGCCCGCCCTTTTTGGTATGTTTTACACGGCGGTGCGATATCGACAACCAGCCGAACCAGAACCGCCCATCGAACCGGCCCAGGCGCCATACAGGACAAAAGGTGTCTCCTTCTATTCGTGGTTCATGGACAAGCTCTTTATGGGACTGGGATTCAAGGATTACGCCATCTCCCTGGCCACCCCGGTGAACGCCATCTTCGCCGCCATTTTGGCAATGGGCCTGTGGCTTTTGGGAACCAGATTCATTTATGGACTGGCCGCTGTCACCCACGCCTCCGATACAGACCCTTGGGGTCTGCTGATCGGTTGGGGCCTCTTTGTGGGAGTGCCATTCTCCGCCACGGGATTCGTCATCACCACGGCCTACTACATTTTCGGATACAAGGCGCTGAAGCCATACGTGCGGATAAGCGTTCTGGCGGGGCTGCTGGGTTACCTGTTCGCCGTGACATACCTGCTGATAGATCTGGGAAGGCCGTGGCGCATTTACTATCCCATGTTCGTCTCATTTGGCCCTGCGTCAGTGCTGTTTCTGGTGGCGTGGCACGTGGCGCTGTACACCACCGTGCAGGCGCTGGAGTTCTCCCCCACGTTTTTTGAGTGGATCATGAGCCGACGGGTGAAACGATGGGCAATGAGGATCACTGTGGCGATGACCATCTTCGGAATCATCCTCTCCACTTTGCACCAGTCGGCCCTGGGCGCAATGTTTCTGCTCACTCCGGGCAAATTGCACCCCCTCTGGTATTCCACATATCTGCCGGTGTTCTTCCTCTCATCCAGCATATACGCCGCTGCGGCCTTCGTGATTATTATCATCGCCCTGACGGCGCGGATGCTCAAGGATCGGTGTGGGGAGGAGTTTATGGAGAATCTGGACCCGATCACCCTGAGCCTGGGCAGCGGAGCGGCGGTGGGGCTCTATGTCTATGTTGCTCTGAAGGTGATAGGCTTGGCCCATGACGACTTGTGGAGCCTTCTCTCAACCTCCTACGGAACGTTGTTCCTCACGGAGGTAGGAGTTTTTGCCCTGCTGCCGGCGGTGATGCTCACATTGGCGGTCCGCTTTAAAAGCCCTGGCGCCGTGCGCTGGTCGGCTCTCATCGCCCTGATGGGTGTGGCCATGAACCGACTGAACGTTTGCATAGTGGCTTTTAACTGGGAAATCCCCGGCCACCTGGCGGCGGTGATCCCCCCGATAACTGAGGTGGGAGTGGCGCTTATGGTGACGGTGGTTCACATACTGCTGTTCGCATGGATAGTCAACCGTATGCCTGTGGCCGTACAGGAGGAAAAGGCCACCGGCAAGATGACGCCTTGAGGCGCCTCTCTTGGCGCCGAGTCATGAGACATGAGAAAGAGAATCACTCTGCTGGTGGTGGCCAGTGTGCTGGTGACCCTGGCCGGAATGGGGCTGGTAAGTCACTTCGCGATAAGGCAAAGCATAGAGTCGTCGTTGCAGGGAAGGCTCGCCCTGGCCCAGGTGATCGCCGGTAGCATCGATTACGCGCCGCGAAAAGACCTCGCCA
>JAOUMU010000076.1 GCA_029881335.1 Nitrospinota bacterium | reverse complement strand
TACATCGGCGATGGCCATCAGCCGCGCGGCCAACGGGATCTGTTCTCCCTTCAATCCCTCCGGGTAGCCGGAGCCGTCCCACTTCTCGTGATGGCCGTAGGCGATCTGCCTGGCGTATCTCAGGAAGGAACCATCCCCCGCGTCCAGGGTCTCTTCGGCCCGGGTGATGGCGTCGCGGCCCAATACAGGATGTTTTTTCATGATCCCGAACTCCTCCACGGTCAGCTTGCCAGGCTTGAGCAGGATCGCATCGGGTATCCCCACCTTTCCGATATCGTGCAATGGAGCGCTTTTGTATAAAAGGTCGATGATCTCAACTGTCAGCTCGTCCCTCCGGTCCTGATGCTCCCGCAACGCCATCGCCAGGGCGCGGACATAGCCCTGGGTACGCAGGATGTGTCCGCCGGTTTCGTTATCACGGGTCTCCGCCAGGGTGGCCAGCGAAAGGATGGTGACATCCCTGGTGCGGTGGACCTCCTCGGTCCTCTCCCGCAGGGCCGTGATCATCTGGTTGGTATACTCCCCCATCACACCGAACTCGTCTCTGGAGCTGATCGGGACCATCGCATAAAGTTCCCCCTCCGATACGGAGGCCAGGGCGCCGTTTTGCAGCCCGAAAAAGAGCCGGAGGTTGCGCTTGTAGGAGTAGATAATGTTCACCAGGTGAAACAGGAAGACCATGCCCACCAGCGCCATCTCGCCTAGCACCACAAAGGAGGGATGCGAGTCGGAAGTCGGTAGGGTGCTTAACCATTCAAGGTCCTTGTTAACCAGCAGAAAAAGAACCATAACAACCATTGATACGGTGACCATGGCCACCATGGCGAACCTGTTCACCATGGGGAATATCGGCTCCCCCGCCACCTTCAGCGCTCTGCCCTCCCTGGCGAACTCCATCGCCAGGGTCCACTCCGCCACCAGGGCCAGGTCCACCGCCGCAAAGAATCCCAGCGTCATGAATCCCGTCATCGCCTTCATGCCGGAGCCGGGAGGAAAGCTGTGGAAAATGGTGTTGAAAGCGGTTATCGCCAGCGCGGCCACCAGATATATGCAAAGGTCTAACAAAAATCCTCGGGTGACCCGGCGCTCCGGCGAGGCGTTCCTCACCAGCCAGGGGCGCAACGCCATGCGGGCGAGATACATGGCGATGAATATGATCCCCATGTAAGTGGTCCATGTCCACACAGACAAACCCTCGATGAACGGGCACACCTGGCCGCCATAAAGAGACAGGATGAGAAACGAGGCTATGTAGTGGATGGTTGCTCTAGTCATTGGGCCATTTTATCAGCAATGGTCGATGGGCGCTAATCCCAACTGGAAGCAGAGGATGAACATGAGTTGATTGATGTTTATTTCCTGAGATTGCATGGAATGAAATGGGCGTCAGACGCCTGATCTTCAATGAGGAACTGAAGATGAGAATACATTTATCACCACCACGCCGGCTATAATCAGCGCAAAACCCGCCACTGCCGCCGCGTCTATGGTCTGGCCGAACAACACCCGCCCCACCATAACGATCAGCACCAGCCCCACCCCGGACCATATGGCGTATGCGGTTCCTATCGGTATCACCCGCAATGTCAGCGACAGGAAATAAAACGCGGCCACATATCCCGTCACCACCAGAAGCGAAGGCCACAGCCGGGTGAATCCTTCGCTGGCTTTCAGCGCGCTGGTGGCCGCCACCTCCGCTGCGATGGCCATTATCAGATATAGCCAGTGCATCAGGGTAGCCTCCCACAAAGCAAATACGAATTGAAGGAAGCCATGACTAACATTTATTAAACACTTCCCCGGCCCTGTATGAAGATCGGACGAACGGCCCGGCGAAAACTTTCTCTATCCCGATATCTTCCCCCAGCCGAGCGTATTCATGGAACACCTCCGGCCGCAAATACTCCACCACAGGCAGATGTTCCTTGGTGGGGCGCAGATACTGGCCGATGGTGACCATACGACAACCGGCCTTGCGCATATCCTTCAATAATTGAACTACCTGGCTTTTACTCTCGCCCAACCCCACCATGAAGCCACTCTTCACGGTGACCTCCGGATACCGTGTGGACACGCGGCTCAGGAAGTCGAGGGACCTGTCGTATTTCGCCTGGGGGCGAACCGCCCCATAAAATTCACGGACGGTTTCCATGTTGTGGTTATACACATCCGGCCCGGCAGCGGCCACTGTATCGATGGCGAAGTAGTCCCCCTTGAAGTCGGGCGTCAAAACCTCCACCGTGGCCGCAGGGAGAGCGCAACGCAGGGCGTGGATCGTATTGGCGAATGTTCCCGCTCCCCCATCCGGAAGGTCGTCGCGGGTGACGGAGGTGACCACTACATGTCCCAGTTCCATCGCCTTTGCGGCGTCGGCCACCCGCTCCGGCTCGCCTGGATCAACGACGCCAGCCTGTTTGCCATGGGGCACCGCGCAGAATCCGCAACTGCGGGAGCAAAGGTCTCCCAGGATCATGAATGTGGCTGTTCCCCTGGAATAGCATTCGCCCATGTTTGGGCATCGGGCGGACCGGCAAACGGTGGTCAGCCCTGCCCGGGTGATCCTGACGCGCACATCGGCAGTGGAAACCAGGGGTGTGGATGGTTTTTTCAGCCAATCAGGTTTTATCATCGATTCATTTTCTCTATGGGAGATTATATCAACTTCAGGGCATTGTCGGGGCGGTGCTCATAATGGAGTTAATCACTCCTGCGGAATGGTAATCCGGAAGCAAGTTCCTTTTTTTTCCTCGGAAGCGACCATTATTTTCCAGCCATGGTCATCCACTATCTTTTTTATTATCACCATCCCCAGGCCAGTTCCATCACTCTTGCCATGGGTATAAAAAGGCTCCCATATTCTGTCCAGCCGGTCCTGGGCGATACCCTTGCCGCTATCCCGCACTTCCATGAACACAACCCCACTCTCTTTGCCGGCGGATATGGTCAGCTCTCCCCCATCCTGCATCGCCTCCGCGCCGTTGTTGGCCAGGTTCAACAGCAGCCGCTTCAGCCGACGGGGGTCCGCCTCCAGTGATGGCGATCCGGTCATGTTGAGGCTCACTTTGATATCCTTCCTGGCGGAGGCCATGAATCTTGTGGTGAATGATTCCATAAACGGCGCCAGTTCCACTTTCTGCCGGGTGACAGGGGTCTGGCCCGTGCGGACGAATTCGAAGATGTCCCCCACCAGGTCGTGGATATTTTCGGCTGATTTACGCACCTTCCGGGCTATGGTCACCACACGAACCGGGTCCTCGGGCGCCATTTCCAGCAGATCCGCGCCGATGTTGAGCTGGTGGATGTCGTTGCGGATGTCGTGGAGGATGGCGGAGGCGAAGGAGCCGATCATGGTGAGCTTTTCCGCTCGGCCCAGTTCGTCGCGCAGCCTGGTCGCCTCCAGGGCGGAGGCTAGCTGGGTGACGAAATTTTCCAGTATGTGCCGGTCGTCTTCGTGGAAAAAGGCTGGGGTTTCGCTTTCCACGTTGAAAACGCCTATGATCCTGCCATCGAAAATCATGGGGGAGCAAAGTTCCGAAAGGCAGTTTTCCACGCCTTGGATATATCTGGGGTCGCGAGTGGTATCCTCCACCAGGATCGATTTTCCCTGCATGGCGGCTTGGCCGGTGATACCTTCTCCCAGGCGTATAACACGGTCCGCCGCTTCCCTGGGGAATCCGATCCATTTCACCGCCCGCAACACTTGATTCTGGTCCAGCAGACGGATTATGGCGTGGTCGTATCCCAGCACGTCCTGGGAAATTATCATGGCCATCTCCAGAGTCTCGTCCCGAGACCTGGAGGAGGCCAGAAATTTTCCAAGGAAGTTTAATTTTTCAATTCTGTCGCGCATCAGTCCATCTTACCAGACCAACCCAGGGTTTGTGGGACAAGCGCATATGGCCGCCAATCCGGCCTCGGGGCAAAGCAAGCTCGTTAATGGACACAAAATCTCATTTACCCCGCCCACGCAACGCCTTGGTGTTTCCCCCGCCAAGGAAAGCCGCGAAGACAGAAATCAACGCCGCAAAGTGGAATTACGGCGCGCCAGCCGACTCTAGTTGGTGATTTCTAGAGCCTGATCACTTGCTGGGCGTGGAGCCCCTTTGGCCCTTCACAGAGCTGGAACTCGACCTCCTCCCCATTTTTCAGGGATTTATACCCCTCTCCCTCGATGGCGGAGTAATGGACAAAGACATCGCTTTCCTTCCCGTCCTCCAGGATGAAGCCGTACCCCTTTGCGTTGTTAAACCACTTAATCTTCCCTTTAGCCATACGATCCCCCGTAAAACAAATAAAACATCGGGCAGGATGGAACCTATTACCGGCGAGGCCGGAGCCGCGGAAGGTAGGCAAGGCGCGCCTTCTACCCCTTACACGGCTGAATAATTCTAGTAATGCCCAACCATAAAATCAAGTGTTTTTTTCTATCTGTAAAGGAAGGATATATGGCTGTCGTGGGTCGCCCCCATCCTCCAAAATCCTTAGCGGGGAGATACGCCACATCCACTTGAGTGGAGGTGGGATGGCAGCCAAAGTGACCGCTGTCAGTCCGGCCACTGTTTCAATGAGGAAATATTTGGTTGGATCATCGTTTTGATTGCTATAATGCCGGGTATATAGAGCATGCCCCCATTGACTCCGGTATTGGGATTTTAAATATCGGTTGATGTTTGGTGGTGGTGGGCATCGTGCCATCAGACGAAATTTACAACCAGAGTGTTGGTGGGGAGCGTTACGTTGATGAAGTCATTTCATTTTGCTGCGGCTGGGGAAGTCCATTCGGCCTCGCGCTCCATACGCGCAACAGCCTATTAGGCCCAATGATTGTACTATGATATCCGATAATAACCAGACTGAAAAAATGTTTTGTCCTTCCTGCGAAAGAGAGTTCGATCCGGGGCTCCATTTCTGTCCTCATGACGGGTCCAAGCTTATCGTCCGTTCGCACGACGAAATGGCCGGGCAAACCCTGGACGGGCGCTACAAAATCCTCCACAAGCTAGGCGAGGGGGGGATGGGAGCTGTGTATAAAGCCCAGCAGGTGACCACCGGCAAAATGGTGGCGATAAAAATCGTGGCCCAACACCTCTCCACGGACGAGGCCACCATCCGCAGGTTTCGCCGGGAGGTCAGCATTCAGTCGAAGCTGGAGCACCCGAACATCGTCACGGTCATAGATTTTTCTCAACTGCCTACCGGCGAGTATTATTTTGTGATGGCCTTCGTGACGGGGGTCTCGTTGCAGAACCTGTTGCTCGAGGAAGGTAGGCAGGACTTGAAGAATTTTCTCGATTACGCCATCCAGCTTTGCGACGGGATCGAATACGCCCACAGGCTGGGCATTGTCCACCGCGACTTGAAAGGGGACAATATCATCATCGCCCAGATGGGCCATCAGAAAATTGTTAAAATTCTAGATTTCGGCATTGCCAAGGCGCTTCAATCCGGCGACGAACTGACCACTACGGCCAAAACCGCCCAGCTGACCCAGCAGGGAAGGATACTGGGAACTCCGGCGTACATGTCCCCGGAGCAAGCCAAGGGGGAGATCAGCCATATCGGCCCGACCACGGACATATACTCCATCGGCGTTATCATGTTCCAGATGCTCGCCGGAAAGCTCCCCTTTGAATCGGACACCCCATGGGGGCTCATGCACAAGCACATCATGGCGCCGGTGCCCAGTATTACCGGCGAGGGGGAGGCTCTGAAGGAGCTGAACCAGGTGATCGCAAAATGCATGGAAAAGGAGCCAGGGAAGAGGTATCAGTCCGCTTTGGAGCTAAAAGAGGTTCTGGAACATATGAGGGCCGAATACACCAGGCCAGGGTCCTCAACCAAAAACGGAATCACGGGGGTCACAGGCGCCACATCGGTGAAAACCGCCATGTACCAGGAGGCTGGGAGCGCGGAGCTGGACGCCACTGCCGCTTATCAAACGCCTGTGCCGAGCCAGTACACCCCTCCGCAACAGGACATGCTCAAAACAGCGGTTTACGCCATTGTTTTGATACTGGCGGTTGTCGCAGGCGGCGCCGGTGTCCGTTATTTGACCAGTGAAAAGCCTCCGGCGCTATCCGCGCAAGATCAGGATATCCAGACGCCGGAGCCGCCCATGGCGGATGGGGCGCCGGAATCAGAAACGACACCAGAGCAAAAGCTTTCTCCGGATGAAACCAGGTATATGCAAATCGCCGAGGCCCTCACGACGGCTAAAAGACGAATCGCCATCGGGGCCCTGACGCGTCCGGAAGGAGAGAGCGCCCTGGATAGCTACCGGGCGGTCCTGGCCCTGGACGCAAGGAACAAGGAGGCAAAAAAAGGGATCGCCGATATCGGAGCCCGGCTTGTCACCTTGGTGAATGAATCGGTGGAGAAGAAAAACCTCGGGTTGGCGGGGGATTATCTGTCGCAGGCGAAAAAGCACACGCCCACCGCCAATGGGATAGACCAGGCGGAAAAGCTGCTTGACAAGCAAAAGGAACTGCAGGATAGAGCCCTTGCGGCTTTGGCTAATGAAGAAAACAAGCAAAGGCAGGTGAACGACTGGCTGGCGCAGGGGGATTCCTATTTGGCGGCGGGCGCCCTGGATTCTCCTCCAGGAAAGAACGCCACCGAATCGTACAAAATGGTTTTGCAAATGGCCCCTGGCCACCCAAAGGCGTACGCGGGCCTGGAAAAGGTGGCCAAGTCCGCATTGGAACGAGCTGCCAGATCGCTAGCGGAGAAAGATTATAAGAATGCCGACGCCCATATAGGCGCCGCCATCGCCGCCGTGGGCTCCACCGAATCCGCCCTGAAAATGAAAGAGAAGCTTCACGCCGCTGTAGAACAGGATAAATCGGAAAAAGATCTTTTGACGCAGCAGGCCAGAATGGCGGAGGAAGCCGAGACCAAGCGACTCGCGGCGGAGAACAGAAAGGCTCGAGAAGCGCTGGAAGCGGAGAGAAAACATCTTGCAGAAGAAACCAGGACGGCCCGGGAGACAATGGAGGCTGAAAAAAGGCGGATGGAAGTCGAGACCAGAAAAGCCCGGGATACGATGGACTCCGACGAGGATGAGAAGGAACGCCTTATAGCCGAGGCCATCAGTAGCAGAAAGGCCGTGGAAACGGAAAACCGGAAAAAAATCACTACGTTGTTAAAAAAGGGTGAGGAGGCTTTTTATGCTGGCAAACTCATCAACCCTGGTATGGATAACGCCATGGAAATATTTACGCGAGCGCAGGATCTGGATCCTGATAACGAAATGGCCCTTGCAGGTCTCCGGAGAGTCGGCCGGGTCCTGACTGCGGAGGCTCAAAAGGCCGTGGACTATAATGATCTGGAAAAAGCCTCAAATTTGATTGCCATCATTGAAACAATCGATCCGACCGCGCCACGCCTGATTACTCTCAAGGGCAACCTCTCACGGGTGCGGGAGCAACAAGGCATAGTCAAACCTTCAAATGGAGACGATCCGGGTCAGACTGGAGCGAAACCGACTCATGGGGCAATGATCCCGGTCAGAGGAGGATGCTTCCGGATGGGCGATGTTTTTCAGGAAGGAGAGCCTGAGGAGCTGCCTGATCACACGGTTTGCCTGGAAGGTTTCCATCTTGACATATTCGAAGTCACCCAGTCCGAGTTCAAAAGAGTCATGAGGACAAATCCCTCCAAATTCTCCAACTGCGAGGATTGTCCCGTGGAAAGTGTGACATGGGAGGAGGCCGCCAGCTATTGCGCTTCCTCCGGAAAAAGGCTGCCCACCGAGGCGGAATGGGAATACGCCGCCAGAGACAGGGGAAAAAAACACAGATTCGCCATAATGAATGATGTCATCTCCGGTCGAGACGCCAATTTCAACGCCAGAGAAAAAGTGCAACGTTATTCCTCTGCCACGGGGGAGGTCTTGAACAAAACCAGGCAGGTGGGCGGCTACCAGCCAGGTTCCATAGGTCTGCGCGACATGGCCGGCAACGTTGCGGAGTGGGTGGAAGATTGGTACAGCCCCACCTACTACCAATGGGCGCCGGTCAGGAATCCCGCAGGTCCAAATAAAAACAGGAAAAAAATGAAAGTGGTTCGCGGTGGCTCCTGGAAAAGCACAGCATCGTCTCTGCGAGTGTCGGCAAGGGATAAAGGCAATGCCGAGTCCCGCCAGGAAAGTGTCGGGTTCCGCTGCGCTAAATAGGTATTAGGACCGAACAAGCCATTATTGAAGGGAGTGGGTGCGGTTTGTAGGGCCGAAAGTCCCCTTTTCTGCACAGCTTATTTGGTCCCTGACCCAAGTTGGGCTATAATCATCTCTTTTTTCATCTTCCGGGGAGCATTGAAAGTGCGCATTTGCGTAATTGGAACGGGGTATGTGGGGCTTGTCACAGGGGCGGTATTCGCCGATCTGGGTAACGATGTGTATTGCGTTGATGTGGACGTCGAAAAAGTGTCCAGGCTGTCCCAAGGCGTTATGCCCATATACGAGCCAGGTCTGGAGGAAATGGTCAAGCGTAATTTGTCCGAAGGGCGGATAGGTTTTTATACCGATGTGGGAGAGTATGTCCGCCGCTCAGATATAATTTTCATCTGTGTGGGCACACCCTCCAAGAACGAGGGGGAAACCGACCTGAGCCAGGTGGAGAGCGCCGCCAGGGATATCGGGAAAAACATCAACGGTTACAAGGTGGTGGTCAATAAAAGCACAGTCCCCGTGGGCACTGGCGACCTGGTTCGACGGATCATCAATGAAAATGAAAAAACCAGGGTGGAGTTTGATGTAGTCTCCAACCCGGAATTTTTGAGGGAAGGCTCGGCAATCGCCGACGCCCTGAATCCTGACAGAATAGTGATCGGAGCCCCTTCGAAAAACGTGGCGATGAAGCTTATTGAGTTGTACGCCACCTTGGGCGCGCCCATGTATATAACGGATGTGGTCTCCGCCGAGTTGATCAAATACGCATCCAACTCATATCTGGCCACCAAGATATCTTTCATCAACGCCATCGCCGACCTATGCGAGCTGGCCGGCGCCAATATTACCGACGTGGCCAGGGCCGTGGGGGCGGACAGGCGAATCGGCAAGGAATTCCTCTACGCCGGGCTGGGGTATGGCGGGTCCTGCTTTCCAAAAGACATCTCCTCGCTGGAGCACACCGCCCGCAAGCTGGGCTACGAATTCGGTCTATTGCGTTCCGTCATGTACATCAATGACATCAGGGCCCACAAGCTCCTGTCAAAAGTCGAAAACAGATTCAAATCGCTCGAAGGGCTCACCTTCGCCGTGCTGGGTCTTGCGTTCAAGCCGAACACCGACGACTTGCGCGAAGCCAAGTCCCTGGAGATCATAGAGACGCTGATAGGCAAGGGCGCCAAGGTGAAAGCCTACGACCCGGTGTCCATGGAAAAGGCCAGAGCGATATTTCCCGATGTGGATTACGTGGAAAACCCATACGATGCCGCGGATGGGGCCAGCGCCATGATCCTGGTGACGGAATGGCGCGAATTTCTCTCCCTGGACATGGAACGGATGAAAAAGATAATGAAGTCTCCAGTCATCTTCGACGGAAGGAACATCTACGACATGGAAAAGCTCAAGGGCCTCGGGTTTGAATACCACGGAATGGGAAGGCATTAGGACATATGGTCAAACGCGCTCTCATCACCGGCGGAGCAGGATTTATTGGCTCCAACCTTTGTCGCCGATTGCTGGAGGAGGGAATGGAGGTCCTCGCCGTGGACAACCTGATCACCGGCGCCAGGAAAAATATTGAGGGAATCGACGATCCCCGATTCGAATTCGTTGAGCGCGACGCCCGCGATTCCCTCGACTGGGTAACAGGCCGCGTGGATTACGTTCTCCATTTCGCCTCGCCTGCTTCCCCGCCGGATTACATTAAACATCCCATTTTGACCCTCCAGACCGGCTCCTTCGCCACCCATCGCGCTCTGGAACTGGCATACGAGAAAAAAGCCGTCTTCATGCTGGCCTCCACCTCCGAGGTGTATGGCGACCCGGAAGAACACCCGCAAAGGGAAGAATACTGGGGCAATGTGAACTCTGTGGGCCCCCGCTCCTGCTACGACGAGGCCAAGAGGTATGCGGAGGCGGCGGTAATGGCGGCCCACCGGGCCCTGGGCCAGGATACGCGAATTGTCAGGATTTTCAACACTTATGGCCCCAGGATGCGCCCGGAGGATGGGAGGGCTGTGACAAATTTTCTGATGCAGGCGAAAGCCGGACGGGATGTGACCGTGTATGGCGACGGAAGCCAGACCCGTTCCTTCTGCTATATTTCCGACCTTGTGGAAGGAATCGTCCGCCTCCTCTTCTCTGCCGAGACAAGACCTGTGAATCTTGGCAATCCGAATGAAGTCAGCATACTTCAGGTGGCCCGGTTGGCGATTGACCACTTAGGCTCCGCAAGCCGGATTACACACCTGCCCTTGCCCGAGGATGATCCCCGGAAAAGAAAACCGGACATCACACGGGCAAAAGAAGTTTTGGGCTGGGAGCCTCAAGTAAGCATGGAGGAGGGATTTCGCCTTACCATGGATTATTTCCTGTCGACCATGGGGGAGTGACCCTTGAGAAAGCCCAAGCCCCGCCGTTATGAGCTGAGAGAAGCCATCCGGCAGTGGCCGGAGAGTGACCGGCCGCGCGAAAAGCTTTCGGAAAAAGGGCCATCCTTTTTATCAGACTCAGAGCTTCTGGCCACCATCATCGGCTCTGGATCAGGTAAGAAAAACGCGCTGGACCTGGCCCGGGCGCTGATTGCCCGGTTCGACAACCTCGCTGGCATAGAAGCGGCCAGCATAGAGGAAATCCGCGCCGTTCCTGGTATCGGGTTCAACAAAGCCGTGAACATCCTGGCGGCGCTGGAGCTGGGTCGGCGATTCACCATAGCCGCCAGTACGGCCAAGACCTCTCCTATCCGCACTGCCGAAGACGCTTTCAATCACTACCGCGGCTCCATGAAGAACCTGCGCAAGGAGATATTTTCCGTAATGCTGCTAAATACCAGGCACAAGCTTATCAAGACAGTGATGGTGTGCGAGGGAGCGCTCAACTCGACGTACGTGGAGCCGAGGGAGGTGTTCAATCCCGCCATCCGTGCCTCTGCCCACGGGGTGATCCTGACCCATAACCATCCCAGCGGCGAACCAGACCCCAGCGATGAGGATATATGCCTTACCCGGAGGCTGGTGGAGGCGGGTAAGCTGATGGGAATACATGTGATCGACCACCTGATAATTGGCGACAACAGATATTATTCTTTTGCAGACAACGACTTGCTGTAGCCCTCGCCACAGCTTTTTTCGGAGCGATAATTGAGAGAGAGGCTTTATAACCTGCTGGATTCGGCCAAGGCCGGGCAGGCGCTGGTGATCGGCGATGTGATTCTGGACTGTTATCTTGCCGGCACGGTGGAGAGGATATCCCCCGAGGCCCCGGCGCCTATATTGAACGTGGAATCGGAATCGTTCAAGCTGGGCGGCGCGGCCAACGTGGCCGCCAATGTCAAGGCCATGGGCTGGGAGCCAACGCTGATCGGCGCCGTGGGGGAGGACAGAGACGCTGGTGAAATCCAATCCCTGCTTAAAAGCGAGGGGATCGGCGCGGCGATGGTGGTGACGGATCCGGCAAAACCCACCATAAGAAAAACCCGGGTCATCGCCATGCGCCAGCAGATGCTAAGATTGGACCGGGAAAATAAGGAGGATTTATCCCCGGCAGCCTCCAGGAAAATGCTCTCAAACGCCAAAGCCAGAATCAAGTCCTGCGCTGGCGTGATTGTCTCTGACTATGGAAAGGGCGCCCTGCCGCCCCCCCTTCTGGCGGAGCTTTTCGAGCTATGCCGAAAGCATGGCAAAGTGTCTGTGGTGGACCCGAAAGGGAAGGACTACACAAGATACCGCGGCGCCCACATAATCACTCCCAACAAGAAGGAGGCGGAAGCCGCTTCCGGAGTGGAGATCACCGGCGAAGCGGACTACCGGACTGTCGCAACCAGGCTCTTTAAGATCACCGGCGCCAAAAGCATAGTGATCACCAGGGGCTCTGAGGGAATGTCCATATTCGAAAAGCCCGGCGCCAAGGGGCTCCATCTGCCCGCCGAAGCGCTGGAAGTATACGATGTCACCGGCGCGGGTGACACGGTGGCCGCCACACTAGGCACAATGCTATTCGGCGGATTCTCGCTGGAGGACGCGGTCCGGGTGGCGAATGTGGCCGCCGCCATAGAGGTGGGGCACGCGGGCGTGTACGCGGTATCCAAAAAAGCGGTAATGGAGCGCCTGGAGGCTGAAAAACCGGCCTATGGCAAACTGATGAGCGGCAAGGAAGCGGGGCTGTGGTCCGCGGGATTGCGCGCCCAGGGGAAAAAGGTAGTTTTCACCAACGGCTGTTTCGACCTTTTGCACGCGGGCCATGTCCGTCTGCTGCGAAAAGCCGCCACCTTGGGCGACAGACTCATCGTCGGGCTCAACTCCGATTCCTCCATCCGTCGGCTGAAGGGCTCTGGTCGGCCCCTTCTCCTCGAAACCGACCGGATGGAAATCCTAGGCGCCATTGATTGTGTCCACGCTATAGTTCTCTTCTCCGGGAGCACTCCGAAAGAGCTGATCGCCACTATCCGTCCCGACGTCCTGGTGAAGGGGAGCGACTATAAAGTGTCCGACGTTGTGGGGCGGGATACGGTGGAGAAATACGGTGGCCGGGTGGAACTTGTGAAACTTGCTCCTGGCAGGTCCACCTCGAATATAATAGATACGATTATCAAACGTCACAAAGGTTAGCCCCGCAGGGCGCCACCGAAGGGACGGAATGGATGGAAGCGAAGGGATAATGACGGGCGACTACCCTTTCGGGCCGGCTGACTTTGAGAGGATTAGACATCATCCCATAGAGGAGCGAAAAAGCCTTGTGAACACCGGGATGTTCACAAGTCTGGAAAAATATATCGCCACCGGGAAGCTGGTCGACCTTTTCCCCTCCATACTGAAAGCAAACGACATCCTGTCCGTGGTCCGCGCCATAAAGCTGGCCAGGGAGCAGGGGAGGCCTGTGGTGGCCGCCATAGGCGCCCATGTCATCAAATGCGGGCTGGCTCCCATATTAATAGATATGATGGAAAAGGGGGCGCTAAACGCCCTTGCCGTGAACGGGGCTGTGGCGGTACATGATCTGGAGATAGCATTCCACGGCGCCACCAGCGAGGATGTGGCCCAGGAAATTAAAACAGGGCGGTTCGGCATGGTGGAGCAGACTTCCACCCACTATCATGCCGCAATCGCCCAGGCTGGTGAACGGGAAGGTCTCGGCGCGGCTCTGGGCCGCTATATCAACCAGGAACAGATGAAAAACGCAGGTTTCTCCATCCTGGCAGCTGGATGGAGACTTAATGTGCCGGTGACTGTCCATGTGGCGGTGGGGACCGATATCGTCCACGCCAGCGCCCAGGCGGACGGCGCAGCTCTGGGCCGGACGACGCTAAACGACTTCAAGCTGTTTACCGGCATAGTGTCCCAGTTGGCCGGAGGGGTGTACCTGAACATCGGATCGGCGGTGGTATTGCCGGAGGTGTTCATCAAGGCGTTGTCGGCCGCCAGGAACATGGGGAACAAGGTGGAGGGATTCACCGCCGTTAACATGGACATGATCCAGGGATACCGCCCGAATGTGAATGTGGTGAACCGCCCCGTGGAAGGAAGCGGAAAGGGATATTCAATAACCGGCCATCACGAGATCATGGTTCCCCTTCTATACCATCTGCTCATGGAGGAGGGGGCCCAGTGATGGAAATATGCGTGCTGGGCTCCGGCTCCTCCGGCAACTGCTCCTGGGTGGGGCATCAGGATGGAGCCATCCTGATCGACGCGGGTTTTTCGCTGAAGGAAACCAGGGCCCGACTGGCCCGGGCCAGGCTGGACCCGGCCAAGCTGCGGGGGGTGGTGGTCTCCCATGAGCACTCGGACCATATCCGTGGTCTGGGGCCGTTGTCCAGGGGACTAAAACTTCCGGTCTTCATAAACAGGCTGACATATGAGAAAATTCATCGCATAATAGGCGATGTATATAAGGTGGAATTTTTCGATACAGGCCTTGATTTCATGGTGGATGGTATTCGGGCGCATCCCTTTTCCACGTCCCATGATTCGGCCGACCCGTGCGCTTTTGTGTTCGGGGTAGACGATAGAAAG
>JAOUMU010000075.1 GCA_029881335.1 Nitrospinota bacterium | reverse complement strand
CTGCATAATCGTCCCATCGTATCCACCTCCGCCGGAGTCATTGCCAGGAATAGCGCCCAATCCTTTGCATTTGGGGCATTTTTGCATCTTCGGACGGGCTGCGGCCCCAAGCCCTGTCAGCGCCGCCAGCCATAACACAAAGAGCGTTGCGGACATCCACGCAGCGGCCTCAGTGGCGCCATACAGGAGATTCACGTATGGCCGCATCCCCAGCCCTGCGATGATAAAAAGAATCATCACCACGCCAGCCAATCCCGCCTTAAAGAACATCGTCCCAGCCACGCCCATAAGGTAACCCACCATCTTCCACAATGCGTCCATCGGGTTGGCGCCGCAGTGGCTTAAAATAATGGAGATAAATACCAATGCGGCGGTCATCAATGCGGCGAAGACCACCGGGGTCAGCGCGGAGGCGATCACCTCGCCGGCCAGGCTGGAGATCAGTACTCCTTTTAGCTCCAGCACTCCATGCTTGCGTTCTTCCAGTTCATCCTCGAAAACCATCATGCTGGTCATGAACTTTCTCGACTCGCCGGCGCTCATATGCTTCAATGCGCGGTCCAGAGTCTCGCGGTCCCTGGAGGTGACCCAGGAGGGCCATGGAGCGGCTACTCCACCAGCGGAGGCGGCCAGGCCAGCGATGGCCCGGGTGGCCGGCCCGGAAGAGGAGAAGGGAGACAGCTTTTCAAACCGTACCGCGTCCGAGTAAATCATATATGCGGCGATTATAACCACCGCAAACAGAAAGTACATAAGCCCGGCCATCGCAATGCTGGATTTCTTTGTTCTCATGGCTTTCAATCTCCTCAAATTACTATCAGACCTTACACAGATACGGCCACTATATAATATTCAGCTTCAAGTGTGTTTTTCAAATTCCCGGCGGCCGCCTCTGTTGTTTGGGCTGAATACATCACAGAATGTAGCTGGATATTCTATGGAGTTAGGCATAGGATCAATTTTTCAATGGCTTTGCCCGGAAGGCCTGGTGGCGCCATAGTTGCTTCTAATCACGGTATTATGGAAAGTATAGATCTGGATAGGGCGATCAGGGCGTTTATGAGAAGCCTGATGGCGGAAATGGACGCATCTCCCCACACCCTGAAAGCCTACGAGACAGACCTTAAGCAGTTCTTCGCTTTCGGCGCCAAATCTTCCCTTTTCCATCCGGATTCCTCATCCTCCCGTCCCTTTAATCAGATCAGCAGAAGCCATGTCCGGTCATTCGCTGCCCATATGAACAAGCTCCGTATCGGCCCCGCCACAATGGAGCGCAAGCTCTCCTCGCTCCGTTCCTTTTTCCGTTTTCTCCAGCGCCATGGGCAGGTGGACAAGAATCCAGCCACCCAGGTGGACCTGCCATCCAAACCGAAAAAGCCCCCCGGTTTCCTGACCGTTGATGAAACTTTCGCCCTGATCGGCGCTGTGGAAAATCAGGACACCCCCAATGGGCCCAGGGATCATGCTATCCTGGAGTTGTTCTACGCCACTGGTATGCGGGTCTCTGAGCTAGCCGCCCTATGTGTGGGGGATGTGGACCTGGCGGAGGGGATGATAAAAGTGAAGGGAAAGGGGAAAAAAGAGCGCCTGACGCCGGTTGGAGGCGCGGCCGCCAGGGCGCTTTCCCGGTTTGTTTCTGGCGCCAATCCAGATCAACCGGTCTTCCTGAACAACAGGGGGGAGAGGTTGTCGGTCCGCTCCATCCACTCCATAGTAAAAAGGAGCGCTCGCCTGGCCGGGCTGGGCAGGCCGGTGGGCCCCCACAGGCTGCGGCACAGCTTCGCCACCCACCTTCTGGAGGGGGGGGCCGACCTTCGAGCCATCCAGGAGATGCTGGGGCATTCCAGCCTCTCCACAACGCAGAAATACACTCACGTAAACCTGAAAAAGCTGATGGAAGTGTATGACAGCGCCCACCCCAGGGCGCATACAGTTTCGGGGAATAACTGCGCGATAAAGCCAGGAAAATCCTGATGTACTCCTAGGGATCGCTGGCAAGGCATCGGTCAAGGGCGCCTGGCATATGGTCCGCGCCACCTCTTGGACGCCACAATCCACAATAAACAAGCCGGCGCAAGACCATAAATCCGAATTCGATGTTTCTTGACACATAGTAACGAGATGACCTATACTCACCATTTATTTTCGTCACGATTATTGCGTTGGCGCAGCCAAGTAAATCACCCTGTGGCAGGATAGCTGTTTCCGGATTTCGTCTCGTTTCCGGTGTGAAGGTATTGTCGAGTCCCATTTTCGGGCATGGCGGCAGGCCCGGCGTCATGGTGGATTTATGGCGGCCTTGGATCCACCCCGCCGCGGTAAATAAGTATATGCACAGGCAGTCGCTTTTTAAATTTAAGGCGCCAGGCCTTATATAACGCGGAATCTTTAAGACTTGGTAATTTGAGAAATATTTTCATTATGTAAGCGCGAAATAACACTGGAGGCTTATCAATAATCATGTAAAAGTTATTTATCTGGAATTTATTTAGTGATAACAAAATTGTTTATTTTTTTAAGGGAGACTATGATGCGGTTGTCAGGAATCAGCGCGGTTTTTATCGCGGTAATCTCTTTCACTCTTCTTTCGGGTTGCTCCGGCTCCGGGTCCGGCAGCGGGAGCACGTCCGGTTGTGTACCTGTCCCGGATGGAAACGTGGCGTGGACATTCGAGGAATGCGGCCCCATGCACACCGGGGATTTCATTCAATTCCACATGGATCAGATGGGAAAAATTCCATCCTCCTTGAAGCCTGGAGAATGGGTCGACGAGCAGCTAGGCTCGCGGTCGGTAAACAAGGGGCATCTTACTTTTACCTACCAGTACCTGGATTGGATGGACCTGCCATGGCCTCCCAACGACACGATTCTGGCGGCGTTTTTAACACAAAGCGAAAACTATCAGAACCTTAACTCCTGGCAGATCATGGTGGTCAGGTACGCTCTGGACGGAAACGTAATGACCAGGCTCGCCTCCCAGCGCGATGACGGCATATGCGAGGGACAACCGGCCAGGGACTGCAAAAAAGTGGATGACAAATTCGATTCCCCGCTTTATCAGATAGGCAGCACCTACAGGTTTGATTGCACATGGGACACCACCATCCCAAGCCTCTGGGAAGGGCAAGGCCCGGGAATTGTGGATGGACGGATTGAGTGTAATATCTATGACGGAGAAACGCTGGTCAACTCCTCTTCGGTGCCCACCAGTGGACAATACGCTCTGTTTGACACCTTGCTGGTGGGTGGCAGGATTAGTCAGGTTTTCGGGAAACCTGACGCTATTCTCTACTCAACCATGACCAACGTGAGGTTCACTATTTTCAACGACTGACCTGACTTATCCCCGGGCCGGCTTTCTCGGCCGGTCCGGGTTTCTTATTTTTCCGGCCAGTCCATCTCATGATCACCTTTGCAGTCCGCAAGGAAAGCGGTATACTTCATGGTTTCCAACAGAGCAAAGACGAAAACGCCTTAAATATCAGAAATGAAAAAACCCGTTTGCCTCTTCGTGATCAACGGCCTGGGTATGGGCAACAGCACCCGTTGCTATGCGCTTATGCAAAAGCTGGCCCCGGAGATGGAGATACACGCATTCACTTCCGGCAACGGGACAAGATTCCTCCAGGATAAGAAGGAGGTACGTTCCATCACCGAATCGGAGGCTTATTTTTACGCTTCCAAGGAGGGGGGCATCAGCGCCTCCGGCACCCTTGCCTCCATGGCAAAGCTATACGGGATATATAAACGCAAAACCGAAAAGCTGGAGGACCTGGTAAACACGCTGCGCCCGGACATCATGATCCTCGATTCCGAATACAGCCTGGGGCCGGCCCGCAAAAGGGGAATACCGGTGGTGGCCCTGAACAATTCAGACGTGGTGGTATCCGAGTATATGCGGAGAAGCGACCTGCCCCACTCCATCCGGGGCCAGTTCTGGCTGGTGGAGTACTGGGACTACACTTTTCACAAGCTGCGGGTGGACATGGTGATCAGCCCGTCCCTGAGACCGGACCCGCCACGACACAAGAATTTCAAAAGAGTGGGCGTTATGCTGCGGGAGGCTTTCGAGAATCTGGCCCGCGTGGCCTACAAGGGGCCTTTCCCTTCCCCCAGAGGCATGAAGCGCATCGTGTTTATGCTCTCCGGCTCCGTATTCGCCTCCCAGATCGGCGGCAGTTTCTCCCAGCTCCCATACCAGGTGGAGGTGGTGGGGCGCGAAGGCCAGAGTGAGGGGAACGTGACTTATCATGGCAAAACACTGAACAGCATGGAAATCCTGAAAAGAGCGGATATATTGGTGATCAACGGCGGCTTTCTGGCCGTGTCCGAAGCGGCGGCCCTGCGCAAACCCACTTTTGTCATCCCGGTGCCCAACCACGCGGAGCAGGTGGTCAACGCCCTGGCCCTGAGGGATCTGGGGATGAGTTATGTCACGGATGAAACCTCTGTGATACCTCACATAAAGGACCTCTACGAAATGGACCGGTGGGAAGGCCTGTCCGACGATACGCCTGAGGTGAACTTCAATGGCTCTGCTGAAGCGGCCGAGGCGGTGATGAACCTGGTCACCCGGCTTGGCGCGAAATAATAGATGGCGCCGTGATTATCTGCGCCGACGACTATGGTATGGCGCCGGACATAAACGAAGCCATCATTGAATTGGCCACCGATGGAAGAATCACCGCCGTGTCCGTGATGGCCGCATTGCCAGCGGTGGATCGAGTATCAGTGGCGCCCCTGTCGGACCTGGGGGGCAAAATCGACATGGGGCTGCACCTCGTATTCAACGACGCTGACTCCTTATCCGGTTCCCAACCTTTCCCCGAATTCAGAAATCTTGTGTCCAGGTGCTGGCTGGGGCTGCTCTCCGTCCAATTCGCAGAAAGGGAGATCGCCGCCCAACATGAGGCGTTCTGTCAAATGGCTGGCCGCCCCCCCGACTTCATAGACGGCCATATGCATGTCCAGCAGTTCCCCGTTATCCGCCAGGCGCTGACCATGTTCGTGCAAAGCCTGCCAGGAGAAAAGCCGTACGTCCGTAACTCATACATGCCATTGGGAGACATCATGCGACAGGGCGTTTCCCCCCTCAAGACATGGCTGCTCTCCCTCCCCGGAAAACGGATGAAGAAGATTCTAACGCGGGCCGCAATCCCCACAAATGACGGCTTCACGGGCATCTACGATTTCGCGCTCCACCAACGTTACCCCGAGTTTCTATCCCAATTCATCAAGGCTCCGCCCTCTCCTTCCACCCTGCTGATGGCTCACCCAGGCAAGGTGGAGCCATGGCGCAGGGCGGAATATGAGGCGCTGTCCAAAACCGATGGCATCGGCGCCATTGCCACCAGATTTTTGCGCCAACCTCCCGAAGGTGAGCGCCAACCATGAAGGCCCTGACTTTGCGCCTCCCCGGCCTTATGCTGGGCGCCGGCATGCTGGCGCTTTTCGTAGCCATCCCCTACGCATCGTTCACCTCCGATGTGGCCAACTACGCTCTCATGGGATGGGACATTATAAACCGCGGATATCTCCCCACCCTGGCGTATGGCCAAAGCTATCTTTTCTCCTTCACTCCATACTCCTTCGCGCTGACGCGGTTTATCCTTCCGGAGTGGATCAGCGATATAGTGGCGCTTAAAATCGCCGGAGCGCTATTCTCCATTCCTGGCATTCTCCTGGTTTTCGAAAGCCTACTCATGGCCCAGCGTCAGACGGGAAAGCCCCAAATTGCCCCTCTGGTCCTTTTCGCCCTTATCATGGCCTCATCCGACGCGTATCTTTTCGACCTGTCGTTAAATTCCTCAAACGAGATGTCGATCCTGCTCACCGGCGCGCTGATGTATGTGGCAGGCCGCATCGACCTGCAGACGGACACCGGCGAAAAATCCTCTTGGCGGCTCTGGGCCATGCTGGGAGTGGTGGTCGTCATGATGCAATACATCCGGCCAATGCTGCTCACCTTCGCTCTACCGGCCATATTTTTCCTTCTTCTGAAAACCAAAGGGCGCAGCGGGATCGGGACTGCGGCCAGGCCCCTGGCGCCCTTCGCCACTGGTGTGGCCATCGGGTACATGCCCATGCTGGCCCATATCATCTTTCGCGCCGATAACTGGCCTTACACATGGTTTCTTCCTCTGGAGATCGGTGGAGGTATCGGGATCGAAAACGCTGTTGGCGTCCTGGGCTACGTGATACTCCCCCGGCTGATGACCATGCTCTGGGACGAGGCCCCCATCCGATTTGTCATCACAGCCCTCTGGATCGCCGCAGCGATGGTCATCGTGTTTCTTGCCATGGCTAGGGAGGGGCGCAGCGCCTTCACCGTCACAGACAAAACATGGATCATCGGCCAGGCTTCCTCCATACTTGTCATGGCCATGATACCGGCGTTATCCGGAGACACCGGCGCCCGACGCTACTGCCTCCATCTATTGCCGGCCATCGCCTGGATATTCGTCCGGTTCGCCTTTCCAATGGGGAAAGCCTCCATGATGGCCGTTGCGCTGACCATGGCCATGGTTATCTCCTCCACGGCGGGGTGGAGGGACAAGATTGCCTGGGAATGGAAGCGGAATTCCCAGTTATCGCAGACAAAGGAGTACGCCGCGCCGGAGCTTGCCGCCCTGAACGCAGTGATCCTTACCGAATACTGGGACGCCTATCTGTTAAGCTTTCTATCGCGCGAAAAATTTATTGTGGAGGCCTTCCCCTGGCAGATCATCCGCAGGTATGGTTATTTCACAAAGGAAGATATGCGGCGGCGGACTGTGTGGCTGGTTTGCGACGGATACGCTCACGACACACAAAACTGGCTCATTGCGGAGGTGGGAGCGGCGGCCGTGGAAGGCATGATGCGCCAAGACCTGAAAAACAGCATAATTGGCCGCCGGTGCGAGGTGTGGGAACTGCGGGACCCATCTCTGCCAGAAAAGGTTATGGAAAAGTATCAGCCCAGGTTTTTCTCCACCACCTACCCGCCCGGCTAAACGGCGCCCAGGTCAGGAGCTTTCCTTCGCCTTGCTCAGCACTTCCCTGTTGTAGGCTGCCATTACGTCCATCCGGCTGAGCATGCCGATGATCCTGGTCGGGTCGTCGCTTCGCACCACTGGAAGTTGCTCCACATCCATCCGGGTAAACCTCTCCATCGCCTCGTTTAGGTTATTGGTCCCAATCAGGGTGATCACTTTCTCCGTGGCGATCTCCTTTGCCACCACCAGATCGCACAATTCAGCGGAATCGAGCATCACCTCCCTCACGTTCTGAATCGACACCACACCGGTTAACCTGCCCTCTGTATCCACCACAGGGAAATAGTTGTCGGTGGAACTGGCGATTAATCTCATAATATCGCCGAAATGCATGTTTTCCGGGATGGTCGTCACTTGCTTTTTCATGATATCGGCCACCTGGATGTTGTCCATCACGGATATATCGTGCCCGCGCCACAGTTTGATCCCCCGGCGAAAAAGCTTCTCAGTGTAAATGCTCCTGTCGGAAAACATGGTCATGGTGAAAGTGGACATTATGCAAGCGGTCATGATAGGGAGGATAATCAGGTAGTTGCCGGTCAGCTCGTATGCCATCAGGATGTTGGTGAGGGGGGCGTGGGCTGCGGCGGCCATCACCGCGCCGATTCCCACCATGGCGTAGGCCCCGGCCGAGGCTGTGCTATCCGGGAACAGGAAGTGGACGAATGTTCCGAAGGCCCCGCCCATCATGCACCCGATGAAAAGCGCTGGCGCGAACATTCCGCCGGAGCCGCCGGAGCCCAGCGAAATGGAGGTGGCTATGATCTTCGCGAAGATCAGGGCCAGCGCCAGGCCCCACCACAGTTCCCCGTTGAGCATTTTGTCCATGGAGTCGTATCCTCCGCCACCGACCAGGGGAAAAAATATCAGGATTACGCCGACCATCAGCCCACCAATGGCAGGCTTGTATACTTCCTTTACCTTTAGCTTATACTTGAAATAATCCTCTGCCCGGAAATAGGCTACGAAAAAAAGACGGGCCGCCAGCCCGCAGAGCACGCCGAATATGGCGTAGAGCCCTATCTCCCAATATGACGCTATCGAATATGAAGGGGCGCTGAATGCCGGCTCCGCCCCGATCAGAAGCCTTTTGGTGGTTGTGGCCAACACGGAGCTGATAACTATCGGCAGAAAGGAAATAACGTTAAAATCGCCCAGCACCAGCTCCACGGCGAAGATAACACCGGCGATGGGCGCGTTGAACGAAGCGGCGATCCCCGCCGCCGCCCCACAACCCACCAAAAGACGAAGCCTCTCCGCCGACATTTTCAGCGCCTGGCCCATGGCCGACCCGGCCGCGCCACACATCTGGGCGATGGGCCCCTCCCGCCCGCCGGAGCCGCCTGAGCCTATAGTGACGGCTGTCGCCACCAGCCGCATCCAGATCGTTCGCCTCTTCACCATTCCCCGGTCCACAGCCGTCCACTTCATCACTTCCGCAGCCGATCCGGATTCCCCCTCCATTTTGGCGTAGGATCGCACCAGGCCAACTATGAGGCCTCCCACTGCAGGAGTGAGTGGCAGCACCACAAGCAGGTAGAAAAGGGAACCTTCTGTGAACCAGGAGGAGGGATTTTCAAGAAACAGGTGGGTACAAAACTCCAGCGCCCATTCGAATACCACAGCTAAAAGACCGCATATCACACCCAGGGCCCCGGCCACCACCACCAGAAAGGTATTATGCTCGTAGGATGTCCATGATTTCAGAGCCCCAATGAACGCCCGGCGTATATGGGATGGGTGCTTCTCTTCCGTTTCTTCCATGACGCCCTATCCCGACCAGATTTTCAGGCCGGATATAGTATAAAAAAAACCGGTAGCGGCCAGGCCGCCACCGGTGTTAACACAAGATCAGGATCTCCCTGAAATCAATCTTCTTCTTCCGGGCTGAATAAATCGTCGGCCGGGTCTGAGCTGATTTCCTGAACCTGGACAGGTTCTGGCCTTTTGAAGCTGGGTAACGCCAGGAGCTTAACTCCGTAATTGGCGTACTTTCTCGCTCCAGTTCCAGCGGGGATCAGTCGGCCCATGATGACGTTCTCCTTGAGCCCCTTCAGTGTGTCCAGCTTTCCGGAGACGGAGACCTCCGTGAGCACTCTGGTGGTCTCCTGGAACGACGCGGCGGAAATGAAGCTCTCCGTGGATAGCGAGGATTTCGTGATGCCCAACAGCGTGGGGCGCCCCTTGGCGGGTCGTCCACCGGCGGTTATCGCCTTTTGCACCTCTTCCTGGAACCTGAGTTTGGTCACCATCTCGCCCACCATCAGCTCGGTGTCGCCGCCATCCTCCACGATCAAATGCTTTAGCATCTGTCGCACGATGATCTCGATATGCTTGTCGTTTATCTGCACACCTTGCAGGCGATATACCTCCTGCACTTCGTTCACCAGATATTTTTGCAGTTCCTTCTCGCCCAGCACCGCCAGAATATCGTGCGGATTCGAGGCGCCGTCCATCAGGGCCTCACCGGCCCGGACATAGTCCCCTTCATGCACATTCACATGCTTGCCCCGTGGCAGCAGATACTCGTGGGCCTCGCCGTTATCGGTGGTGATCACCACGCGGCGCATCCCCTTTAGGATACCGCCGAAAGACACCCTGCCATTCACCTCGGATATGGTGGCCTGCTCATGAGGCTTTCTGGCCTCGAAAAGCTCCGCGACCCTGGGCAGACCGCCGGTGATGTCCTTGGTCTTCATTGTTTCACGCGGGATCTTGGCGATGACATCTCCCGCTTTTATCTCGTCTCCCTCGTGCACGCCCAGATGGGCTCCAGCCGGAAGCAGGTATCGTCCGAGGGTTTTGTTGTTGCCATCCTTGATAGATATACGGGGTTGCTTCTCCTCCCTGTGATCCAGGATAACCTTTTCGGAGTGACCGGTTGTATCGTCGATCTCCTCACGCATGGTGACGTTTTCCACTATATCGCCGAAAGCCACCCTACCGCCAGTCTCTGTGAGGATGGACATGGTGTAGGGATCCCACTCAGCCAGGATGTCGCCTTCCTTTACCCGGTCCCCGTCTTTCACCTTCAGCTTGGCCGAATATATTATCTTGTGCCGTTCAAGTTCCCGGCCCTGATTGTTCTGGATGATAAGCCCACCGTTTCGATTCATCACCACGCTCTCCTTGTCGGAGACACTGATAACCTTGATGTCGACGAACTTCACGACACCTTCTTTCCTTGAATGCAAGGTGGTCTGCTCGGCGACCCTGGAGGCGGTTCCGCCGATATGAAAGGTGCGCATGGTAAGCTGGGTGCCAGGCTCGCCGATGGACTGGGCCGCAATGACCCCAACCGCCTCGCCTATTTCCACCACGCCGCCCGTGGCCAGGTTACGCCCGTAGCACCGGATGCAGACGCCGTCTTTCGATTCGCAAGTGAGGGTGGACCGGATTTTTATCCGCTCGATCCCTCGCTCCTCGAAAAGCTTAACAGCTTTTTCGTCTATCATATCGTTTATGCCCATCAACGCTTCCTTGTTGAACGGGTCGATAACATCCTCCAGGGCGAACCTGCCCAGGATACGCTCGCCCAGCTCCTGGATCACTTCGCCGCCTTCCACCAGGGCGGTAATTTCTATGCCGTTCAAGGTGCCGCAGTCCTCCTCCAGGATGATGATATCCTGGGCAACGTCCACCAGTCGCCGCGTCAGGTAGCCGGAGTTGGCGGTCTTCAGCGCTGTGTCGGCCAATCCCTTTCGAGCGCCGTGGGTGGATATGAAGTATTGCAGCACCGTCAGCCCCTCGCGGAAGTTGGCGGTGATCGGGGTCTCCATGATCTCGCCGGACGGCTTGGCCATCAATCCGCGCATACCAGCCAGCTGACGGATCTGCTGGCCGCTGCCTCTGGCGCCGGATTCGGCCATGATGAATATGGAGTTGAAATCCGGATCCGGTGACTTGCCGGCTACGATATCGTCGTCCTGCTGTTGCAGTTCCTTGAACATCTCGCCCGCCACATTCTCCGTGGCGTGGGCCCATATATCAATGATCTTGTTGTAACGCTCGCCATGAGTGATCAGCCCCTCGTGGTACTGATGGTTGACCTTGGCCACTTCCTTGGCCGCTTTGCCCACAAAAGTTTCCTTGTGGGTGGGGATAAGCATGTTGTCTATGGAAATGGAGATACCAGCCCGGGTGGCCATGCTAAAGCCCAGGTCCTTCAGGTCATCCAGAAAGCGGACAGTGTCGTTCCGGCCCTTGACGATGAAGACTTCGTGGACCAGGGATTGAAGTTCCTTTTTCACCAGAAGGCGATTCACCCGCTCAAACCCCATGCCTGCAGGGAGTATCTCATACATCAGAACCCGCCCGGCAGTGGTGTCGTGCACTTTTTCTTCGATGCGCACCCGAATCCTGGCGTTGACTGACAGCTTTCCGTTATCGTAGGCGCAACGCACTTCTGCCGGGCTGGAGAAAGATTTGTTCTCCCCTGTGGAGCCGCCTCTCTCCTTGGTGAGGTAATAGCAGCCGAGCACGATATCCTGGGAGGGGACGGCGATTGGTTTGCCGTTGGCCGGCGAGAGTATGTTGTTGACCGACATCATTAAAAACTTCGCCTCCACCTGCGCCTCGATGGAGAGGGGGACGTGGACGGCCATCTGATCACCATCGAAGTCGGCGTTAAACGCGGCGCACACCAACGGATGAAGCTTTATCGCCTTGCCTTCCACCAGCACGGGCATGAAGGACTGGATCCCGAGCCTGTGCAAGGTGGGGGCGCGGTTCAGCAGCACCGGGTGGTCGGCCACCACTTCCTCCAGCACTTCCCACACCTCGGGCCGCTCATGCTCCAGCAGCTTTTTGGCGCTTTTTATGGTGGAGGCATACCCCTTCTGCTCCAGCTTATGGAAGATGAAGGGCTTGAACATCTCCAGAGCCATTTTCTTTGGCAAACCGCACTGGTGGAACTTCAGCTCCGGACCTACCACGATGACGGATCGGCCAGAGTAGTCCACCCGCTTGCCCAGAAGGTTCTGTCGGAATCTGCCCTGCTTGCCTTTGAGCATGTCGGAGAGAGACTTGAGCGGCCTTTTATTGGGCCCCTTGAGGGTTCTTCCACGGCGACCGTTGTCGAAAAGGGCGGCTACCGCTTCCTGGAGCATCCTCTTCTCGTTGCGTATGATGATATCCGGGGCGCGAAGCTCCTGGATGCGTTTCAGCCGGTTGTTGCGGTTTATCACCCTTCTGTACAGGTCGTTCAGGTCGCTGGTGGCGAAGCGGCCTCCGTCCAGGGGCACCAGTGGCCGAAGCTCGGGGGGAATCACCGGGACTACTTTCAGGATCATCCACTCCGGTTTATTGCCCGACTTGCGGAACGCCTCCACCACTTTGAGCCGTTTGGCCAGCTTTCGCTGGGTCTGCTGGCTGGTGGTCTCCTTCAGAGCTTCCTTCAGCTCCTCGGAGATGTCGTCCATATCGATGTTTTTAATCAGCTGGTTCACAGCTTCGGAGCCTATTGAAGCCTTGAACGCGGTCTCCCCATGGATCTGCACCGCCTGGCGATACGCTTCCTCGGTGAGGAGCTGCTTGTATTTGAGACCGGTTTCACCAGGGTCCACCACAATATAGCTGTCGAAATATATGATCTTTTCCAGTTCACGCAGGGTCAGGTCCAGAAAATTACCTATTCTGGAAGGCAGCCCCTTGAAGAACCATATGTGTGCCACGGGGCTGGCGAGCTCTATATGCCCCATCCTTTCCCTTCGCACTTTGGAGAGAGTGACCTCCACGCCGCATTTTTCGCATACCACTCCCTTGTGCTTCATCCGCTTGTATTTTCCGCAGATGCACTCCCAGTCTTTGACTGGTCCAAATATTTTGGCGCAAAACAGGCCATCCCGCTCCGGTTTGAAGGTCCTGTAGTTGATAGTCTCCGGTTTCTTCACTTCGCCAAAAGACCAGGATCTGATCTTCTCTGGCGACGCCAGCTTGATTCGGATGGCGTTAAAGATGATCGGATCCTTGGGTTTTTCCATGAAGGAGCCTGCGTAGTTATCCAATGCCGTATCTCCCTATTTTATTTTGTTAGCCGTAAGTTGGGCCAGGCCGTCTTTCGATTTATATGGCATCCTAGATATCCTGATGTCTCAACAGCTCAACGTCCAGCGCCAAGGCTTGTAGTTCCTTGACAAGGACGTTGAACGACTCCGGCACGCCGGGATGCAACATATGGTCGCCCTTGACGATCGATTCGTACATCCTCTTTCTCCCCTCCACATCGTCCGACTTCACCGTCAGCATCTCCTGCAGGGTAAACGCGGCGCCATAAGCCTCCAGCGCCCACACTTCCATCTCTCCTAGCCTCTGGCCGCCGAACTGGGCTTTGCCTCCCAATGGCTGCTGAGTTACCAGCGAGTATGGGCCCGTGGAGCGGGCGTGAATCTTGTCATCCACCAGGTGGTGTAGTTTCAACATGTATATGTATCCGGTCAGCACCTTTTGGTCGAATTTCCGGCCGGTTTTCCCGTCGTACAGGGGTATTTTGCCGTTGGCCGGGTACCCGGTCTTTTCCAGAAGATCGCGGATATCGTTTTCACGAGCCCCGTCAAATACCGGAGTCATCATATGCTCGCCCATCAGGTGGGCCGCCATTCCCAGGTTGGTTTCCATTATCTGCCCCACGTTCATCCTGGAGGGAACGCCCAGCGGGTTCAGAATTATCTCAATTGGAGTTCCATCCTCCATGTATGGCATGTCCTCTTCCGGCACTATAACGGAGACCACGCCCTTGTTCCCGTGGCGGCCAGCCATTTTGTCGCCCACCTGCATCTTGCGCTTTATGGCGATGTACACCTTCACCATTTTTATCACGCCGGGGGCCAGTTCGTCACCGGCGGCGAACTTTTCTATCCTGTCCTCGTACTCGGCTTTTATTACGGCGACCTGCTCTGCGCACACCTCCACGATCTTGGTGATCTTATCCATCGTCTCCTCGTCGTCCACCTCAATGGCGACAAGCTCTGCGCTCTTTAGCTTTTCGAAGAGTTCGGTGTTAAATGTTTCCCCGGCTTCGATCAGAGTCTTGGCCCCTCTCTTAATCGCCTTGACGCATTTTCGTCCATCGGCCAAGTCGTGGATCTTGGCGTCGCGCTCTAGCTCCACTATGGAAGTCTTGGAGCTCTTGTCCTTTTCCATCTTCTCCCGC
>JAOUMU010000173.1 GCA_029881335.1 Nitrospinota bacterium | reverse complement strand
ACCCCGATTATGACAAGCGATCTCTCATCCGTGGGCGCGCCGGACTGGTATTCGATTCCGGCGGATCGCATCAGGGCGATGATCTCCTCTTTGGTATAGACCTTCCCCTCCGCCGTCCCCAGCATCATTTGCACGGCGAATATCGCAGCAGGGCCAGGATCCTCATCGGGCCCCAGCACCATATCATGGATAGCCAGGAACCCACCAGGCGTCAACGCTTGAGCCGCCCGCACCATCAAATCAGCCACCCCCTCATCGGATAGTATATGAACCACCTGGGAGATCAATATCCCGTCGAACGGCCCCTCCGCCGTAAAGCTTTCCCGCGTAAGATCTCCACCGCGAAAAGCAAACCTTGTCTCCACCCCCGCCTTTTCGGCGGCAGCCCGCGCCACCGGTTGGGAGTTAGGTCGATCAAAAGCCACGGCGGATGAACGGGGATAGCGGAGCAATATTTCCACCAAATATTTGGCGGGGCCGCATCCTATGTCCAGCAGCCGTTGTCCATCCGCGAGGGGCATGGCGGCCAGTAGTGGCCCCACTGAGGTGGAGGCGATATTGTCCATGGCGCGGATGAAGGTCAGTTGCCATGCGTCCTGCTCCGCCACGGTGGTCTCGGGCTTCGGGATGGGAGCGCCGGATATCGCCACCTCTGATATGCGTGACCAGTTGGAGACTGCCCGGCGGTCCAGCTCCAGGGCGTATCCCCGATAATCTGGCGAAGCTTTCACCAAGCTCCGCTCCACAACTGGGGAGTTTCGAAACTCGCCGCCCCGCTTCTCCATAAGCCCCACGCCACAAAGCCCCAAAAGCAATAGCCCGGTGGCGCGCGGGTCCGCGCCGAGGGCGCCTGCGATACGGTCGGCGCTTTTCCACCCACCCGCCGCCGCGTCGAACACGCCCGCCTTGTGGGCCTCAAGCATCATCAGGGCTGGCCGCCAGCTCCAGGACAGGGCGAGCAGTCCCTCCAGATCATCGATCCGGCCCATGGCGCCGCTGCTCATCCCTTGTAGATGTAGTACGCGCCCATGATCATGAATAGCGCCCCGGCGGTCCTGGAGATATATGATTGGGGCACGTGCTGGGCCAGGAACGCGCCGAGCAATGTGGCGATTAACGAGGCGAGCACCAGCGCCAGCGACGATCCGATGAACACGCTGATCTTGGAGCGCTCGTATGCGGCGCAAGCGAACGTGGCCAGTTGTGTCTTGTCCCCCAGCTCCGCCAGGAAGATCATGGTGAACACAGAGCCTATGACTTTATATTCCATCCTAACACCTTTCTTGATTGCGCCAAGCGCCACGGCGCTTTGCGGCGTGCGCAGCATACCTTTCGACAGGCTGCGATCCCATTGGCAAGTGTCCCTTTTGAATAATAAATTATGCGCAGGCCGACGGTCATCTTCAACCCAATTCATCCCCGTCAAAGAATAGGGAATATGGAACATGGGCCTTCCACCGGTTTGTTTTACAGCCTGCGGTTCGGCCTCAGCGCAGCCGGGCGCCCAGGTCTTGGGCCACTCCTTCCACTATCCTGTCGAAAACGGTGTTGACCTCGTCATCCACCAGGGTTCTGGTCTCATCCAGAAACTCCAAAGAAAAGGCGACGCTCTTTTTCCCTTCCCCGATTTTCACTCCGGAGTATACGTCGAATAACTCCACCCGCCGCACCAACGCTCCGCCATGACGCCGTATTGCGCCTTCAAGAGTTTCCACCGTCACGGCTTCATCCACCACCATGGCCAGGTCCCGTTTTACGGAAGGGAACTTGTTCAGCTTTTTACACATAACCACTGGTGGAAGTTTTGATGTTGCAGCGTCCAGATCCAGCTCCATGGCGAAAAGTTCCTGCTCCACCTCGTATGCCTCCAGGGTCTCTGGCCGCACCTGGCCCATGTTCCCCAGTTTCACGCCTCCGGCCATGATGTCCGCTTGCCGCTTCGGGTAATAATACGGGTGCGACGAAGGGACGAACATCACGTCACTGTGGCCCAGATGTATGGCCGTAGACTCGGCCACACCCTTCATATGGAAAAAATCACGCTTGGGCGCCCTCCCCTCCCACAGGTTCGGTTGGGCGTTTTCTGTCAAGACCACCGCCGCCATCCACCGCTCATGGCTATCTGCCGGCCCGGTTTGCTGGAACACCACGCCTATCTCGAAAACCGAAGTCTCCCGCGTCCCTTTTATGGCGGACACCAGCCCCGGCAACAAAGAGGGGCGCATATGGGTCCATTCGGATGTCAGCGGATTGTCTATGGGCACCAGGCGACGCCACGGGTGTCCCTCCAGGATGCGGAAACGGTCTATATCCACCATTGATACGAAACTGTATCGCATTCCCTCCATAAGGCCTGTGGAACCCAAGTGGCGGCGCAAGGATCGGCGCGTCCGCAGGCTCCGGGAAAGCCCCGTCACGCTCACAGGCACTTCCGGGGCGGAGGGTTTCACCTTGTCATAGCCTACAAACCGGGCCACCTCCTCTATAAGGTCAATCTCCCGCTCGATATCGAACCGAAAATGGGGAATCCCCACCGTCAGAGCCTGGCCATCGTTGGAGACTGTTTTCATCTCCAGCCCGTTGAGTATCTCCTCTATCCGCTCCATGGTCACGGCCAGGCCCATAACCGCCCCGGCCCTGGCTGGGCGTATGCTCACATTCCGTTTCTCTATTTTTTTCGGATACGCGTCCACCCTGTCGGCCCAGGCCTTGCCGCCACCTAAAGCGGCCATCAAAAGCGCCGCCCGATCCTGGGCGAATATAAGCCCCTCCACATCGCATCCCCGCTCGAACCGGTATGACGACTCACTCTTTATCCCCAGCCTCTTGCTGGTCCTGCGCACGTATGACGGATTAAAGAACGCCGCCTCTAGTATCACATCGGTTGTTGTGTCCTTCACTTCTGAGTTCTCCCCCCCCATTACGCCGGCCAGGGCCACAGCCCGTTCAGGGTCGGCGATCACAAGGTTCTCCGGAGAAAGGGTGTGGGTCTTGCCATCAAGAGTGGCAAACCGCTCCCCATCCCGCGCCCGGCGCACTATAATCCTGCCGCCGGAAATATCCTTCATATCGAAAGCGTGCAGCGGATGGCCTGTCTCCATCAGAACGTAGTTGGTGACATCCACCAGGTTATTGATGGCCCGCACACCCACCGCCGTCAGCCGCCGCCGCATCCAGAATGGAGACTTGGCCGCCTTGAGGCCTGTTATCACCCTTCCAGAGTATCGCGGGCACAGGTCTGGCGCCTCGATATCCACAGCCAGCTTGTCGGAGGACTTGTTTTGAGTATCCTCTTGCAAAGTGGCGTCCGGCCGGTTCATGGGCACGCCCGTCACCGCCGCCAGTTCCCTGGCCACCCCGATCATGCTCAGGCAGTCGGCCCGGTTAGGCGTCAGGTCCACCTCCAGCACCGTGTCGCACACCTCGTAGATATCCCCGAAGTTCGCCCCCGGGGTTGGCTCCCCGTCCAGGGTCATGATCCCTTCATGACCACCGGAGAGCATAAGCTCCGATTCAGAGCAGATCATCCCGAAAGACACTTCTCCGCGGACTTTCCGTTTTTCTATCTTCATCCCATCCGGCAGCAGGGCGCCCACCCGGGCCACCGCCACAGTCTGGCCTGCCGCCACATTCGGGGCCCCGCATACGATATCCAGAGTCTCTCCCCCCACGTCCACCTTGCACAAGGTCAGCATGTCCGCGTTGGGATGTCGCTCGGTGGAAAGCACCTTGCCGATTACAACACCCTGGTACCATCCTCGACGATCATCGGCGATGCTTGTCTCCAGGCCCAGGCCGGTCAGCTTCACGGCGATCTCCTCCGGGCTCAGGCCTGTG
>JAOUMU010000007.1 GCA_029881335.1 Nitrospinota bacterium | reverse complement strand
GTCTGCGCTGAAAGTTGTATACTTGGCTATCAACGCTGCGGCGAGGAGGTGGACGATGCCTATCAGAAACTGGAAACCTGCGCTGAACAGATTCATGATCGAGTTCGCCGACAGGATGCCGCAAAAAGTGTAATCGGGCAGTTACACAGAATTATTTACAGGTTCATGTCTTTCGTTCCGGACCCCACGCGTGGATTCAACCGGCAATGGCAACGCTTGTTTCATTGAATACTTCCGCTGGCGTTTTGTAGCCCAGGCATTTTCTTGGCCTGTGGTTTAGCCAGTCCTCAATCTTCACGATCATATCATCGGCAACCTGAGTTAAGTTTGTTTTCTTCGGAAGCCATCTTCTCACCAGGCCTATGGTGTTCTCCACCGTTCCCTTCTCCCAGCTATGATATGGGGCGCAGAAGTACGAGTCCGTCCCCAGCGCCTTGTTCACCTTCTGGTGATTGGCGTTCTCCGATCCGCTGTCATAGGTAATCGCCTTCGTAGCTTGGGGTCAAGCGGCTTAAGGCGCTCAATGATCGATTTGGAGGTCTGGCTGGCGGTTTTTCCCGGTAGCTTTGTCAGGAACGTCATCCTGCTACTCCTCTCCACCAGCGCGTATAACGCAGCCTTGCTGGCCAGGCAAACCATCGCGTCCGATTCCCAATGGCCGGGCTCCATGCGGCTGACCACGGCCTCCGGACGCGAACTGACTGTCATTCTTATATTTCTCGCTACGCTACGAAAGCAGGAATATCAATAACGAAACAACCATGGCAACAATTCCTATCCTATGTTAATCATCACTATCTCCATGCATACCATCCACCATGGCGCCGTCACTTGTGACCATGGCCACCAGGTCCGCCGTACTCATCACCGGCGTATCCAGCCCAGCCCTGGCCAATGCGTCGGCTAATTGCAGCTGGCATGAGGGGCAGGCGGTGACCACGATATCCACCCCGCTCTCTTCCACCGCCCTTGCCTTGAACTGTCCAAACCGGGCCGATTGCTCCGGGTGATCCAGCGTGAACGCCCCCGCCCCGCCACAGCAGACATCGGCGCCAGCCATTTCCACGAATTCCACATTCGGCAGGCTCTTTATCAATATTCTCGGTTCGGCGCTCACGCCCATCCCCCTCTTCAGGTGGCACGGGTCATGGTAGGTCACCCGCAGCTTTCCGCCACCAGGGGACTTTTCAAACTCCTTTTCCGCTCCAAGCTCCACCAGCAGCTTCTGGAAATCGATTACCTTTACCGCCAAAGTCTCGGCGCGTTTATCCCCCTCCATTATCATCGGCAGCGCATGGCTGAGCATGGAACCGCAAGTGGCGCAGGAGACCACTATCGCGTCCACATCCAGATCACAAAACGCCTCCACGTTTTTCTCCGCCAGCTCGCGCGAAGTCTCGTTATCCCCAGCAAACCATGCCGGCGCCCCGCAGCACACCTGCTCCTGCGGATAGACCACCTCCACTCCAGCCTTTTCCAGCTGGCTCATGACATTCAGCCCTGTATCCGGATAAGCCAGGTCTGTCATGCAGCCGCTGAAATACGCCACCCTCCTTAAGGCTCCCCCCCTGGCCGGGCCCTGGTGGTGACGCTGTTGGACCAGACCGCGCAGGTTCCCACGCAAAAGGCGGGGAGTGGTCCTGCGGCGCCCCTGGCTCGAATATGGTAGAAATCGCGCCAGGGCGTTTGGCGCAGTAGCATAAAAAAGAGCGGCCAGCCCGGTCAGCTTTGCCATGAAATCGAGCCTCTTCGGAAAAGGCAATACGTGTCTTAGGATCAGCTTTTTGACGATGCCCATCCCGCCTGCCGCCGCCAGGTCGGCCCGCGCCGCCTGGAACAGCGCCACTGTGTCTATCTTCGCCGGGCAGGCCTCCGCGCATTTGAGGCAGGAGAGGCACATCTCAAAGTCAGCGGCTATTCTGGGTGACTGCTTCAGTTCACCGGACAACAACGCCCTGGCTATCCTTATCCTCCCCCTGGCGGACAAGGTCTCTGAAAACGATATTTCATAAGTGGGGCATCCCGCCTGGCAGGCGGCGCATCGCACGCACTTCTCCATCTCCCTTTTCAGCGCGAGAAGATTTTTATATTCCATGCCTTAATTATAGACGGCGTGGTAATTGAGGGTAGCTTTCGATTGACCTGGAAGGTCATTCCTGGTCTGTATTGTCAATCCTGGTCTGCACGCCACTGAGGCTGACGGCGGCGTCCATCTCCCGCAGCAGCTTTTTCATCTTCGCGTCATAAGCCTTTCCGCTCAGTTCAGTTTTTTCCCGCAGAGAGAAAAGCTCATGGGCCATCTGCAGCAAGGCCAGCACCGCCACGCGGCTAAGGTCCGTGTGCCCCCCGATCCTGGAGGCGATCTGGCGCATCATCGTGTCCACATATTCGGCGTATTGCCGGGTCTTGGCGGGATCTTCGGAGCTGACGATGGAAAGCTCCATCCCATAGACAGTGACGCTGACCCGTTTTCCCTCTTGCGCCATCAATCCTCCTCTTCGGACAATTCGTCCAGCTTCTCCATTGCCGCCCGCACCTTGTGGAGCACTACTTCCCGTTCCATGATCAGGCGCTCCCGCTCCTCCACCATCTGCTTGAATTTATTATGCATATCATCGCCGCCGGTGGTGGTGGCCCTGGCCTGCTCCAGGTTGGTCTTTAACGAGTATATTTGTTGTTTCAGGCTGCGGTTTTCTGTCTTGAGAGTGTTTATCCTCTCAAACAGCAATCCCAGCTTCTGCTCAACCTCGTCGACAAGAGATAAATCCATCCGGGCCAACCCGAAAACCAGTTGAGGCGCTACTTCACAAAGCGCTGTTATCTAATTGATATTGTGTCCGTAATATATCACCGGACAAAGGATGGGTCAATAGCCGGGGAAAATTGGTAAGCCGGCATGCCTCAACTCCGGAAGCTGGGAAGGGGTGGCTGATTTAGCTATCTTTGCCTTTGCACTTGCAAAGGAGGCGCAGATACTTCACCAGCCCCAGAATTTCTTCTTCCTGAAGCAGAGTGGAGAATGGAGGCATGGCCGCGTTAAATCCCATGCTGTCTCCGCCATCTGCGATCACCTTGCGGAGATCCTCGTCGGCGCGCTGGCTCATGATCTTGGCGTCCGTATGGTTTCTGGGTGTTATCCCTTCACCCAGCAACTCGGCCAGCTCTCCATCGCCTTCTCCATTCGGGCCATGGCACGTGGCGCAATGGAGCATGTAATTTTTCTTCGCCTTTCGCAAGGCCAGGGCGTCGGCGCTCACTTCCCAGCGGCTGGAGTAAAGGATTGAGTCTTCCGTATACTCTCTGGGATCCCCGCTCCCGCTCGCCGCGGCGGTATTGTCTATGCTGGCGTGGGCCACACCGATGAAGGCGCAAAGCGCAAACGTGAAAAGAGATATGAAAGCTGGTTTATTCAGCATAAGCCCCTCATGGTTTCCATTGCTGCACGCTCTCCCCTGTGTAAAGCGCCATGATATATCCATAACAGCGCTTTGGCAAGGGGGATGACATCATGATCGATTTCATAAAACCGTATCGGCCCTCACGGTAATTGAATGCCGGGCGCGATACTTCAAGCAAACCAGACTCCTGCCAACGGTATGCGAATAAGAAAGGGGGCGTTTGCTCGCCCCCGATTGGCATCGATCAGCCCGGCCAATGACTCGCGTCCAGTTAAAAATTCACGTCCAGGTTGAACTCCAGCGTGTTCGAGTTCATCTTCTCCCCGCCGATGTCGTTGTCCGCGTAGATGTTGTACCCGAACAGCAGCCCCACGTTATCCGACGCGGCGTAGGCGAATCCGACGCTGGTGGCCCCAAAGGCGCTCTTGCCGCCCATGTAATCCAACGCCAGCCACCATTTGTCCGTCATCTGCAGGTCCCACGAGGCCAGCAATCCGGTGTTATCCTTCTTCCCATCCTTGTCCACCAGCAGCTTTTCGTTTCCGCTGAAATATCCCACAGTGATCCGGCCCATGGCGCCGAATGTCTTTGCCGCCACCACGTACACGATGTTGTAGTCGGTGGCGTCCGCCTCGGTTCCGAAGGTGTATCCACCCACCGCCAGCGCGGGCGACCAGTCCCCCAGGGCGCCTTCATACAGGGCCGCTTTTGCGTTGAGGTACCATGGATAGTCGGAATATTCGAACATGTCGATTCCCACTTCCACGCCCCATTTCTCAAAGGGCGCCACGCCCACGGTCAGGCCGTAGTCCACGGGAAACATTCTGCCGCCATCCTCTGCTTTTGTGGCGACGGAGGTGTATGTATCCACGCCAAAATGCCACACGCCATATGACTGGATGTCCACCGAGGGAATCCACAACGTGGTGGAAGGAGTGGCGTGGGCCGCTCCACTGGAAAAGACCGTCACTGCATAGGCTAGCAACAATGCGCTGAATGTTCTGAATCGAAACTTTTTCATCATTTACCTCCTGCGAGCCAATAGCCCGTTAGCGCGACATCCGCGATATTACGGTGTCGTTTTGAACACTGGTTAAGGCAAATTGCGGGCCAAATTGCATGTTCAATAAATACAACGATATACGAATTGGCCAGCCCGCTTGCCGCCTGTTTAGCGGGCAGCATACCTCTTTCTGCCCATTAAGCAGGCAGGCTGGATCGATCTCTGGCGGGTTATCAAAAAGTCATTTAACTTGTCATTCCGAGGAGCCGAAGGCGACTAAGAATCTAATAGCGCCAATAATGTCTATGGGACATATTCTTCGCCTGACTCGGAATGATAGTCAAAAATCGTGGTATGTCAGGTTGTTTTAGCCGGGCAGCTTATTCTGCAGACAGGTCGTGGGCAGGGCGCTTTGGGAGACAGGGATTTCAGCCTGGTAAACTTCCATCACAGGTCATGGCGGCTTTCCATTTGCGGCTAGCTATCTTCTGGCGTTATTACCGCTTAGCCTGGCGTTTTGGATAGAGTCCTTCAGCCATTGTATGTCGAAGACCGCATGCTTGAGCGATTCACGGTTCTTGTTGGACCAGAGGATATGGAACAGGCCTTCCCTGGTCTGGAGAATCGTGGGATAGTTGTAGGCCACCAGTTTGCCCCAACGGTCGCCGGCCAGATCCACTATCTTTTCAAACACCCGACCACCATCTTTGGAGAAAGCCAATGTGAGCGGATTGCTGGCCAGGTGTGAGGGATTGTAGACCAGCAACACTATATCCAGCTCTTTGACGTATATGGCGTCCACCGCCGAGCCGGGATTGGGAATATCGGTCATCGTCATGGGCGCCCATGTACGACCTCCGTCCTCGGAGTATGAGCGGCGGATGAACCTGTTGCTTTTATCCCGGGCAAGCATAAGGATCATTCCATCCGGCAGTTGGGCAAGAGTCGGCTGTATGGCGTCATGGTCGTCCAGATGGAAGGAGTGGGTCTTTCTTATTTTCCCGTCATGGTGGTCGATGATCATGGTATAACTTCCCACCATGTTGGCCTCGTACCAGAAATCGATAAAAAAGGGCGCCAGCATTCTCCCTTTGGAGAGCCGAACAGGCCTGTTCCGCGGCAGGTGGCCCAGGCTGCTGACCAGGGTCTCCCCCTCGGTCCAGGTTTTCCCTCCATCGCGGGACTGGACATAGTCGATGTTAGACCCGCTCCATCCGCCGATTCTGACGGCTGCGAAAAAGAGCCATATAATTCCCTCATCGTCCATATACAGCGATGTGTTTCCAACGGACTTGGAGTATCCCCTGGGAATGATCACATACGGCTTCCCCCACGCCCATTTTTTTCTGCTCCATACTGCGCCGAATATCTGGGCCTCGCTGTTTGTCTCCTCCGTGGCCGCATACCAAGTGGCCAGGATGTCCCCCCCTGGAAGCTCCACCATGGAGGATCCGTGGGGTTTACCCTCGCTTTTCGGTGAGTAGAGATTACTCCATTTGTAATAGGACACCCCCCGGGCCGACCAGGCCGACTGGGCCCAAAGCAGCGCTACCATTAAAATGGCGGCGGTTATGGAAGCTGATTTGCCGGTCACCATATATATTTTCCCGCCAGCGCCTTTGCTTCTTCCCAGGGCCCCATGTCGAACGGATCACGTATTCGTTCGCTCTTCAGAATATCGCTTTCCAGCCGCGCGTTGAGCCTGGTGAGGAAGGAATGATCCGGCTCGAAGTGGGCGAACATCACGGTCTCCCCGCTCACATATAGGCTGCGGGGGGTCATGTTGGCCGATCCTATGGCCACTATCCGCCCATCAGCCACCATGGCCTTGGCATGAGTCATGGTTGGGTAGAAAAATACACGGAGCCGTTCCGCGTGGAGGGAGGCTAGCAGGCGGTTCACCGTTGCTCGGTTGGCCGGGCCGTGGGTGGAGGGATTCTTCGGCAGGATCAGGTCCACATCCACTCCCCGCGCCAGAGCCCGCTGGATGCCCTCCAGGATGATATCGGCGGAGAAATAGGCATGCTCGAAAACAAGCCTCTTCTTCGCAGCGTCGATCAGTTGAACAATCCCGGTTCTTATTTGCGCTTCCTTTTTCGTGTTTGTGGCGATGACGAAGGGGGCGTCCTCCGGCCAGTGGTCATGACTCAAAAGCTTTTTATTCATAAGCCCGGCCAGCCTTTCATCATGCAATCCCACCATATAGTCGTGCCATTGATCATGATATTCATCCGCCACGTTCATCCCGCCGAAGATGACCTCCCTGCCGTCGATGATGTAGTACTTGCTGTGATCCACGGGTTTGAGCGGGTTTATCTCCACAGATATGTTTTTGTTGCTCCGCAACCGGGAGTCCTTGAAGGCGGGGCCCAGGCTGCCTTTTTTTCCAAGCACCTCGAAAAATGTCCCCAAAATATCTTTGGATAAGGTCATGCGGGCCCCCCTGTCCGCCGCGGCGAGAAGGGACTCCACCATCCGAGAGCCCAGTGAATCGTCCTTCCATATGAATGTCTGCACATGAACGCTCTGGCGGGCTCCTTCGATGGCCTGAAACACCGCTTCAAACGCCTCCTCACCGTCGATGTAGAGGCGCATCTGCGGCATGGCCCCCGGACCGGCGAAAAAGCCATCGTCCAGCAACCGGGGGGGAGCGGGGCCGAGGCGGAACGGCAGGAAAAAGAGGTGCGCCAACAGAGCGACAATGGCGATGTCCAACAGCGCCAGGATGCCGATCACGACCATATACATCATTCCGCCGGGATATGCCGACCCATAGGCAATGGGATCATCCTGGTCATTCCAGGATATCCTTGATCACGTAAATAGGCTTGCCCTGGGATTCATGATAGGTCCGGCTCATCATCTCCGCCAGCAGGCCGATAGAGATAAGCTGCACTCCCACCAGGATCAGCAACACCGCCAGAAGAAGCGCCGGCCGGTTGGAGAGGGGAGTGTCCATGAAAACTTTCTGGAACGACAGCCACAACGCCAGCAGGAAGCCGGAGCTGCCGCTAAACAGCCCCAGCAGGCCAAAGATCTGGATCGGGCTGGTGGAATATGACAAGAGGAACTTGACCGTGATCAGGTCCAGGATCACGCGGATCGTGCGGTCTATGCCGTATTTGGAGACACCGGCGATCCTGGGCCGATGGTTCACCTTCACCTCCGCCACCTTCACTCCCATCCAGGAGGCGACAGCGGGGATGAACCGGTGCATCTCCCCGTACAAGTCTATGTTTTTCACCACATCCCTGTGGAACACCTTTAGAGAGCAGCCGTAGTCGTGGAGGTGGACCTTGGTGGTCCAGGAGATGATTTTGTTTGCGATCATGGAAGGCAGCTTGCGGGAGACGAACTTGTCCTGCCGGTCGAATCGCCAGCCGGATACTATGTCGTAGCCCTCTTCCATTTTTGCGATCAGGGCGGGGATATCCGCCGGGTCGTTCTGCAGGTCGGCGTCGATGGTGATGATGATCTCCCCCTGCGCCTGGGCGAATCCGGCGGAGAAGGCGGCCGTCTGGCCAAAGTTTCCTCGAAACCGGATAATCTTCAGCCTTGGCTCCTTGAGGCGAAGCGCTTCCAGTTTTTCGTGAGTGGTGTCGGTGGACCCATCGTCCACGGCGATCACCTCGAAAGGGCCGTTGAGCCTCTCCATCACGGGGATCACCTCGTCTATCAGCCTATCCACGTTGTCCGCCTCGTTGAAGATGGGGACGACCATAGAAAATTTCGGATTTTCAGACATATTTCGCCAGAAAGGAAATTAATAATTCTACTTTATAACACCGCCAACGGCAACAAGCCCATTGCATTTTTTAAAAACAGGTTTATAATCGATCTTTCCATTTAGCCGAAGTGGCGGAATTGGTAGACGCGCATGATTCAGGGTCATGTGTCCTTACGGGTGTGGGGGTTCGAATCCCCCCTTCGGCACCATTATTCAATAAGTTAGCCATACTTTTAATCCCATCTGATTTTGACACTCCAATATGTAATCACAGTGTAATCAGTAGAAAAACATATCTAATGATTTCCGAACCCATTGAAAGTCGCTCATCGACATCCAAAAGCGGATTAGGACTTTAGAAGATGCCTGAACTGCACCCCTGAAACTGGAGGGTTTTTAACCCGGAATTAGTGCGCCTGTCCGATAATGGGGAAAATCCCCGGAAAGGAATCGGACAGATGAAGAAACAGTATCAGCGTTACGACGAGGAGTTCAAGCGCGGTCTGATCGCCCAGATTGATGGCGGGAGCTTGACCAAGGCGCAAGCGGCTCGGGAAAACGGCGTAGCTCCCACACTGATCGACCGCTGGCGCAGGCAGATTCACGATGGATCCATGCGCCATCGCCCAGCCAGATTCTATCCTAGTATCCGAAATGGTCCGGGAAGGGTGCGGTGAGGAGATTATTTTCGACGAAGCTGGCGCTATGGATCTGAAAGGGTTCAGCGCTCCGGTGAACGCCTATAAGGTCAACTTTTGATTGTGTAGGCAAGGCGATATTTTCTGGCTTTACGGAACACGAATTCGGAAAGAGTCATTTGTCATTCAGGGCGCCAGAAGCTTTGAGCAAGGATACGCTTCGCCACTGAAAGCTGAAAAGTTAGTTTCCTATATCGTTATTTTCTGAAATATACTCATAAATCCGAGACGCGACTTTTTGTCGCCCTGTATAGCACAGATGCCCACACGCGCACCAGCGATCACAAAAATCCTCGTTAGGAAGCATGTAAGAAAGATCCAGGGTTTTTATTCCTTGGCCTTCCAGAAGCGCGGCGACAGCCTTGCTATTATGCTTAATAGATTCAACAGTGGCAGGAGACATTTTTTCGATCAATTGATGGTTTACAGGCATAAACACAAAAGTAAGCCTTTTTGAATGGCTATCAATTGACGAATTCAAACTTGCCAGCAACGCCACGTTCTCGGCTACTGCCCTGTCAGTGATATCATAGCTGTACACCCGGTGGTAATACGCCTCGACAAACTCCATATCATATCCATCATTTTCCGGGCACGGCATTGCTTCCTTTTCTTTTATAAAGTACCTGTATTTGAGTCCTTCATAGCTGGGATATCGAGTTCCCTTATACTCAAATGATTTTTGCCCGAAAGCCATCCTTCCAGCAAATACGCCCGTTTTTTCTTCGATTCGTTTTCTAACGGTTGAATTTAATAGGCTTGGGTTTGATAATCCAAAAAAGATCAGATCGCGCAGAGGCATGTTATCAAAAGAGCTGAACGAAGGCATGGAGAGACCAATAATTATATTCTTCACATTGCTGTTCTTTGCCACCAGAGCGGCCATATTGGCAGTGTATTCTATTGATTGCCCACCGAAACTCATATCCAGGATACTGCTATTTCCGCTTCGCAACAGCCCCACCAGTGAACGTTTGTCCTTATCGCATTTCGAAACTGCCCTGATAACTGAGTTGCCTACTATGGCTGTTTCTGGCGCCCCTGCTAGCGCACGGAGATATAGCGTAACGTTGGAAGCCGACGGGAAGATATAGAACAGCGGCGCGCTAAGCAGCCCTATCAGAATCACGGCATATATATGTTTTCTATATTCCATGGCGGCCCACTAAAACTGAAAATAGAGAAATTCGCTGGCATTGTGAAGCCTGGCCAGCGACAAACCAAATAATATACCCAAGACAATACGCCACAACCTACTGTCAGGTCTCCAGGAAAGCATCTGACTCATATAACCTATGGATATCGGCTCGGCCGAGGTTTTACCCGCTATGTCGTCCCAGGTTGGCTTGTGGGCCACTAGCATTTGCCGTACATTCGGCAATAGCCACACTACAGCCAAACCAAAAGTTATTGCAATTATGGCGGAGATGGCCCCTACCCCTGTGATCGGCGCCATCCCTCCGAATGTGATTTTCAAAGCTGGCAAGCCTTCCACCAGGGGCCCTAGCCGGGCATGCGTAAAGGGGGGCAGTGATAACCCATTGAAGCCCGCCATGCCAGACAGAATGACCCAAGCGGATTTGAAACTATCGGCCCTAAAAAAAACCCAAGCTATCACCACGGCAAAAAAGGTGAGAGCGGCAGAGCCCAGGCGAGCCAAACCGCCACCTTCCCCCAGCCCCATACGTGCCTTAAAGCTTCGCCATCCGTGGTTAATCATAAGGTAGACTCCATGCAGCCCGCCCCAGACTACGAACGTCCACCCGGCGCCATGCCATAAACCACCCAGAAGCATGGTGGCCATTAAGTTTACGTATCTACGCGCCTTTCCTTTTCGGTTGCCACCTAGCGTGAAATACAAATAGTCCCGCAAAAAGGCGGAAAGAGTCATATGCCAGCGGCGCCAGAAGTCGATTATGTTAGTCGCCTTGTATGGAGAGTCAAAATTCAATGGCATTCGCACGTTAAAAAGCAGAGACAGTCCGATGGCCATATCGGAATAGCCTGAAAAATCGAAATATAATTGAAGCGTGTATGCCAGTGCGCCGATCCAGGCTTCAGCAAACATCAATTCCGCTCCATGGCTCGCAGCTTTGAATACTGGTGAGGCGTATCCCGCCAGCCTGTCCGCTATCAATACTTTTTTTGACAATCCTAAAACAAAGATTGCCAATCCCGCTGAGACGTTTTCTGTATTAATGAGATATGTTTTAGGATCAGAAAATTGCGGCATCATCTGCTTGTGATGCAGTACCGGCCCGGCGATTAGGTGCGGAAAATAAGTGACAAACAACAGGTAGCTTGTGAAATTGTATTCCCGGGCAATACCACGATAGGCGTCCACCAGAAACGCAATTTGCGTAAACGTGAAAAATGAAATTCCCAAGGGAAGGATTAGACTGGCCCCCTGAAATTGGCTCTCGAAGATCTGGTTAATTGAAAGGACAAAAAAATTGGAGTATTTGAAGTAACCCAGCAGAATAAGGTTTGCCGATATTGCCGCAACCAGTGAATGATATGATCGTCCGATTTTATCTGAACCTCGATTGACGCTGATCCAGTAGCCGGCTCCATAGTTGAAGACGACAGAAGCCAGCAACAGCAGGACAAAACGCGCATCCCATACCGCATAGAAGGTAAGCGAGCCGACCCCCAACCATAGCGCCGCCAGACGGTGACTGTGGCGCCCCAGCCAGAACATGCCAATGAAAACGATTGGCAGATAGAGGAATATGAAGGAATAGGAGTTAAACAGCATGGCGAATCGAATTTACGAGCATATAAAAACTCTTCTGGCCAAAATAAATTTCAGCGTTGTGGTTAAATCCCATGCCCGTAAATATCTCTCCTGAATTTGAAGATTCATATATTCGGTTTAGTCTCAAGCCACAAACAGGCCTTTGGGATCGGCGTCCCCCATTACGCCCTCTCCGTTTTCGATATCAGCCAATAAATAAGTCCCAGTATCATCACAGAGCCTGCCAGCGCCGCCTGATCCTCCCAAGTGGCGTGGCTGATTGATGAAGTGAGAATCTTCCGAAGCTCCGCCACCAGCGCGACGGAGACGAACACCTTTATGGCGAAAGCGCGCCCTCTGATATGTCCGATCTGCGTGTCGAGCAGCTCGATGACCACCCACAGTATCAATAGCGTCCCCAGCAGCCCCAGCACCACACGCTCCAGCCCCATGGAGGCGGTGTGGATAGCCTCGTTCACCGCCATGGCCAGCGCCAGCGCCCCGGTGATCACCAGCCCCAGCACCAGCACCATGTTGAATCCGCTGACGAACCACTTCGCCACCGTCATGATGAAGCTGTCCAGCCCGTAGGATAGAAAATGGGTTTTCATCTCCTCCTCACGATAGGAGCGGGTCATCAGGTCCATGTTCATGTCGATCATCTGGTTTAGCGAGCCCAACACCCTTGTGGTCAAATCCGGATCCTCCTTCAGCTTGCCGGCGATGAAGTCGCACAGATAACCGCGGATATGAGACATCTGGACGTTCACCAGATAGGCCGGCAAACCGATGCGTACATGGGTGGCGCCGATTTTATTAAGCTTGGTGTAGTAGCCTATATCGTACTGACCGGAAAATAGATCATCCAGCCAGCCGAGGAAGGCCCCCCGAGCCTTTTTTAGAGTAAACTCGTCCGGGAAGAACTTGGCCGTCTGGCTATTGGAGAGGAGCCACTGATAATGGAAATCGGCTATCGACTCCCGAGCCTGGGCAACATGCGGCGCCACGGCCCTCATGTTCTCCATATCAGCCGCAGTGATCTTGTACTCGTCCAAAACGGACTTCATCTCTTGCATCCATTTTCTCCTTATATCCGCGGCGAAAGGTTATCGAACATCCCGCATGATACCATCGTTGTCTTTTATATTCATAACCCGCCCAAGCTTTGCGATCATTTCCTCCTCGGGCAAGCCGCCATCAAAGGCTCCTCTGATTGTTTCATGGATAGCGGTGATCCGACTCGGGTCGTGACAGGAGAGCAGAATATCGCATCCGGCGCCAAGAGCCATCAACGCCGCTTCTCTGTCGTCATGGTTATCCGTCAGCGCCTTCATGTCCATATCGTCGGTTATCACGATCCCTTGATATTCCAGCCGCTCACGAAGCAGGCCGGTGATCATCGGCTTGGAAAGCGTGGCAGGGAGCATGGTATTGTCCAGGGCCGGGTATGCCACATGGGCTGTCATGATAAAGGGGCCCCGGGCCTTTGACCACGCGGCGAATGGGGCCACTTCCCGCTCCAGAAGACGCTCCAGCGGACGCATGTCCAACGGCAATTCCATATGGCTGTCCTTATCCGCGCCACCGTGCCCGGGGAAGTGCTTCCCGCACGAAAGCACCCCGGCCGCGTCCAGCCCCCGTTTGGCGGCGGCCGCCATGACCATGACCGTCTCCACATCCGGCCCGAAAGCTCGGTCTCCGATTATGGGATTTATCGGATTAGTGTCCAGATCCAGCACGGGGGCGAAATTCACATTGAATCCAAGCCCCGCCATCTTCTCCCCCATCGCCCGGTAACTCGCTTCCACCGCCTCCTCGCCCCCCTTTTGGCAAAGCTGCCTGGCTGTGGGGAAACTTTCACCCGGCAACCGGCTGACACGTCCTCCCTCCTGGTCCAGGCAAATGAACGCCCTGGCGCCTGTTGTATCCTCGATCAGTCTGGCGATGTCCCCCACGAGGATCCGGGTCTGGGTGGTATCCCTGATATTGCGGGAGAAGAGAATGGCGCCACCTGGCTGGACCTTTTGGAAAAATGTCCCCAGCTCACGGGTGTATTTCATCCCCTCGAATCCGACGACGAGCAGTTGACCCGCCATGAGGGAGGAGTCGCCATTGAATATCGTTTCACGCATGGCGCCATGATACTGCATTCGTGGCCGGCTGGCATCCTGTAAAACGACACGATGTTAGCCTCGGATCTGGACAATCGTGACGCGCGCCGTGGCCCGACGCGGAATCCTGTATATGACCAGGTCTATAATATTATTGACTTCACGATACTGTTGTTATAGTTTGACTACTGTTTATAATTATATCGCCTTTCCCAGGGCGCGGCGGCGCAGCGGTATTTCGCCAGAGACGCTTGAGACAGGCCCAACTTGAAACGGAGGAAATCGTGGGGAAAATCAGGGTTATCATCGAGTTATCGCACAACAAGAAGTTGGAATCCAACATGTCCGCAATGATGTCCGAGGCGGCGCCAAGGCTGGACAAAAAAGCGGTTCCCGAGCTAAAACTTTTGCAGTATGACGAATCCTTTGGGCCGGTGGCCCTGCCTGGCACGACCCGGATTGAGTTTGACCCGAACAACCTTTACGACACATCGGAGGCGTTTTCGATCGACACCAGCATGGAGGCGTCAACCTACATTGTCAGGGGTGAAGTGGAGAAAGGGGATATTGATGAATTAACGAATGAGGCGGCAAAAAGTGGCCAGCTTGTTGGAGTTTTCGCCGATCCTCAGATTCAATCAATGCAGGTTTGCCCTGGCGCAGGGCCGGTGGGAGACCATCTGCTGGTGGAAAAGCTTTTATGCGTCGATAGCATGCGCGCCAAGGGCATGGACGGCTCTGGAGTGATGGTGGCCGTGGTGGACACAGGAGTGAACATGACCTTCCTGAACAGCAAGGGAAAAACCCCATCCTTCGACGCGGCCAGAAGCTGGTCCTGGGATCCATCGGTGGTCACGCCAGGTAACGCCCCGGTGGGCCATGGGACCATGTGCGCATATGACGTGTGCATAGCAGCTCCGAAGGCGACGATTTTGGACATTGCCTTGCTGCACGGGCTATTGGCGCCACCAGGGGGCGTGCTGATGGACAGCTTTCTGTCTGACGCCATCAGGGCATACGGGCATCTTTCCTCTATACTACAGGCGGGATTGAAATACGGAAAGCCTCAGACCATGGTTATCAGCAACAGCTGGGGGATGTTCCACCCTAGCTGGGACTGGCCGGTGGGCGCTCCGGGCAACTATAGCGACAATCCAAACCATCCATTCAACAAGCTGGTGGCCACAGTTGAAAAACTGGGGGCCGACATAGTTTTCGCAGCGGGAAACTGCGGAAAGGATTGCCCGGATGGGCGCTGCCAAAATGTGACGGATAGATCAATTTACGGCGCCAATTCCTCAAGTTCAGTGCTTTGCGTGGCGGGAGTGGACACCACCAAAACCCGCGTTGGATACTCAGCCATCGGGCCCGGCCGCCTGACAATAATGAAGCCGGATATTTGTGGATACACACACTTCAAAGGCTCCGGGGTCTACGCGGCGGATGGAGGGACTTCCGCCGCATGCCCCGTGGTATCAGGAGTGGTGGCGGCGGTACGGTCCGCAAGGCCATACAATCCCTCCCAGGCGAATACAGCCCCTTCGGCCATTCGGAATCTTCTGACCAGCACGGCCACGGATCTGGGATCGGCAGGATATGACTACCTGCATGGGTATGGTGTGGTCAATGGATGCGGGATCGTCAAAAAACTCTTTCCGAAGACCAGGCTTGACTTATGCGAACGATTTCCAAAATTGTGTTTTCCAATAAAGCCACCGTTTCCCCGCCCTCCTCTACCCAAATTCCCAGTGGGCCGGCCTCCTCTGCCCAGGCCTGCGAATCCACTTTCCACAGCTGGCATGGAGGGCGCCGGATTTCCCTACGCCGAAGATGAAGTGGCGCCTGGCGAGGAGGACGCAAGCTGGGAAGCTTTGCGCTATGTGATTGAGGATTCATCACCTGAGGCCATTTTCCAGCTGGGATACCTGAAGGGGCTCATGGGAAAGATGGAGAGTGGCGGTTGGGAGGAGAAGTGACAACATACTAGTACATGTCAAGCCGCCGGATCTTAGGAGAAATCTCCGGGCCCGGCGGCTTGCCCAATACCATTTTCAACGCCGTGAGTGGTATAATGAGGGTGGCAAGGCATCCGGGAGTAGAGACATGGCAAGGTTGTTGTACGAAATCACCTGGGAGGAAGGGACACCTTCTATCGAAAGCGTGTGCGAGAGGTACGGGCTGTCGCTTGAAGACCTTGATTCTTCTTTCGGCGTGATTTCCATAGATCCATGGGAGAACCTGTATTGTGTCATGATAGAGCAGACCGCCATGGAAAAGCTGGGGGGCGCCACTGTCAAGTCCTCTGACATCAAAGGACCCTTTTCAAATCCGATGATCGGGCCATTCGGCCCTGCTGAAAAATAGACCTGCGAGGTCAATCACAGTTGCCGGTCAAATCCCGGTTTTGGCGAGGGCATTGCCGGGTGTGTCAGTCCATTCCCAAGTCGGCGAAATCGGGCGGCTCTATGCTCCCCTTCTCCTCCAGCCGAGCCCGCAGCCGACCCATGATTCTGCCGTGCCTGGCCTCATCATCGGCCAGCTTTTCGAAAAGTATCCTGGCCTCCTGCTCCTCCGCCCCGTCGATGGCGCCGCGATAGAATTTTTCGGCCGCTTTTTCCGATTCTTCCACCACCTTCAGGGCATCGTCCAGGCCGGCCAAGCTTCCCACTTCGTCGGTCACCTCTCGGGTAATCCAGCTAATGGTCTCACCCACGGCGACCTTGGAATCTGGAAACATTTTTTCCTTATATTTCATCAGGCTGTTAAAATGACCCTTTTCCCTTTTCCCCTGTTCCTCGAAGAATCGGGCGGCGCTGGCGTCTCCGGCTTTTTTCAAGACCTCCGCCAGAGAAGCGTAATGCTCCATGGCCAGTTTCTCGTTATAGATAGCGGAGTTTATCACTTGCTCAGCAGAGATTGACATCGGTTTCCCCCAGTAGTCTGATTATGAAAAAACGATACACCGCGCCTGCCACCTAAGTCAAGCCAGGCGGAGAGAAATACCTGAGAATATTTAGTTCCTCCGCAGACCGCCCTTGTCGCTACTGTATGTGAATGGGCCATCGTTGCAAGCGACATGATCCGTCACCGCCTCCCAATATGCGTTAGTGGCTGTGGAGGAGATGAGCGTTACTCCGGGAGTCCACATATGCCCCGGCATATTGCTGGTGTTATCTGGATTCTGAGTAGCGGCAACATATGTCTGCGCGAAAACAAAATAAGACTCCTGGGAAATGGCAAGGTTCGTCAGGTCCGACATAGCCTTGCCGCACAGGGCCCTGGAACGATACGCGGCGAACTGGGGTACCGCTATCACGGCCAGAATGGCGATGATTGTACTAGTAATCAGCAATTCCACTAATGTAAATCCGTCCCTTCTGCGGGTCGGAGCTCTCCACGGATTTAATAGATTTAATGAGCCGTCACTGATACCGGGATCGATCTTCATCATATTAACTTCTCTTTCCACCCCGCCAATGCTTAATAACCAATTCTTTGAGAAAAACAACACGCTGCCATGGAACACCACATCTCCCCAGCCTATAATGTCACACGGCAATATCCTTGCCAGCAACTTGCCATTTGGAATATAGAGTAACGTTTTTACAGCGGTAATTGCAATTTAAATCTTATTTATGTTCCAGATCGATAATTCAACTTGTTTATTTATTCGTAAAGCGCCATGGATGCGAAGCTGACAACGCTTTCCATCTCTCCTTCCAGGTTCTGCCTATAATCCAATATCTTGCCTCGTTTGGCTTTGGTCAAATTCAACAGAACATACAATGGTGGAAAACCGCAAATGCGGTTTTTTGGGTTAAATTCGCGAATTCGGGACAAAAATCGTTTGGCGTCGATATTTTTCACCGCTTCCATCAATTCCCGATCCTCCCTTTCAATGATCCGGAGCCTATGATCGGTCAAGGGCTCCTCGTCGCCGAATCTGGCGCCTACATGGGAAAAATCCACACTGGCCACATAACGGACCTTTCGCCCGCACTCAGCGGCAGTCTTGACCAGAGACGCCACGAATCGATCCACTCTGGATCCATTGAACAAAAGGTGGTCCATCTCCCATATGTTCTCCGGAAAGGAGAGAAGGATGGGAACCGCTTTGGCGGCAGAGCCTTTCCTGGCTCTGGAGGCCATAAAGAGGGCCTGAAATTCGATAGAATGCTCCGCCTTGTGAGATATGCGGTTTTTAAATAGATCCTCTCCGAAATTGCCCCCCAACGCCGCCAGGAATTCCCTGTCCACCTCCATAGGCCCCAGGGGGGTTTCGAAGTCCTTGTCGATACAGGCAAAAAAATCATCCGCCAGGTAGTGCCCTGTCCCGAGTATCACTATCACATTGTCTGGACCGGAAGGAATCTCGCGCCACCCCTCTGCCATCATCGCCGCGCCAACCCGAAAATCGATATGCGGCACGATTACCGACTCGGCTGAATCGGCGCCTGCCGCAGGGTGGTCGGCAAGCTCCTTTTCTATGATCGACGAAAGGGCTTCCTCCTGATCGGGATAGCTTTTGCCTGCGTGGACCGGCGCCCGGACCGGCGCGACGAGGAATTCATCCAGAGCTCTTTTAGCCGCCTGGCGATACCGGTCATTGTCAAGCATCAGCGCCTTATCGAGCTGATTCACAAGGTTTTCCACATCGGCCGGAGCCACTTCCCTCTGGAACTGGAGCTGGAACTCCCCGCATATGCGGTTGATGTCACGGCTCCCGTCCATCAGGGTGATAAGGTAGAAAGCTGGAAGCGACACCACCACAGCCTGGTCGGCCAGACCGTCATTGGCGTTAAGCGCAACCATCTGGCCGCCCTCCTCCTCATAGGACATCGCCTGTACGCTTCGAACGCGGGGGAATTCATCCATAAAGCACCACCTTTAGATGATTTTACACAACATGGCGGCCGACGGTGTGGGGTATTTCAGGCGCCGCAACAAAAACCGGAATCAGGACCAGCAAACCGCGCGGTTGAAATTGTCCTCTACTCCTTCTTCTGACGGCGCAACTTGGACAAAAAATCGGTTTTCCCCTCCTCGCCAGCCATAAGGCGCCGGATATTCACCCGGTGAGTGAATATGATAAAAACCGCCAGCCCGAAGCAGAGGATGTAAAGCTCCGGCGGAGCGCCGGGAACCAGCAGGTATACAAGCAGCGGAGAGATGACCGCCGCCGCCATGGAGCCGAGCGCCACGTATTGGGTCGTCAGCGTCACCGCCAGGTACACTCCCACAGCCACCAGCGCCACAATCGGCGCCAGCCCCAGCATGGCCCCGCCCGCCGTGGCCACCCCCTTGCCGCCGCGAAAGCCCGCGAAGACTGTCCACACATGCCCGGTCACCGCCGCCACTCCGCAGTAAACAGCGGTCCGCCCCGGGGTCATGGCCCCAACCCCGATCGGCGCCACCAGGGCCACCGCCGCCCATCCCTTGAACATGTCGAAACCAAGAACAATCAGGTATGGCTTCAGACCAAAGAGGCGGTATACGTTTGTGGCCCCCGCATTGCCGCTACCGGCGGTTCTGATATCGATCCCCCCCACAATTCGACCCACTATGATGGCCATGGGGATGGCGCCAAGAAGGTAGCTTGCGGACAATACTCCAGCCAGTTGTCCCATGGTTATTCATCCACTCCAAAGATCACGGATTTATTTCGGCCTCCCCTTTTCGCCGCATACAGCGCTTTGTCCGAACGATGCAAAAGCTCCGCTCCAGTGTAAATGTTCTCCCCGTCGGAATCGGCTATCCCCAGGGAGATAGTCACTTTTATTTTGCCCCCCATGGTATCGATCCTGGAAGCCGCCACATCCTCCCGGATTCTTTCCGCCACAACCATGGCGTCCCTGGCCGAGGTCTGGGGCAGCAGAAGGGCGAATTCCTCGCCGCCGTAGCGGGCGGCGATATCTATCTTGCGAAGGTGCCCTTTCAGCCGGTCCGCCAGCCGGGCGAGGATCGTGTCGCCGGACTGGTGGCCATGTTTGTCGTTTATCTTTTTAAAGAAATCGATATCCACCATTACGCATGTCAGGGGGGTGGAAAACCTGCGGCTTCGCTCGAATTCGGAGGATAGCCGCTCGTGGAAGCTTCTATGGTTCAAAAGCCCGGTCAGCCCATCGGTAATGGCCAGCCGCCGTAGGGTCTCCAGGCGCAGGGCATTGTTTATTCCGGCGGAGAGGATCTCGCCGATCAGCGCCAGCAGGTCCATGTTCAGCCGGTTGAAAAACCCGGCCTGGTTTCCGTTTAGGTTTAGCGCCCCCAGGAATTCTTCCCCCACATGCAGGGGGACGCAGAGCGCAAAGTCATCGGAATACTTTTCCCTGGTAGCCCCCGAAAAATAGGAGGATTCGGTATAGTTTGTCTCCAGCACCGCGGTCAGCCTCCGCCGCGCTTCGGCCATGATGGGGGAGTTTTCCAGCGACACTTCCATGTGATCCATGGCGGCTTCTATGTGATTATGCACCAGAAGCCTCATCTTCCTTCCGTCATCATCCACCACGAAGAGCGAATACCTGTCCGCCCTCACAAAAGATGTAAATTCCTCCCGCATCGCCTGGGCTATCCCATCCAGGTCCCTGGCGTAGATCTTTCTGGCGAAGAAAACCAGCTTTTCGAGCTTCATGTGATACTGGTGCATCCGCAGGTGGATTCTCAATCGGGCGAAAAGCTCATGATGATCCAGCGGTTTTTTCAAAAAGTCGTCGGCCCACTGGTTCACCCCTTCCCACACGCTCCGCCCCACATCTGTCTCCGAGGCGATCAGAAGCGATATCCCCCTGGTCGCCTCGTTGGTTTTCAGCTCCCTGCAAAGCTTCAACCTGCCGCCATCCGTCCCTTCCATGTCTATGATGGCGATCTCCGGAAGGGCGCTGGAGATGGATTCGAGCGCCTCCGGTCCGGGGGGAGCCATGGTTACCCCATAGCCCTCCACCCTCAAGGCTTCCGCCAGCGCTATGTGGGCCGGATCCTTTCTCGATATAATGTAGACTCTCGGTTCAATCATAATTAGAAATCAAATGGCGAAAAACAAAACGGGCAGAGCCCCGCCCTCAAGGTCTAAGATACTCTGGCAGGTAAAAGGCCCCGGATCGCCTTTACATCCCAATTAATGCCCGGCGGGCAACAATCCTCCCAAATCGATCACATCTGGCATTATACTTTGAAAACACGCTTCCTGGCTAATCGGATATGTGAGGGATATGAGAGCGAAAGAGTGTTTGATTGTGGGAATCTCCGGCGGGTCTGCCGCAGGGAAGACCACTGTGGCGCGGCTGCTGGCCCAAAGGCTGGGTTCCCACCGCCCTGTTGTCCTTGAGGTGGATCGATACTTCATCGACCACAGCGATATCCCGGAGAATCAGCGAATCCGCCTGAATTACGATGTGCCGGAGGCGCTGGACTTCGACCAGTTGGCCCAGGATCTGGCCAGCCTTAAACTGGGCCGCGCAGTACCGGTCCCGGAATATGATTACGCCAACCACTCCAGCCGTCCGAAAGCCACGTTGATCCAGCCTTCCGGGGTGGTGATAGTGGAGGGAATATTGCTATTTCACTCTCCCGCCGTTTCGCCGCTTCTCGGGTACAGAATATTTGTAGAAGCTCAACGGGAGGAGCGTCTGCGCCGCAGGATAGAGCGGGATGTGGCCTACAGGGGCCGTACCCGGGAATCGGTGATCCGCCAGTTTAACGAAACCGTGGAGCCGGCATATCTGGAATTCACCGCCCCCTCTCGCGCCGAGGCGGACACCACATTGGACTGGAACGCCATGAATTACGCCGACCTGGACGCGATTGCTGATCGATTAAACGGTTTGTTGGTGTAAAATTACCTTATAAGGGACAAACAACTGATGAATCATGGCCTTAGGTAAACTTCGCAAGGCGAGCCGCTATATCACGCGGTATCGGGAGATATTTTCCGTACTGGTGAAGTACGGCCTGGCGGACTGGGCCCACCGTCTGGACCTGGATTTCGCAAAAGAGATCCTTGGCCGCCAGACCTCCATGGAGCTGATGGAAGCCTCCACCGAGGAGCGGGTGCGCCGGGCACTCACGGACCTTGGCCCCACATTCGTCAAGTTCGGCCAGGTTCTCTCTGTCCGTCCAGACTTGGTGGGTATCCCCATGTCTGACGAACTGAAAAAACTGCAATCCAACGTCCGTCCGGAGCCTTACGAGTCTATCGAGCGCACCCTGGGCAAGGAACTTGGCGCCCCCCCGGAGGAAGTGTTTCAGGAGTTCGAGAGGGAGCCAGTGGCGTCCGCATCTATCGGGCAGGTGCATATGGCTGTTTTGCCCGGCGGCGAGAAGGTGGCCGTGAAGGTGCAGCGGAAGGGGATCCGCGATATGGTGGAGACCGATGTGGAAATCCTGGCGGACCTGGCGGGGCTGCTGGAGGATTATGTGGACGAGTCGCGCTACTACCGTCCCAGGGAGACGGTGGAAAGCTTTGCCAGGACCATTACCCGGGAGATGGACTACAACCGGGAAGCGCGCAACATCATGAGTCTGTATGAGGACTTTGAGGAGGAGCCATCCGTGAAGATACCCTACGTAAGGGAGGACATCACCACCAGCCGGGTTCTGATCATGGAGTGGATGGAGGGCGTTCCCTTTGGTGAAATCGCCAAGCAGCCGGTGGCGGGGGTGAACAGGCAAAAGCTGGCACAGAAGGGCGCCGAAATATTCCTGAAAATGATCTTCATCAATGGCTTCTATCATGCGGACCCGCATCCGGGCAACCTGATGATGTGCGAGGGGGAGACGGTGGGCCTGATCGATTTCGGAATGATGGGGAGGCTCTCCCCCAGGATGCGAGAACATATAGAAGACATGGCTTCCGCGGCCATCGAAAAGGACAGCGACAAACTGGCCAGGATAATCACCCGCGCCGGCTCCACCCCGCCGGCCCTGGACTACTCCGCTCTGGGCGCCGATGTAGCGGATTTTGTCGCCTATTACGGCGGGCTTCCCATCTCCAAACTGCGCCTTTTTGAGGCGCTCAACGAGATGGTGTCCGTCATCCACCGCCACCACATCGTCCTGCCGGTGGAAATCATGCTGCTGATAAAGACTCTGGTCACGCTGGAGGGCTCGGCCAGGTGCCTATCCGCGGAGTTTAGCCTCATCTCCCTGGTGGCCCCATACCAGACCAAAATGAACGTCATGAAATACTCCGTGGGACGCAGGATGATAAAGCTGGGACGCTTTTATGACGAGATGGAAAGCTTTATGGAGACGGCGCCGGCGTCGCTGGCGGATATCCTGGAGCGGTTCCGGGCTGGGTCCTTGGAGATCCATATGGAGCACAGGGGGCTGGAACATTCGGCCAACCGGCTGGTGTTCGGGATACTCAACGCGGCGCTTTTCGTGGGCTCGGCCATGTTGCTCAGCTCCCAGGCGCCTCCGGTGATTTACGGATATTCGGCGCTGGGAATGGCCGGATTTATAGTGTCGCTGCTGATGGGGATCAGGATTATGTGGGCCATCACCATATCCGGCAGGCTGGAGTGAATAATAATGGAGTCAACCAATTAACAGGAGGTGTGAAAATGTTTGATGCTTTCAAGGATATAGCCAAGATTGGCATGGGCGCCATATGGCTGTCCAAGGAGAACCTGAAAAAACTTTCCGAGGATCTGGCGGATATCAGCAAAGCCAGCAAGGAGGAGGGTGAACGGCTTTTCGAGGAATTTGAAAAGAACCAGGCGGAGTACAAGGAAAAACTGGAAAAGACCGTGGAGGATGGGGTGAAAAAAGCCCTCGACGAGGCGGGGCTGGCCCGCAAGAGCGAAATGGATGAGCTGAAGAAAAAAATAGAGGATCTGGAAGCCAAGCTGTCAACCAGGGAAGCCACTCCGCCTCCGCCGGAAACCGATTGACCGGTTCAGAAAGATTTGCAGTTAAACTCCGCTGAAGATGACCAGTCAATACGCTTTATTGGCGGCGGCGTGGGCGCTGTTCTGCCTGTTCCACTCTCTCCTGGCCGCAACAGCGGTGGAGAGCGCCCTTCGGCGAGTCATGGGCCGGTTGGCCCCATGGTATCGCCTGATGTACAACATCTTCGCCATAGTGACGGTCCTTCCGCCGGTCCTTATGGAAAAACGATGGGCAGGGGAGACGCTGCTGCGCCTTGGGTCATGGGACATGGCGCGCCAGGCCATTTTCTATTCCGTAGTCGCGGCGTTCATATGGGCGATCTTTCACTATCGGGGGACCAACATCTCCGGTCTCTCCCCTTCTCATGGGCCCTCCGCTCCTCCTGTGGATGGAGAGTTCAGGACCGGCGGCCCCCTTCGCTATGTGCGCCACCCTCTCTACAGCTTGGCTTTCATTCTGCTATGGAGCAGGCCGCTCACCGATGCGGCGCTGGTCACCAATCTGATCCTCTCCATATACATCCTCCTCGGCGCCAGGCTGGAGGAGGAGCGGTTGACCTCCAGGTTCGGCGATGAGTATGTCAAATATAAAAGCGGGGTGTCTGCTTTTCTGCCGCTTCGGTGGCCTGGAGCCAGGGAGGAAACCAGGCGGTCTGGCTAAATCCTCCTTCTGGTCAGGATGGAGTGAAACGTCAGGACGAGGCATATGGCGGCTATCGGCAAAAGATGCATGCTAAACTTCGGCTCGAAATTGGTGGGCCCTCCCACCCAATAGGGGGCCAGCAACCCCAGGATAAGAAGCCCCATGGAGACCGGGACTCCACGCAGCCATGATGGTCTTATAACCATGGCGGCGATGGCGCCCACCACCCCGGCTATCATCACCACTCCCGCCCGATCCAGGCAGGTGATCGATCCGGCAAGTATCTGGCGATATCCGCGCAGGGAGCAAGCCATATCCTTGCACGTCAGAAGATCCATATTCTCCCGATAGAGCAGGGCCGGATCACCACCGAATACAAGATTCCGCAAAGCCACCGCCGCCACTCCCGCCGCCAGGATGGAAAGGTATATGCCCACCGGTTTCCACCTGGCGCGAAATTCGCCATACAATGTTCCCCACGCCTGCCGGGCGCTTCCCCCCGCTGGGGCCATGCAGAAAATTACCGCCGCCGCCAATACTCCCAGCCTGTCGAAGCGTAGCCAGAACGCCAATACCGCCACAAGCCCCGCCACCGCCATTGGCCATGGATCGGCGCCGGAGCGGGCGACCAGGATTATCACGGCGAAGAGAAACAGGTTGGCGGTCAGCTCCTGCATGCCAAGCCCCACATGGGTCATGAAGTGGGGACCAAACAGCAACGCGATATATGCGAACTGGGCGACCGCCGATGTCCTGGCGCCAAGCCCCCCCCATCGCCCGATGACGCCCAACGCCGCGCATGTCAGCAGGATCGCCCAAAGCTCCAGAATACTCTGGGCCAGAAACGACTGGCCGAACATGGCATGAAGCGCTCCGGCGATGTAGCGGTAGCCGGGTTGGTAGAAAAATACCGGCTCCCCGGCGGCGTGCCACCAGTCCCCCTCCACCCAAATTTCCCGGGCGAAAACCTGGTAGGTAAGGAAGTCGGACAAATCGTCATAGGGGAAAAACTTCCCAGTCTTATCGTGCCATTTCCAGATGAACCAGGGAAAGATCAACATCCCCGTGAATAGGGTGAAGGAAGGTCGGTCGCCTCCCTTATCATTCTGCCCCGATGGGCGGACCTTGAGCCAGTGGACGTACAACACTCCCGCCACCAGCGTGCTCAATCCCACGGGAGTCCATGCGCCGCCGCCGCAATCGTTGACCAGAATCGGCCATAACCCCACACCCGCCAAACCCCCAGCCGCGGCGGCTGTCAACGCCTGGTTTCGGGCCGCGTCGACTTCTGTGGCCATCGCCCACGCCCAGTACGCCATCGCGCCCGCCACCATCAGAGGAATGATCCACATTGAGGCCACGCTGCCCGAAGAGAGGTCCACCCCCGCCAGGGCAAAGGGAGCGACAGCCGCCAATATCCCTGCCACCAGAAGGGCAGGACTGGCCTCGCCCCGGCTACGCATATACGAGAGGGTCCAGATCCCCCACCACGCCAGCAGCGCCGCCATACCCCAATCCAAAAATGCCGCGCCTATCCGGGCCATCCATCGCCGGAGGGAAGAAGAGCGGGCGGAGTCCTCGTCCATCCACACGGCGCCAGCCTCTATGGCATCCGCCATATCTCCATCCGGACCCACCAGCGCCTGGGCCAGCGCGTAGTGCCTGGCCACGTCAAGGGTGAAGACAAAGTCACCAGAGATGTGTGACACACCGGAGGGGATCAGCCGATCCGGCGCAAGGGGCTCCTCACCTACGGTTGAGGATATGTATTCTCTCTCCCCTGCGCCGGATGTGAGTACGGAAATCGTCCCCTTCTCCGCTCCCACCGTTATGAAGGCCAGCTTCTGTCCGGGCGGCACATCCACCCATGCCTCTACGCGCGCGGCGATCCAGTGCCCCCCCTGATGGGATTCCCTGGCTTCTCTTTTGAAGGGGTAGGAGATGAGAGTGAACCGGGAGTCGCGCCGCCACAACCAGTCTACTGGAAACTGGCTTCCTTCGAGAAGAGGAGCTGTGATCCTGGCGGACATGCCAGGGTTGACAAGTGTGTCGTATGTGCGTTTGTATTCACCGCGATCAGCTTCCACAGGAGTGTCGAATATTTTCAATCCCATCCCTCCCACCGGCGCGCCCATCCAGAGCCCCAACTTAATCGCCAGCAAGAAGAAAGCGGCGGCGGCGGGCAACCGCAACCGGAAGAACCTTGGGCCAAGAATAGCCAGCGCGGGTATGGCCACCATCAGCGCCACGGTCTCCTCCAGGGTGGAGAGGGGAAGCCCATCCAATAGGCCGAAATGCGGCCCAGGCAGCACAATGGCCACTACCAGTGAACCGATGGCGGATGCGGCAATGACCGCAGGGCTGCTGGCCGGCGCCTCTTCTTCCCGCTCCTTCACCGGGCCTGGGCGAGTATTGAAGAAGAAGAAAAGGCCCAGGGCCATGATGGCGATGAGCGCCTCCCATATCGGCGGCATGGCCCGGAAAGTGACGGAATGGAGCCTGGCCCATGATCCATCCATTGTAAAGATGGTTACCTCTCCTCCAGAGGACGCCAGTTGGGCGGAGGAGACGGAGACCTTTTGCGTGAAGAAGGGATCGGATATATCTTCCTTTCCCCCACCGGATCCTTTCGGCGGCCGGAACTCGGCCAGGATCACTTCACCTGCCGATACCCTGATCAGAGGCGGCTGCGTCTCATGAGTATCCGCGAAAGCTATCTCCATCACCGCCCCCGAGGATGGCGCTTCCATGACGATGCGCTTGCCCTCACCACCGGCCCATGCGTCCAGCGGGCCAGGCAGCCTGTCTGGAACCAGGGGGAGGACAGCCTTGGCGTGAGCCGCGCTTTTTCCGACCCAGTACGTGGCTGGATCGTCCGATGGGGAGTATGCCGGATAGCGCAATGGAATAACCCATGCGGCGAGTACATGGATCGCGGTCAACGCCGCCACAATACCGGAGAGATGCGCTTTATTCAAAAGGACTGTCACCTGGAGAAGGAACTGATCGGCCCATGATACCAGACGGGCAATGGAGCATGAAGGGGGAATATGGCTTTGCTGGCACACTTATGACTAGACGGCGCCCCTTCACAAAGTGTAAGTTTATTGTTCGATCCGGCGGCTTTTACTGCCGCCATGGAGTATTTTCCATAACTCAAGGCAATAGACCATGGATGATGTTGACAAAAAAATCCTGAATATGATACAGACCGGTTTTCCCGTGGAGAGCCACCCATACCAGTCCATCGGCGCGGTGGTGGGCTTGTCCGAAGAGGACGCGTTCAACCGCGTGAAGGCGATGGTGGATTCCGGCGTGATACGCAGGCTGGGGGCCAGCTTTGATTCCCGTGGGCTGGGGTGGACTTCAACCTTGTGCGCGATGAAGGTCCCTTCTGGCAGGATCGAGGAGGCAGCCGCAGTGGTGGGGGAGTACCCTGGAGTGACCCACAACTATGAACGGGCGCATGAGTTCAACTTATGGTTCACCCTCATCGCCCCGGACGAAGAGACGGTGTCCGCCACTCTGGGTGAGATCGAAAGCCGATGCGGGATGGGGCCGGTGTATAACATGCCGATGATCCAGAAGTTCAAGATCAAGGTTGACTTCCAGTTCAAGGAAGCGGGAGGGGATTGAGGAATATGAAAAAGGAGATAACGCCGCGGGACGCGGATATAATGGCTCATCTGCAGGGTACATTGCCGATGACGCTCACTCCCTTTGCCGACATCGCCACCAAAGTGGGGTTGACCGAGGAGGAGGTGATCGCCAAAGTACGCGATTACGGCGAAAAGAAATACTACAGGAGATTCGGCGCCACCTTGCGTCACCAGAAGGCCGGATTCCGCGCCAACGGCATGGGGATATGGAGCGTGCCGGACCAGGCTAGCCGCAAGGAGATAGGCGAGAAGCTGGCCTCCTTTATCGAGGTGAGCCATGCGTATGAGCGGCCTTCATTCGAGGGGTGGCCATACCACCTGTTCACCATGATCCATGGCCAGACGGAGCAGGAGGTGCGAGACATCGCCAGGCGCATGTCGGAGGCGGTGGGGATAGACAAGTATGATGTGCTTTTCTCCATCCGTGAATTCAAGAAAACAAGCATGCAGTACTTCGACCATTGGCCAGGTCGGGAGGGGAAATAGCCTTGCGCCATATAATATTTCGTAAGTTATAGAATAGGAGAGAATAATGAGTCTTGTTGTGGTGGGCACCATGGCCTACGATTCGGTTAAAACACCCTTCGGAGAGAGGGACCGCGCCCTGGGTGGCTCGGCGACATATTTTTCAATGTGCGCAAGCTTCTTCACCCGGGTGAACCTGGTGGCCGTGGTGGGGCAGGACTTCGACGATATCGACATGGAGACACTGGAAGAGCGCGGCGTTGACACCTCTGGAGTGGAGCGCGCTGAAGGTAAGTCGTTCCACTGGAAGGGTGAGTACGGCTATGACCTGAACGAAGCCAAAACCCTGGACACCCAACTAAATGTCCTGATGGGTTTCGACCCGAAGTTGCCGGAGAGTTATCGCGACAGCGACTACCTGTTCCTGGCCAACATCGACCCAAAGCTGCAACAAAGGGTGCTGGACCAGATGGAGAAGCCTCGTCTGGTGGCGTGCGATACCATGAACTTCTGGATAGATGGCGCGTTGGCCGAGCTGAAAAAGACGCTGGCCAGGGTGGATATACTGATAATCAACGAGGGTGAAGCCAGGATGCTGGCTGGCGCAAACAACCTGCAGAAGGCGGCCAGTTCCATCCGGGATATGGGTCCTTCCACCGTGATCATCAAGCGCGGAGAGTATGGCGCCCTATTGTTCCATAAAGGCGATATATTCTCCGCCCCCGCATACCCCCTGGAGGATGTTTTCGACCCCACCGGGGCGGGAGACACTTTTGCCGGTGGATTCATGGGTCACATTGCCCGGATGAACAAGCCGGAGCTGAACGATACCATACTCCGCCAGGCCATCGTCATGGGCTCGGTGATGGCCTCGTTTACCGTGGAGGATTTTTCCATAGACCGGCTGCGCAAGCTGCAGAGAATCGAGATAGCCGACAGGTTCCGTTTCCTTAAAAGTTTTACACATTTCGAGGATCTTCTAGAGGTAGTGTGACCATGGCAGAAAGAGACACAGGCGCCGGGAGCGTGAGACCCAAGGGGGCCAGCCCCCCTGGCAGAGGCAATGCCCCGGTGAAACCGCAAACAATGTGGGAGCTTGTGCTTCTTTCCGCGTTTCTGCCCGGCGCGGGGCAGTTCGCCAATGGTCAGCGCGGCAAGGGGCTGCTCTTCGTGATCCCCTCGGCCATCCTGTTCGTGGATATCACCGTCCGGACTTTTATCATGGCGCAGATGGTTTTCGCCCCGGTGATGGCCGGGGAGCCGCTGTTTGTGACTGATGACGCGTTCAAGGTACTCATGTCCTTGTTCCCGCTGCTGGGCATAGCCCTTCTGATTTGGGCTGCCGCGCTGGTGGATACGATCCTGGTGGGGCAAAGGCTAATCAAGCAGCGGGAGGAGGACGCCTCCAAGTGAGGATCATCGCCGGGAAGTACAAAGGCCACGCCCTGTACTGCCCGCGCGGAAGGGATATCCGCCCTACGTCCGACAAAGCCAGGGGCGCCCTGTTCAACATCATCGGCGCCTCCATCGCGGGTTCGGCGTTTTTGGACCTTTTTGCAGGGACCGGCGCCGTGGGGCTGGAGGCCCTCTCCCGGGGAGCGGCCATGGTTACAGCGGTGGAACGGGACGCGCCGGAAATCACTCAAAGGAACGCGAAGAAACTAGGCGCCGGACCTGACTGTGGTTATACCCTCATTCGCGGTGATGTATTCACCGAAGCGCGGAGAATATGTGACCCTGGAGCCCCGTTCGGATATGTGTTCGCCGATCCGCCATGGAAGGCGGGGCTGGAGGAGGATATCCTGGAAGCGGCCGCGCCGTTGCTGGCTGGCGGAGGGATGCTGATCCTTGAGCTGAATAAGCGGACGGCGCCACCCGACAGAGCGGCGCATGGTCTTTGCCTGGTGGACGCACGCCGGTACGGCGAGGCGGTGTTCCGATTCTATTTGGATTCCAGATAACCGCAAAAGTAGAAGGTGCGCCCGCTTGCCATCCGATTGAAATAAAGATAAGCATTGATGTCCGTTCCAATATGGATAACCGCCAAACAGGGGCGAACATATTGTTGAACGCGTTGTTTATCCGTCTGTGATAAAATCCGCAAGACGCATATACACAAAGGAGTTTTTTATGAGTAAGTTTATGTGGAAATCTGGTCTTGGCATGAGCCTGATGTTGATGGCTTTTTTATTCCTCCAAAGCGGGGACGCCCTCGCCCAGCAGGGATGCGGCACGATTATCGGGGTTGCGGATTTCAAGGAAGGTGGCGCTGGCAAGAAAAGATCGCAATACTGGATAAACGGTTTCCCCGGCAAGTCATCCCAATGTTCCTACCAGGTGGAGCTTTGTTTTGTGGAAGACGGGAACACTATAGGCTCCAAGATTTTCATGACATCGGCGGATGGCAGAAGACATCAGGCTTCCGGCGAGATAAAGAATTGCCAGCGTGGCTGGTCCAGCTTGCTTAATGAGTCCGTCACCGGAGCAGAGGAAATCATGGTGGCCATACCTTCTGGCTACACCCTAAATGTCAGATTTGTTGCAAAATCTGGCCAGTTCAGGGCGCAATAAGGCCTCGAATACCACAGGGAGCGCCAGGGGCGCACGCCCCTTGCGTGTCGCTACGATGCCCAGATCCTGGTTGCGCGAGCGTCTTTTCCTCCACCTGGAGGAGAAAGACGTTTCGCGCGCGCCATCCATCTTTACACCATCCCTATCCTGAGCTCGGTTCCCCACACTCTTAAAGCTATCCACCGCCGGCATAGGGGGGATAGGGGGGGGCAAGGAGCATGACTATGCACAATGGTCAGCCGCTCCGAACCTTATACTTGACAAGAACAATAAGGTATCGTCTAATATCCAAGTAAGATACTTGGGTATTTCCCAGGGGCCAGGCGCGCTTCCATATGCGCCCGTGGTGGTGGTACGTCGTTGTATGTAAATGCGTTCACCCAACGACGGGGAAGCGACTGGTATTGCATTGTGATGGTCTTCCGCCATGCCGACGCCATGGCGGACCGGACCTGATTCTCCGACAGGAAAGGTTATTTGAGTATATGAGTTTTGTGCAGGGGCTTAAGTGCAGGGAATGCGCAAGGGAGTATCCCACAGAGCCTATTCATGTATGTGAGTTTTGCTTCGGACCGCTGGAGGTTCGCTATGACTACGAGGGAATCAAACGCGCCCTGACAAGGGAAGTGATAGAGTCCCGCCCGGCCAACATGTGGCGCTACCGGGAGCTGATTCCCATCGATGGGGACCCTCTCGTGGGGCTGGACAACGGATTCACCCCCCTGGTCCGTGCCAAAAACCTGGGCGATGCCCTGGGAGTGAGCAATCTTTATCTGAAAAATGATTCGGTATGCCACCCCACGTTGTCCTTCAAGGACAGGGTGGTGGCCGCAGCGGTGAACAAGGCGCTGGAGTTCGGCTACGACACCATCGCCTGCGCCTCCACAGGTAACCTTGCCAACTCCGTGGCCTCCCATGCCGCAAGCGCCGGAATGAACAGCTATATCTTCATCCCCAGCGACCTGGAGTCCTCCAAGATTCTGGGCACTTCCATATACAACACGAAGATTATCAGTATCAAGGGCTCCTATGATGATGTGAACCGGTTCTGTTCGGAAGTGGCCACGGTATTTCCATGGGCCTTCGTGAACATAAACATCCGCCCCTTTTACGGCGATGGGAGCAAGACTTTCGGCTATGAGATCGCCGAGCAGCTGGGCTGGCGGGCGCCCGACAATGTGATTACCCCTGTGGCCGGCTCGAGCCTGATCACCAAGATTCACAAAGCTTTAAAGGAGTTCGAATCTCTGGGGCTCATCGGCGAGGTGAAGACCAAAATCTACGCCGCCCAGGCCACGGGGTGTAGCCCGGTGACCACTGCCATCAAAGCAGGGATGGATGATTTCAAACCTGTGAAGCCGGACACCATCGCCAAGAGCATCGCCATCGGCAATCCTGCGGATGGATATTACGGCATAAAAGTGGCTCGCAGCACCGGTGGATGGGGTGAGGATGTATCCGATCCCGAGATCGTGGAGGCCATAAAGCTTCTGGCCCGGACGGAAGGGATATTCACGGAAACAGCCGGGGGTGTGGCCGTTGGTGTGACGAAAAAGCTGATCGAGCAGGGCAGGATCGGCAAGGATGAATTAACAGTGATTTCCATCACGGGACAGGGGCTCAAAACCACTGAGGCGGTGGAGAACCATCTGCCCAGCCCGGTGGTGATAGAGCCGAAGCTCTCTGTGTTCAAGGAAATCCAATCAAGTATGTAATGCGCACGATAAATTAACGAGGAGAGAGATGGCGAATGTTAAAGTCCGCATCCCCACGCCGCTGCAACGGCTCACCAGCGGGGAGAGCGAAATTGCCGGGTCCGGGGAGACAATCAAGGATGTGATTGATGCTCTGGAGGTGAAATTTCCAGGCTTCAAGGAGCGGCTGTACGATGAAGAAGGCAAGCTGCGAAGGTTTATCAACATTTACGTCAACGAGGAGGATATCCGCTTCCTGGACGGGGAAAACACAAAACTGAGCGAAGGGGACGACATCTCCGTGATCCCCGCCATCGCCGGAGGCCGAGACTAGCATGATGCGGGATATGGCCATCAAGACCGCCATCGGTGGCTCTTTGGCTCATTGCCGACAATTCGCTGACCTCGTGTAAGGAGACACCACATGGACTTTACGGAAGATCAAATATACCGGTACAGCCGCCACATCATCCTGCCGGAGGTGGGCGGCGTGGGGCAGGCCAAGCTTCTTGACGCCAAGGTTCTCTGCCTAGGCGCCGGAGGGCTCGGCTCCCCGATTTTGCAATACCTGGCCGCCGCGGGGGTGGGAACCATTGGTGTGCTGGACTTCGACATCGTGGACATGTCCAACCTGCAGCGGCAGGTGATCCACAGCAAGGATACCTTGGGTATAGCCAAGACCGAGTCGGCCAAAAGGTTTATCGAAAACCTAAATCCTGACGTGAAAGTGGTGATCCACAACGTCCGGCTGACCGCCGAAAATGTGAAGGAGATCTTCTCCGATTACACCATCGTTGTGGATGGATCCGATAACTTCCCTACCAGATATCTTGTCAACGATGCCTGCGTGATGCTGGGCAAGACAAATATCCATGGCTCCATATTCCGGTTCGATGGCCAGGTGACGGTTTTCAAGCCGAAAACCGGCCCCTGCTACCGTTGCCTCTATCCGGAGCCCCCTCCACCGGGGATGGTGCCCAGTTGCCAGGAAGCTGGCGTGTTGGGCGTGCTGGCCGGTGTGGTGGGGACGCTGCAGGCCGTGGAGGTGATCAAGCAGATCCTCGGCAAGGGAGACGCGCTGGTGGGCAAACTCTTGATGTACAACGCGCTGAAGGTGGAGTTTCGAAAGCTGAACCTGCGGCGGGATTTGGACTGCCCTGTCTGTGGAGACAACCCCACTGTGACGGAGCTTATAGACTACGAACTCTTCTGCGGGATGGGCGAACATTGAAAATACTTCTGCTTTTGCACAAGGGCTTTTCCAGCCCCTCGGCAGAGAGCGCGGTGAAAATCGCCCGGGCCGCAGTGGACGCCGGCCACGAAACCCAGGTTTTCGCCATGGCCGACGGCGTGACCCTGCTTGCCAGGGAGGACTTTCTCCTGCTGACAAGCCATGGCGTAGCGGTGACCGTGTGCGACCACAACCGCGCCCAGCTAAAGGCGCCGGAAAATGTGGAGGGCGTAAAGTATGGCAGCCAATACGACCTGGCCGGATATATACAGGACTTCGACAGGGTGGTAAGTTTCACATGACCCAAAAGAGAGTGACACTGGTGGTGAACTGTCCGCCGAACTTTTATACAGCGGAGAAGCTGCGAATGGCTGTGGGGATGACACTGGAGGATGACAACCAGATCAGCCTCCTGTTCATCGACGATGGGGTGTATTCGGTGAATGGCGTCGAAATGGGCAAGAATCCATCCAACATGGAGATAAACAAGAGCCTGGAGACCTTGGGAATGCTGGGGGTGAAGCTATACTCCCATTCACCATCCATGAAAAAGACAGGCATGGAAATGACAAAATACAACGTTCTTCCGCTCGACGAGCAAGGCGCTGCAAAGATGCTCGACGAGTCGGATGTGATTATTTCGTAAGACGAGGCAGGTTATGAGCAAGCTGGCGGCGGCGGCGTATTTCAAACCAGAGGAAATAACCCCGGAGATACTCAAACATATCGGCAATACGCCGCTGTTGAACATTTCGAAAATCGCGGGCAAAGAGTGCCCCGGCGTGAAGATACTCGCCAAGGCGGAATGGCTCAACGCCTCCGGGTCTGTGAAGGCCAGAGCCGCGTTGCGGATGATCGAGGAGGGAGAACGCTCGGGCAAGCTTCGCCCAGGCATGATCATTCTGGACTCCACATCCGGCAACACCGGCGTGGCTTACGCGCTCATAGGCCTTATCAAGGGATACAAGGTGAAGCTTGTTATGCCCGGCAACGTGTGCAACGAACGCAAACAACTGATGGCTGCGGCCTACCACGCAGAGGTGGTTTACTCCGACCCGTTCAAAAGTTCCGATGGCGCCATAGTACTCTGCCGGGAGATATACAACCAGGATCCGGAAATATATTTCTGGCCGGACCAGTATAACAACCCAGAAAACTGGAAGGCCCATCTGTACACTACCGCGCCTGAAATATGGGAACAGACCAAAGGAAAGGTAACCCATTTTTTGGCGGGGATAGGCACTTCCGGCACGATCATGGGAACAAGCCGGGGGCTCAAGCTGCGCAACCAGAATATAAAATGCTACGCCGTTGAGCCGGAGGAGTCGCTGCATGGCATTGAGGGGCTCAAGCATATGGACTCATCCCTGGTACCCGGCATATACAACCTGGACGAGCTGGACGGCAAGATATCGGTAAGGACCGAGGACGCTTACAATATGGTTAATCGGCTGGCCGCGGAGGAGAACCTTCTGGTGGGTTCCTCCGGCGGCGCCGCAGTTCATGCCGCAGTGGAACTGGGCAAGACCCTTAACGAGGGAGTCATCGTCACTGTCCTGCCGGATACGTGCGAGTGCGATGTAGTGCATGGCGACTTTCCATGGAATAGAAAAAAATGAGCGCGAAAACTCTGGTATTGGTGACCCGGCCCCTGGGCGAGAATCCTGGCGAATTGGCCAGGCTGGCTCTCAAGGCGGCGGACCGGGTGATTCTCATGCAGGATGGGGTGTTCAATGGCTCTTCGCTGTTTGGACACATGTCCCACTACGGGGGACCGGGCGGACATAGGGCCGCCCACGATCTCGACACCGAAATCGGAGACTGGCCGGAGAACTGCTTTGCCATGAAGGAGGACGCCATGATCCGTGGAGGGAAGGCTGGGATAAAGCTTATCGGGTACGCAGAACTGGTGGAAGCGGTGGCCGCCCATCAAAAAATAATAACCCTTTGAGGGCAATTGGAGGAAAACATGTCCATCAAGCCTGACCGGGAACTGAACATCAAGGGGGAAGTGTGCCCCTTCACTTTCGTGAAGACCAAGCTGCAACTTGAGTCGATGGAGTCCGGCGAGGTGTTGCGCGTGGTGGTGGACCATGAGCCGGCCACCAAAAACGTGCCACGCAGCGCGGAGAACGAGGGGCACGAGGTGATCCTCTGGCCCCATAAGTTCAACAAGACCGACTGGGAATTTATCATCAAAAAGAAATAGACGATGGGCGACAGATATTTTTCCATTACATTTCCAGTAGACCTGGTCCGCGAACCGGTGCTTTATTCGCTGTCGAAACGTCATGGCCTGGAGCCAGTGGTGTACAAGGCCTCGGTGACCCACTCGGCCGGTTGGCTGGTTCTCAGCCTTACCGGTCCCGACCAGAATGTGGATGCGGCCATCCTGGAGTTAAAGTGTCGCGGCGCCCTGATTCGCGAAGGGAATCGCGGAGTGCTGGACGCGGAAGGCCCGGACAGGATCGCCTCCATTCGGGTGCGTGTGCTCATACCGCCGGAGAAAATAGCGGAGCCGATATACAGCAGGATCATAAAAAGTCACGACGTTGTGTTGAACATCCGCCAGGCTCGCATCACCGGGGATCAGGGATCCGTGGAGATGGAAATCTCCGGCGAGCTGGAAGCTGTGGATGCGGCCATTGACGCGATGAAAAATGATGGCATGCGCGTGGATCCGATCGAACGGGATGTCATAGAGTGAGAGCGACATGAGGATTTCCACCAAGGGCCATTACGCAGTGCAGGCCATGGTGGACATGACAATCTGTCAAAAAGAGGCGCCTGTGCCGCTGGGGATGATAGCCGAGCGGCAGGGCCTGAGCCAGAACTACCTGGAGCAGCTTTTTGTGAAACTGAGAAAGGCCAACCTGGTCAAGTCTGTCCGTGGCCCCGGTGGGGGATACTATCTGGCCAAAAGCCCCACCGACATAACCATTGGCGACATATTCGCCGCCGTGGACGAAAGCCTGATCATCACCGAATGCGCCGACGAAAGAAGTCTGCTGGAAAAGCCTTGCTCCAAGTCAAAGGACTGTGTCACCCAGGCGCTGTGGGCCAAGCTTTGCCAGCATTTCAACGACCTTCTTTTCTCTATCTCCATAGAGGATGTGGTGGAGGGTAGAGTGGATATGGAGGGAGGATTCCCGGTGCGGACGTTCCGGGGCCAGACAGGTTAAGGCGATAGATTCCACAGCCCGGCACGCATTACTTCGACATACCTGCACGGTTTGTTGAGTTTACATTTCCACGTGCCAGCCCGTCGTAGTGGCCGCCATGAGCGGCTAGCAAATCTTCATCAAGAGAGGCGACATTCGCCGAATCATTATAATGCCGCTATCATCTCTACTAAGGTGTGAATGGGCGGGTGGCGCCGATCAACATAATGAATGCAAGGAGTGATAAATAATGAGTTTGAAAGGATATTTCAAGCCGGCGCCGGCGGTGCGGGTGGATAAACTTCGCGAGGAGATGAACGGCCCCTTGCGGGATGAAATCCTGCTGCTGGACGTGCGCCAGCCGGAGGAGAACGAGCACTCCCGAATCCCGGGCTCTGTCCTAATCCCCCTGGGGGAGATACCGCAGCGTATGGGCGAACTGGACAAGACCAAAAAGATATATGTCTATTGCCGCTCCGGAAACCGTAGCGCCGCCGCGGGGGGCATTCTGCTCAGCTCCGGCTTCAAGGAGGTCTACAATGTGGATGGAGGAATGTTCGCCTGGGACGGGTTGGTGGCCACGGGCGGCCTTGGCGCCGGGATGGTGTTCCTCTCGCCCGGAGCGCCTTTCGATGAAGTGGTGGCCGCCTCCTGGGCCATGGAGGAGGGGTCGGCTGCTTTCTATCGCTTCATATTGGATGATTTGGATCCTGGCGATGCCAGGGCGCTGCTGGAGGAGCTGGCAGGGTCTGAAAAGGGTCATATGGACTCGATTCGGGAAATATACAAAAGCCTGGTCGGCCAGGATATCGCCGGGGCCACTTCCAGGTATCGCGGGGAGGGATGCTGCCTGGAGGGGGGCGTAAAGCTGTCCGACGCCAAGGAATGGGCCAGGAGCGCCACCATGGACGATATATTGGAGTTCTCCATGGGTGTGGAGGCAAACTCCTATGACCTGTATACAAAGCTGGCCAGAGAAGCCAGGGAGGATAAAACCGCAGGATTCTTTCGGGCGCTGGCGGCGGAGGAGTGGAAGCATTTGCTGAAAATGAGCGAGCTTCTGAAGCTGGATGTGTGACTGAAACCGGGCTTTGCGCAGAAACCTGGGGGTTGATCGCGGGTGGTATTTGCTCTGTGCGTTAGAGGGCTTCCACGCTTGTTGAAAGTGGCCGGAATCGGATGAACCCTAGGAGGGGCTCTACCTCCCCCTTTTTTTCTTCCCCTCCATTCTCTCCCGAATGGCCGCTTCCCGTCCCCGGTCCAGTGGTGTGTAATAGCGTTTGCCTTTCAATCCATCCGGCATATACTCCTGCTCCTCCCATCCGTCGGGAAAGTCGTGAGGATATTTGTACCCCTTGCCAAAGCCGAATCCTTTCGCCGCTTTATAATGGGTATCCTTCAGGTGGTCCGGCGGAGGCAGCGCCCTCCCCTCTTTCTGTATGTCGGCCAACGCACCGTCGATGGCAAGATAAGCCGAGTTGCTCTTGGGCGCAGTCGCCACATGGATCACAGCGTGGGCCAATGGTATCCTCCCCTCCGGCATCCCCAGCCGCTCCACCGCCTCCGCCGCGGCCACTGCCACCATCAGCGCGGTGGGATCCGCCAGTCCCACATCCTCCGACGCTGTCACCATCAACCTGCGGGCGATGAATCGGGGATCTTCCCCCCCAGCGATCATCTTGGCAAGCCAGTATATGGCTGCGTCCGGATCGGAACCGCGTAACGACTTCTGGAACGCCGAGGCGTGGTCGAAATGCTCCTGCCCCATTTTATCGAACAGTATGGCGGTGTCCCTGGCCAGTTCATCCACCAGCTCCATGGTGATCGGCGCTTGGCCTGTGGCATGGGCTGCCGCCTCCAGAAGGTTTAGCGCCACCCGGCCATCCCCACCGGAGATTTGCGCTATCCTGTCGACCACATCCACCTCCATATGGAGCCCTTTGGCCGCCAACCCTTGGGCTCCCAATCCCCGGTCCGGATCGCGGGCTGCGCGCAGTACCATTTCCCTAGTATCGTGAAAGCCAAGCTGATCCAGCTTGAAGATTCTCATGCGGGAGCGTAGCGCCGGGATCACCTCGAAGGCGGGATTTTCTGTGGTGGCGCCGATCACGGTCACCGTGCCATCCTCCACGCGGGGGAGGATGGCGTCCTGTTGGGCCTTGTTGAATCGGTGGATCTCGTCGATGAACAGGATTGTCTTTCGTTTGTAGCCACGCCATTGCCGCAGCGCCAGATCCACCGCCGCGCGAAGGTCCGCCACCCCGGCGGCCACGGCGGAGATCTCCACAAACTTGGCCTCCTGGCTGGCGGCGATGAGCCTTGCCAGGGTTGTCTTTCCTGAGCCGGGAGGACCCCAGAAGATAATGGATGGAATCCTGCCCGAGTCAATAAGCTGGCGCAGAGGCCTCCCTGGCCCGGTGAGCCGCTCCTGGCCCAGGAACTCCTCCATGGTGGCTGGGCGCATCCTGTCCGCCAATGGACGGGGGGCGGAGTCTTCCCCGAAAAGATCCCGGCTTCTATCCTCTTGGTCCATAGGTCGGCAATATCCGTTTAGGGAGTCATTTTATCATTCCCGGAACCTTAATCCGCGCCAAAGCCTCACAGACATCCCTGACCGAGGGAAACAGTTTCCTGAAAGCTTGTCCTGGCGTTAGTTTATACGTGACCCGAGATGACGGATTTGATGATGATGCCAGAGAACATCAGGAATACGAAGACAATGAGGATGATAACCAGTGTCCGCTGGCTTATGAAAAACTTTTCCTCCTCGTCGCTCATGGGTATAGGCCTGCGTTATATGGTCAAATCCAGGAGAAGCAGAAGATAGAGCGCTGGCAGATGGATCAGGGAGAAAAAGAAAATCCTCATGGCCAGCCTGGCCTGGGAGAAAAGAAAAACCATGGCCATGGCGAAGTTGACGATGCCGAAAATGAGCGCTCCCGCCAGATATATCCCCCCCGCCATACCGATATACCATGGCATCACAGAGACGACAGCCAGAATGAATGTCCAGAGAGCGATGCGGCGCTTGGTCCCCTCCACGCCCACGACCACGGCATGGTTATTCACCCGGGCGGCCTTGTATTCTTCGATATATTTGAGCGCCAGCGACCAGAAATGGGGATGCTGCCAGGTGAAAATAATTAGGAACATGGCCAGAGCGTATTGATCCAGAACGGGGCGGACGGCGGTGTAGCCGATTACCGGCGGCAAGGCGCCACCTATCCCTCCGACGAAGGTGGCCCATGGGGTTCTGCGTTTCATCACCAGCGTATACACCACCACATATATGAAAATTGATGCGGCCAGAAGCGCCGCCGTCATGGTGTTTATCTCTTCGAAGGCGGCCGCGACGGAGATCACGGCTCCCGTCACACCGAAAATCATCACCCCGGCCGGAGAGAGGGAGCCGGCCGGAATAGGCCGTCCGCTGGTTCGCTTCATGATCAGGTCAATATCCCTGTCTATGTAGTTATTGAGTGCGGCGGCGGCGGCACTGGCCAGGCCAATGGAGAACATTGTCCAGAACACCAGCGCCGAGGAAGTGGGCAATCCCGGACCCGCCACGTACATACCGCAGAGGGCGGAGATGATGACCATGGCCACAATTCCGGGCTTCATCACCACCAGGAAAGGGGGAAGCCATCCTTCAGCCTGGTCGGCCACGTACACTGTCACGTTCTCCCGGTTCATGCGGTCTTAAACCCCCTCGGTCAGATTCTCTGATTTGAAATGAGGCGCTGCCTTATACACAAGCCACCCGTAAAGGGCGAAGCCATTGGCGCCATGGAGAACAACATATGGAAAATACATGCTGCTCCAGATGATGTACGCCCCGATGGTGGCCTGCGCCAGGATGAATACAAAAGTCACCGAGGCGCTTAGCCGATCATGCCCTTTTCGGAGACAGTCTATCATATATGCCAGGGAAATCGTGAATATAATCAGTGCGTTCACGCGATGGATAAACTGGAGAGTGATCTTCAGATCGATAAAATCAGGAATCCACACCCCCTTGCAATAGGGGAAATCGGGGCAGGCCAGGGAAGCCTGCCCATAGCGCACCAGGATGCCCAACAGCACCTGCAGCACCACAAACCCGAGCATCAGCAGATAAAACTTCTCCACCTTCTTTCCCGGTGACTGGGGAAGCATGCGGAAGGTGAATATCATGAGGGTGAAGATGGTGGCGGCCAGGATGATGTGGGTGGAGATCAGGAGCACGTCGAACAGGCTCTCCAGGTTCGGCGCCTCGGAGAGCACCACGAAAGCCCCCAGACCCGCAACTATGCCGGTGAGGATCAGCGCCACAAGAGTGAACCATTTGGGGACTCCTCGTTTGACCTTCATCCATATCAGTATGGTGGATAGCAGTACCAGAGTCCCGGTGAGGCTGGCCATCAATCTGTGGCCCATTTCTATCCAGTTGTTGTATGGTGGCGGTGGAATCACCGCGCCATGACACAGAGGCCAATCGGGGCAAGCCAGGCCGGAGCCTGAGGTGGTCACCACATTGCCCATCACCATCAGTATATATGTGGCCGCTATGGCCAAACCGACTACTACCCTAATCACGCTCTCCCCCCGTGGTTGAATCCGGAATCTGATAAATATAATTCAAAAATGATAAAGAAAGGCGGGTCCGGCCATCCCTTCTTCTGGGACGATACCAGACCCGCCAATATATTACCGCATTACGGGCTTTAAAAAGTCAAGCCTCTAGTAATTGTACGGAGTCCAATCCTCGGAAACGGTCGGAGGAGTGGGAAAGTTGCCCGGCCCCGGGGGGGAGTCGGCATGGGTCCACTCCAGTGACGCCGAACCCCAAGGGTTCTTTCCCGCAGGCGGTCCGGCGATGGCGCCATGAATCCAGTTCACAAAAGTCAGCGCCATGGCGACGGCGATTATGAACGCCCCCACCGTGGCGATCTGCTGCGCTCCCTGGAACTGGGGGAACATGGCGTAGTCGTAATAACGTCTTGGCATCCCCTCGACCCCGATACCAAACAGCGGAATGAACGTGACGTTCACCCCAATGAAGTTGAGCACAAAGCTGATCTTGCCAAGGGTCTCGCTGTACATTTTCCCGGTCATCTTTGGGAACCAGTGGTAGATAGCGCCGAACAGGGCGAAAGTGGCCGTGATACCCATGATGAAGTGGAAATGCGCCATGACGAAATATGTCTCCGCCAGATGCAACGTCAGCGAGGTCATGGCCAGCGGGATGCCGGTGAGCCCGCCGAGGAGGATCAGGAAAAGGCACGATGCCGCGTAGAGCATTCCGGTGGAATACTGAATGGAACCCCTATATAGGCTCCCCACCAGCGAGATGGTGAGCAGGCCGACGGGCACCGAGATGATCAAAGTGGTGACCATCATGCCTATGCGAAGCCAATCCGCAAGCCCAGAGGTGTATAGGTGATGCACCCATACATCGGAGCCGAGCAGAACCACGCCCCACACTCCGCCGTATACCGCCACCTTGTAGTTGAACACCTGGTTGCGCGACATGGTGGTGATGATCTCCATAAGCGCGCCCACCGCCGGCAACAGGATGACGTAAACCGCCGGATGGCTGTAGAACCAGAAGAGGTTCTGGTACAAGAGTACGTCGCCCCCACTGTCCGGGACGAAGAAAGCTGTTCCGAAATACTTATCAAGCAGCAGCAGGGTCACCGCAGCGGCCAGAACCGGAACGAAGATAAGCTGAATCACGAAAGCGCCTGCTATGGTCCAGACGAAGAAGTTGAGCTGGTTCCACCCCATGCCAGGCGCGCGCATGTATATGATGGTGCACAGAAAGTTCACCGAGCCCAGGATCGATGAGAATCCGATCAGGTGGACGGTGAAGACGTAGAACGCCGAGTTACCGCTGGTGTACTGGGAGGCGTACGGCACGTAGCCCGTCCACATAATATCCGGCGGGTTCGGGATGACGAAGGTCAAAAGGGCCAGCACGATGCCGAACCAGTATAGCCACACCGAAAGAGCATTGATCCTGGGAAACGAGACGTCATGCGCCCCGATCATCATCGGGATCAGGTAGTTGGCCAGAAAGCCTGTGAGTCCCGGAATCAAAAAGCCCAGGATCATGGCGGCCCCATGGAAGTATAGGGCCACGTTGTACTGGTTAGGGCTTAAAATGCCAGGTCCCACTTCCCACAACTCCAACCTTATCGCCAGCGCCATGAGCCCCGCCACGGCGAAGGCGGCCAGAGTGCCGATAAGGTAGAGGATTCCGACCCTTTTATGGTCGGTAGTAAAAATCCATTCTTTCATATTTCCTGCCTTGTTTTAGGTTTTTCGTTTTTTCTGCCAAATCAGCCTGGCTGGTTATTCCTCGCTCTTGGACGCCAGCCACGCGTCAAACTCCGGCTGAGGGAGTATTTTCACTTTGCCGTACATCCGGGAATGATCCAGTCCGCAAAACTCAGTACAAGTATAGACATGCTCCCCGGCATCCTTGGGATTGAACCAGAGGTAGGTGATCCTTCCTGGCATCAGATCCTCCTTGATTCTAAAATCTGGGATAAAAAACGAATGCACTACGTCCGCGCTGCTCATGCGCAGCACAACAGGCGTGCCTTGAGCCACCACCAACCCGTCGCCATCGATGCCAGTGACCAGTCCCGTTTCGTCATATTCCACATCGGAACTGCTCATGGCGCCATTCGGATACGCAAAGTCCCAGCCCCACATGCGGCCAGTGACCTGAATCTCGTACGCTCCCTCCGGGACTCGTCTTTGGCTGTTCCACAGATTCCATCCCTGGGCCGCCAGGTAGAAATCGTCCGCCATGAATATAAACGCCGGGATTAACGCCCAGGCCAGCGAATTGCCGAAAGACATCTGCTTTAATTTCCCCACCTCACCCTCACTTTTGCGAGTGTACGAAAGCAGGAAATATATCGATACAACCAAAAATATAGCGCCGATGACACCCACATCTATTAGCAGATGCATCCACACCTTATCCCATTCCGGCGTGTGGTCGTTCAACGCCAGAGCCTCGCCCGGGAAGGCGAACGCCAACATGGCCACCGCCCCGGCCATAACCGAAAAAGCCTTAATTCTCATATCCTATTCTCCTTGGGTTTGCCCCTTTTTCTAACTATGAAAGCGCCCACTCCGAACGCTCCTATTCCGATAAACAAAGATCCCATGGCGAAAAAAAGAGGGTAGTTGATTCCATACTTCCCATCCTTATAGTTGTAGCTATAGCAAAAACTTATCGCCATTGTGATCACTTGAGATGGCTGCAGCTTGTTGAAAAAACTGTCTATCAACGCAAGTTGCATATCATTTGGCTCCACTTTGGAGCTGTGCAGCACCCGAACCACCCGCCCTTCCGGCGAAATGAAATAATAAACGTTTGGGTGATAAAACATCCTGTCTGTAAACGACCAGAAATACTGGAAATCCAATCCGGACGCGAACTTCTTTATCTGCATCGAGTCCTTTAGCGACGCGAAAGACCAGTTATCCGAAAGCTCCGCCGGCAGGTCCAGCATATGCTTGAAATGGGCGGCCGCCATAGGAGTGTCGTTCTTGTCGAAAGATACTGTGATCACGTCATAATCCTTTCCCGCCACCACCCGGCCCAGCGCCTGGGTCTTCCCCAGGATATCCGCCAGATCCGCGGAGAACGCCGGACAGGCGCCCTCACAGCTGTAGTACGACATCACGAGAACATGAGCGCGATCCGCCTTCTCCTTCCACGTAAACTCCCGGCCGGTCTCATCCACAAACACCAGATCGCCGTCGATCTTGTTGCCCAGGACCTTTTTCTCCTCCACCTGGAGCATCGCCGGATCGATTTCCGAATCGGTGGGGCGGAAAGCAGCTCCCGCCGGCGACACGGCCACCAGGGCCGTCACCGCCATCAACACCGATATCGTGATCGTCTTCATCTTCGTCTACCAGAAGTAGATCTGACTGACGACAAAGAACCAGATGATATCCACGAAATGCCAGTATGTCCCCGCGGCCATTGTGAAGGTCATGTTCGTCTTTCCCCTGAGCGCCGGGATCAGAAGGAACAGGAAGATCCCCAGCCCAATAAAAACGTGGGAGGCATGGAAGCCGGTGATGGAATAAAACGCCGTGCTCTTGGCGTTGGTACCCCAGCGGAACCCTTCGTGGATCAGGTGGTTATACTCATAAATAGTGCAGCCCAGGAACAGAAGCCCCAGCGCCATGGTGATCAGCAGCCAGGTTTTGAAGCCCGCCTTATCCCCTTCGTCCAGTTTCCCTTCGCCGATATGGAAGGTGACAGAGGAGGAGATAAGGATAATGGTCATGAAGACAGGGAGGACAACGCCGATTTCCGGAGAGCCTTCCGGCGGCCATGTGTCCGCAGACAGCCTCATCATCCAATATGCTGAGAAAAGGCTCAAAAATATCATCGTTTCCGAGACGATGAAGATAGGAAGACCTGTCAGCGAATAACCGAGTTCTTTCTGCCCTATAGCCTCGTTAACCCAGCCCAGCACCCCGATAAAAACGCATATCAGCCCGACAACGAAAAAGGCCAGTCCGATTCCAAGCATTTTATACTCGAAAATCAGCCCAAATGCCATCGGCGCCAGAAGGAAGATGCCCAAAGCAATAATGAATGGGTAGATGCTGACTTCCCAATGGTGGCCGCCAGCATGTCCCTCCGCAGTATGATCCATAGACTTTCTCCTGAAAAATAAATTAAACCTGACCAAGATACTGTATTACAAACGGTTGATTTACGCCCACCAGTCGGCCTATTCCTCTATCCAAGCCCCGATAGGCAAAACCCCCAATCCGTTCCCAAGGTAAACCTGTGTAGTCAGCCATCAAATCCCGGCTCGACCCAAATTTCCAGAAACTCAATTATCCAATATACACGGGATAGTGTCAATACCATGTATAAACAAAAACGTGTGTCAAATTACATCCACATATTTCATCTGAACACCCCTATTCCTCTCTTTGCTTCTGTATTTTAACTATATTCGGGTTGGTTTTGACAAGGGAAGAAACGATATCAGGAATCATCCCTGTGAGGATTACACATGCTATATCCAGTCTAACCTGATGAGCAGAGGGCGCCTCTGGCCTCGTCATGGTGTAAATAGGAGGGAGCGCCGAAGCGCCAAAGGGGGGAGCGCCAAGGCGCTGGCTGGTTAAATGAATCCGCGATGCGAGAGGAAGATCATCGCCCCGGTCACCAGAGCCGCAGACCATAGAACCACATATAGGGCAGCCAGGGCCATATGGGGCTTTCGTATCCCTTTTAAACCAGTGGCCATCATGAAAACCAGGAGCGCCGGGATTATGTAGATTATTACAAGGTGGGTCTCCACAATCCACCGAGCGGCGTTCCCTTTCATTGTCTGCCCGAGCATAATCAATCCCCACACCAACAGATAAGAGGCCCACATGCTGGAGGCGTGGATGGCGGCGATCCGTTTGTGCCTCTCTTTTTCTTTGCGTAGCGCCAACCTCCCGGCCCAAACAAGCTGGATCGCCAGAATCGGCACCACTGCCTCGACTACATATAGAAGCATGTAGCCTCCATTGCCTCTGGCGCGTCGGGAAAGACGACCATCAACGGCCCGGTCATCCTTTCTCCCCTCTGGCCGCAGCCTTCTCTATGTCGGCCACCAGCTCCTCCGTGTTGAAGGCCATGCCAAAAAGCTGGCTGGACACAACCCCCCCCGGCGCGACAATGGTTATTCCCATCGTGTGCTTCCAGGATCCCTGATCGTCCGGTTCGTAGACGACCCCGATATCATTGGAAAGCCTCCGGACTACCTCCGGAGACCCGGTGACAAATCTCCAGTTTGAAAAATCGGAGGTGAATTTCTCCCCAAAAGTCAGCATAGCCGCTGGTTTGTCGGATGCGGGGTCGAAGCCCACCGTCACGATTCTAAAATCAACACCTATATCCTTGAAGCCGGTTTTCACAAAGTCGGCCAGGCTGGCCGATATGGTGGGGCACACCATTGGGCACTCCGTGAAAATGTAGGATATCACCAATGGCTTGTCCAGCCAGGAGGTCAGCTCGAAAGGTTTGCCATTCTGATCGAAAAACGGGTATGGCCCCTCCAGGGCGCCCCCCACCGCCATCTCCGCCCTCTCAAAGGGCCGCGGTTGCACGATCTCCGATTCCATCTTTCGGATCCGACTTCCCGTTTCCGAATCCTCATCCAGCTTCGACTTCACCAGCTCCCCGGCAGCCAGAACCGCGATACTCACCGATAAAACCAGAAAAATCGCTCTTGTATTAGACGACTTGCTCATATGTACTTCTCAGCTCCCTTTCCCGCCGCGATGTTTTTCCCGCTCGGCCAGGATAATATCCCGCACTTCCTCCACAGTGGAGGTCAGTTTATCGTTAACCACCTGGTAGTCGAAATCATTTCTGTGGCCCATTTCCCCAGCGGCCGATTCCAGCCGCATCCGGATACTCTCTGGCGAATCCTGCCCCCGGCCCACCAGCCGCCTTTCCAGTTCCTCCATGCTCGGCGGCAGCAGGAATATCGTTCTGCTGAAAAACGATTTTGTGGAACGGACGCTTGCCGCGCCCTGCACGTCTATCACCAGCAGCAGGTCATGGCCCAGGGCCAGTGAGCTTTCGATCTCCCTGGCCGATGTCCCGTAATAATTGCCGAACACCTGCGCCCACTCTATAAAGTCACCCTCCCCGATCATGCCCAGGAAACGCTCCTCATCCACAAAATGGTAGTCCACCCCATTTTCCTCGCCATCTCTGATCTTCCTGGTAGTGTGAGAAACCGTTTTACGGAGATCATCCACCAAGCTCAGGATCATGGTGGCCACGGTGGTCTTCCCCGTGCCGGAAGGGGCGGAGATGACGAAAAGTATTCCTTTCGATCCTGGCTCGCTCATTCCTACTCCAGGTTCTGCGCCTGTTCGCGCAGTTTTTCCAGCTCCCCCTTTATCTCCAGGGCCAGCCGCGTGATCTCTGTGGAAAAGCTTTTGGAGCCGATGGTGTTAGTTTCCCGGCCCAGCTCCTGGAGCATAAACTCCAATTGCCGCCCCACCGGGCCCTCCGAGCCGAGGATATCCCCCGCTTTATGCAAATGGCTCTCTATGCGGGTCAGTTCCTCAGTTATATCGCTACGATCCGCCAGCAGAGCCGCTTCCTGGGCCAATCGCCCCTCGTCCACCGCAACGGCGTCCAGCAGAGCTTCCACCTTCTCCTTCAGCGTCGCAAATCGCTCCTTGACGCTGCCATCATTCAATTCCTTGATGACCAACGCCCATTGGCCGATTCTGGCAAACCGCCCGGCAAGATCCAGGGCTATATGCTTCCCCTCGGCGCCCCGCATCAGGGCCAGTTTCTCCAGGGCCTGATCAAGCGCAGCCTCCAGGGGCCTGGCCATCATATCGGTATTCATGGCGTCCCCCGCCACCTGAAACATGTCACGGACCTGAACCAGCTCACCAAAAGAAGGTGGATAAGGGATGCCATACTTCTCGGAGATATCCCCGGCCACCTTCAGATACCCTTTCAGCAGTGGCTCATTGATTCGCACCTCGACTGCTGTTTCCGCATTGTCCAGAGCCACCAGCACCTCGAAGGCGCCACGGTTGAAAATACCCTTCACCTTTTTACGGACCAGGTCGTCCAACGCAAAATTCTTGTAAGGCGTTTTCACGCCCACTTCTATATAGCGATGGTTCACGGACCTGGCCTCCACAGTCACTTTCAGCCCCTCAATCTCGCTTTCACCCAGACCGTAGCCGGTCATCGAATTTACCATCCGCTCAGCCTATCCCTCATCTCCACCGGCGATCATCTCTATCTCCACCAGCGCCCCCAGGGGGAGCCTGGCCACCTGCATCGCGGAACGGGCGGGCGCATTGGCAACGCCCAGTCGCTCGGCGTATATGGCGTTTACGGTTTGATAATCATCCATATCCACCAGGAAGATGGTGCTTTTGAGAACATGAGCCAGTGACAATCCTGTGGCCCACAGCACCGCCTCCAGGTTATCCAGGGCTTGCCGGGTCTGGCTTCCAACATCGGAGCCCACAAGCTTGCCGGTGACCGGGTCCAGCCCCAGTTGGCCAGCGGTGAACACCAGGTGCCCGTACCTCACAGCCTGGGAATATGGCCCCACAGCCTTGGGCGCCTTGTCGGTCTGGATCACTCTCTTTGCCATCGCATTTTCCATTGGATAAAAATCATTCCGGCGAAACATAGGCCCCGCCAAATTGATCATTGTACCCGAATATGCTCCCCGGCGCCACGCACTCCCACCACAGCGAATTGCCTCAAATTAAATGTAACCGAAGTAAGGGGCGAAAATGATTCGGTGCCTCATGTTTCATGTAACCGAAGGGAGCGTGGAATATGGGGAAAAACTCGCGAAAAGAATGCCTTGCCAAGATCAGGGTCCGATACCGCAAAGCCGGACGCAAGGAAAAAGGCGCCATCCTCGCCGAATTCTGCGCCGTTTGCGGCTACCACCGCAAATACGCCATCCGGATCCTCAACGCCAAAAAGAGGGCGCCTGCCCGCAAGCCAGGATCGAATGCTTCCCGGTATTGCAGGCGGCTAGAACACGCTCCCTGGCGGATTGAAATACTCTCTTCCCTGAATATCCCCCTCCAGCTTGGCCACCAGTGTCTCGAAGTCCTGTTGGTTGTTCACAAAGTCGATGTTGTTCGTGTTGACGATCAGCAACGGCCCGGTACAGTGGCGGAAAAAATACTGGTTGAAGGCCTGGTTTACCCGGTCCACATAATCCTCAGTCATGGCTTGCTCCACTCTTCTGGAGCGGCGGTGGACCCGGCGCATCAGCGTGGCCGTGTCCGCCTGCAGATAGACCGTCAGGTCCGGCTCCGGTACGGACTTTACCAGCTGCTTATACACCTCCAGATAGAGACGGAACTCATGGTCGTCCAGGTTCAACTGGGCGAATATCATATCCCTTTCCATGATGTAGTCCACCAGCACCGCCTGGTTAAACAGTTCCATCTGCGCCAGGCGGGAGAGCTGCTTGTACCGACTCACCAGAAAGAAAAGCTGAGTCTGAAAAGCGTTGGCCTCCCGGTTATCATAAAAACTTTCCAGAAACGGGTTTTCCCCCACCTCTTCCAGGATCGGGTCCACACCGAATTTTTCCGCCAGCTTGCATGCCAGGCTGGACTTGCCCACGCCGATGGGGCCTTCCAGGGCGATATACTTTTTCACGGTCCCTCCTCCGGCGCTGGTTCGATCAGCCGGGTTGTCTGCCCCTCTTCCGGGAGTGCGTCCAGCAACTGGATCACAGTTTTTCCCAGAACCGGGTGAACAAGGCCAGGGTTAATATCGGCCAGGGGGGCCAGGACGAACCTGCGCATATGGGCAAGGGGGTGGGGGATGGTCAGCTCCTCGGTGGTCATTACGGTATCGTCATGAAAAATGATGTCTATGTCAATTTCCCTGGGTCCCCAGCGCTCGCCAGGAGTCCTCCCCAGTTCGGCCTCTATCCGCCTGGTCTCCTCCAGCACTTTTTCCGGTTCCATCTCCAGGCGCACCGCCAGAGCGGTGTTCACGAACCATGGCTGGTCGATCTTCCCCTGGGGCTCGGTTTCATAAAGCCCTCCCCGCCCGATCAGGCTGGCCCCGCTGATGGCCACGATCAGTTCGATGGCCCTCTGCGCCATCCGCTTGGCGTTACCCGAGTTGGAGCCGATGGAAAAGTATACTTCCGGAGCCATGAGGTATTATACCTTTATGGAGCCTTGGGGGCGCCGGTTCTGTTCATTCCTTCGCTTTCCGGAAAACCAAATAGCAGGTATACGGTTCCCCCGGCAAGCACCATGAGCATGTTCACCCCGAAACCGAGCAACGACATGGTGAGGCACTGGGCGGCGCTGAGCCCCACATGGGCGAAGAGGATGACATACATCCCCTCCCGCACTCCCAGGCCAGCCAGGGAGACCGGCAGCAGCACCAGTATGTTCACCACCGGCACCAGTATGAAAAATGGGGTGGGCCCGACATCGAAACCGAGCGCCAGGGCGACTATGTAGATGCTCAATATTTTCGCGAATTGGACATAAAGATCCCCGATGAATGCAGCGGCGAGGGCGTCCTTGTGGCTGAGGTAGAAGAGAAAGGTGGAGTAGAGGTCGCGAATCTTCAGCATCAGAGGCTCTAGCCGCGTTCTCGGCGCGATCACCTCCAAAAACCGCTCTATTCTCCCCATGAACAGCAGACCCAATACACCCAAAAAGAAGAGGCTGATGACGATGGTCTTCAGAAGGCTGAACATCGGGTCCTCCGGCAGTTCATCCGGGAAAACCATCAGCACTATGGCCGCGATGGTGATGGTCTGCCCCAGGCCCATTACCCGGAACGCAAAGAGTGATGAGAGGGCGTGGGAGGAACTTTTGATATAACGGGACAGACCCACCACCCTCACCATGTCCGCCCCCATTCCGGAGGGGATGGCAAGGCCGATAAAGTCCGCGGCCAGGGTCACCCGCAGAGTGTCCTTATATGGGATGACGTATCCTCCGGCAGCCAGCATCCTGCCCCACGCAAAGGCGGTGACCGCCTGATCGATAAATATCATGGTGAAGGCCAGCGCCACCAACGGAATGGAGGCCCCCGCCGCCAGCTCCATCAGTGGACGGACATCCACCTTCCAAATGATAAATCCGAGCAGGCCAAAAGAGATGGTAACCCTGGCCCAATTGGGGAGCCCTCCCCCTTTCTCCTCCTTTTCTTTATCGTTCATTGCCGGGACGCCTGGGCAAAGGGGATCATGACTCAGATTTTCTGCGCAGAAAGGTTATGCGGTAGCCAGGCTCTGGGACATCCTCCAACAGCTGAAAGTCTGGATCGGCAATAAAGAGCCGATGGATCGTTTTTGCGCCGAAGCTTTTCTTCTCCACGCCGGAGTCGTCGTCCGCCTGGGCGCGGGCGTGGGCCAGCAGCAGCGCACCACCCGGTTTCACCAGGTTCTTCACCTTTTCCACAGCCTTGGGCAGTTGGTCCCGCTCCAGGTAATAGAGCACCTCGGAAGCGGCCACCAGGTCAAATGACTCCTTGAATTCGTCCATCAGTATATCCATCCTCTCCACCCGGACATTCGCCAGATCGG
>JAOUMU010000074.1 GCA_029881335.1 Nitrospinota bacterium | reverse complement strand
GAATATTTTCAATTCAGAATCGGTGGAGGATGGGGCCGATGCGGAGATGTCGAGTGTCTCTCGAGACCTTGCCGCAGATGGCAGTCTAAATGCGCCCCATACATCGCTTAACCTGAAGCTGATGGGAACCATGGTTTGGGATGAGCTGCGTATGGCGGTGATCCTCGACCAGTCCAACAATGAGAACACATACCGGCTCCACGATTATGTTAGCGGCGCCGAGATAGTGAGCATAGAGCCGAGCCGGGTGGGCCTTCTGAATAACGGCAGGCTGGAAGCCTTGTCGCTGGAATACGACGCGAAGGAATCCGCGGCCACAAGCCGTTTTTCACCGGTTTCCAACGTCTCCTCCATGGCCAGCGACGTGGTGCCCACAGGTGATGGCGCCATGATTTCCAAAAGATATCTGGAGGGCCAACTTAAAAACATGAACCAGCTTCTCACACAGGTGCGGGCGGTGCCTAATCTTGACAACTCGGGGAACACAAATGGATTCAAGCTGTTCGCCATCCAAAAAGGCTCTATATTCGAGAAAATCGGCCTCTCTGAACAGGATGTTGTGCAAAGTATAAACGGAGTGGAGCTCAATTCCGCGGAAAAGGGATTGGAGCTTTTTCAAGTGCTAAGAAACGAATCTAATTTTAACGTGGACGTTCTTAGGGGCGGGAATAAAACAACTTTGAGGTTTAGCACCAAATGAGAACAGGGGGATTTGCCATATTGACATGGCTGGCGGTTGGAGCCATGGTCACTTTATGTTCGGCCACACCAACGGCCGCGCAGACGAAAATGCAGGAAGAGCAGGCCGATGCTATGGGCGAGGTTGTGGCGGGTAGAGGGCAAGAGCCCAAGGCTGCTAGTAAATCCGGGAAAAAAGCCAAAGGTAAATCTGTAGAGAAATCTCAGGAAAAGGATAATGGCCTGGTGAGCCTGGACTTTAACGATGTGGACATAAAGCTGTTTATAAAAGCGATGTCCGATTTTACAGGGCGCAACTTCGTGGTGGATGAGCAGGTGAGAGGCAAAGTCACAATCATCTCGCCCAAAAAGGTTCTTCCCTCCGAGGCGATGAAGGTGTTCGAGTCCACCCTGGCCGTGTATGGCTACTCCCTGGTCGAGTCTGGTGAGGTGATAAAAGTGATGCCCCTGGTGGAGGCAAAGCAACTGGGCCCTTTTCGTAGCGGTGCGCCTGATGTCAGCGACAAGGTGGTCACCATGCTTATCCCGTTGACCTACTCCAAGGGTGATATGATGATAAACACCCTTCGCCCCCTGTTGCCGGTCACAAGCTTTATCACATACCACCAGGACACTAATACAATCCTGATCGTAGATTTTGCCGCCAATGTGGAAAAACTGCGGAATATCATGGAAAAGCTAGATGTCCCGGGGCAGGAAGAGATCATAACCGTGCGTCGCCTCTCATTCGCCGGAGCCAAGGAAATGGCTGACAAGATATCACAGCTTTTCAGAAAAGGTGGGGCGGGCGGTCGAACCATTATGGGGCAGAACAGGCCCGTTCCCGGCATGCCAGGGCAGCCAATGAGCCCCACAATACAGTACACAAACCAGAGCGAACCGCAGATCATCTCTGACGAAAGAATAAACGCCATTATCATCGTGGCCAGCAAACCGGCTACAGAAAAGCTGACGACTCTCATCGACGCGTTGGATGTGCCCGCCCCCTTGGGTCAAGGAAGGATAAACGTCTATTACCTAAGAAATGCTGACGCGGAGGAATTGGCCAAAGTGCTCACCAATGTCGTCAACGATTCCGGTGGCAAGACCACTCAGGGCGGAAAGAGACCCAATGCGCCTGGTGTCCCGCGTGGGCCGTTGCCCGTTCCGGGAACCTCAGGAACCCTTTCACTAATGGGAGATATCTCCGTAACGCCGGACAAGGCAACCAACTCTCTGGTAATCACCGCATCCAAAGAGGACTTCACCACTTTAAAGGAAGTGATCGATAAACTGGACAAAAGACGTCGGCAGGTGTTTGTTGAAGCTCTCATCATGGAGGTCACAACGGATAAGACGCGTAAATTCGGGATCGAATGGAGAACCACATCCAATTTCACCGAACCGGGCGCCAAGGGAATCGGTGGCACCAACTTCGGTAACATCAACAAAGTGGCGGAGAATCCGCTCGACTCCCCCCAGGGACTGGTCATTGGAGTGGTGGATGGCATCCTGAGCTGGGGTGGGGTGGATTTTTTAAACATCGGCGCGCTTATGCACGCGTTGCAGACGGAATCTGGGATAAACATACTCTCCACCCCGAACATTCTTACTACCGACAACGAAAAGGCGGAGATAGTGGTGGCCCAGAACGTGCCATTCGTCACCGGCGAGTCCCAGAACACCGGCGGTACCACGCTGACCACAATCGAGCGAAAGAATATCGGTATAACCCTGAAGATCAAGCCGCAGATTTCCGAATCGGAAGTGGTGAAGCTGGAGGTCTACCAGGAGATTTCCTCCATTTCCCCAACCCAACTCGAAAAGGCGAAGGACCTGATTACCTTCACCAGGTCTGTGGAGACCACCGTTGTGGTCTCCGATGGGCAAAACGTGGTGATCGGCGGATTAATTCGGGAAGACCTCAACGACGTGGAGAGCAAGGTGCCATTGCTAGGAGACATTCCCCTCCTCGGATGGCTATTCAAGTACAGGAGCAAACAGAAACAAAAGACCAATCTTCTGGTATTCCTGACCCCGCATATCATCTATGACGATGCCCAGATGCAGGAGCTTATTGAAAATAAGAAAGGCAAACTCAGATTGAACGAGGATGCTGGAGAATTCGGCCCGGCTGTCACCGATATGGGGGATGGGCAGAGTATAAAGGACACCTCCGGCGGGTCCCAACAATGATGCGTGGAGAGCTATTCCATGGCAGGTGATCAAAAAACTTCCACAGCCGAAGCGCCCCGGGAGCAGAACGATGCAAAGACCCTGGCTCAACGCCTGGGCATGCCCTGGCTCGACTCAATAAGCCTGGAGGATATGAACCCGGAGCTGGCCACCCGCGCCACGTTCCCCTTCTGCAAATCAAACCTGGTTCTGCCTCTCCGCATAGCGGAAGATAGACTGCTGGTGGCCACCGCCCGTCCCCTGGATATCCAGTCGATGGAGGATCTGCGGATATTGTACAGCATGCCCGTGGAAGCTGCCGTGGCCAGCGAGCAAACCGTGATCGAGGCGATCAACAAGGCCTTCGACCTGTCCGCCCACTCCGCCGACGAGGTGATGGGGGATATCGAAGGAGAAGAGGACCTGGACACGCTGATCCATGCCATGCCGCAAGATCTTCTGGAGGCCAGCGCGGAGGCCCCGGTCATTCGGCTGGTTAACTCGCTTCTGGTCCAGGCGGTAAAGGAGAACGTCTCCGACATCCATATAGAGCCCTACGAGCGGGAGCTAGTGGTTCGGTATCGTGTGGACGGGGCCCTGCGCAATGTTATAAAGCCCCCCCGCAGGCTTCAGGCGCTGGTGGCCTCCCGGATAAAAATCATGGCCAAGCTGAATATAGCGGAAAAAAGACTTCCCCAGGACGGCAGGATCAGGATCATAATCGCCGGCAAAGACGTGGACATCCGGGTCAGCGCCATCCCCACGGTCAACGGTGAGCGTATCGTGATGAGACTTTTGGACAAGTCGCGAAAACTGTACGACATGGAGACCATCGGCCTGCGAGGCAAAACCCTGGAGACCATGAAGCGCCTGGTCAATACACCTCACGGCATCATCCTGGTATGCGGAAAGACCGGCTCTGGAAAAACCACCACCCTCTACGCCGCCCTCAGCCGGATAAACACCATGGAGAAAAATATAATCACCGTGGAGGACCCCATAGAATATGAACTGGCCGGGGTTGGGCAGATGCAGGTGAATCCCAAGATAGGGCTCGATTTCGCCGCCGGACTGCGCTCCATACTCCGGCAGGACCCGGACGTGATAATGGTGGGGGAGATTCGTGATGCGGAGACTGCCCAGATTGCCGTCCAGGCATCACTGACCGGCCACCTGGTGTTCTCCACCGTCCACACAAACGATGCGGCGGGAGCTGTGGCCCGTATGCTGGACATGGGAGTGGAGCCGTTCCTCATATCCTCGTCCCTGTTGGCGGCGCTGGCACAAAGGCTTGTTCGCGTTCTCTGCGTCCACTGCCGGGAGGAATACACACCGGGACCGGAGCATTACCAGGAAATGGGAGCGAAGGAATCCGACATACAAGCGGGTGTTCCGTTTTACAAGGCGGTGGGATGCCCGGCATGCCAGATGTCCGGCTATTCCGGCAGGACGGGGGTATACGAGCTGATGATTGTCGATGACGATATCCGGACCCTGATAGTCCATAAAGCCAACTCTTCTGAAATTAAACGCGTGGCGGAAAAGAAGGGCTTTATTGGAATGCGCCGATATGGTCTGGGCCTGGTGACCCAGGGAATCACTTCGATTGAGGAAGTGGTCCGCGAAACCTCTGACATAGTCTAGGAGAGCCTGCTCATGCCGGTTTTCGAGTACAACGGATACAGCAACGCCGGGCAAAACGCCTCGGGCAGCATAGACGCGGAAAATCCGAAGGAAGCGCGCGTGAAGCTGCGCCGCAAGGGAATCCTGGCGGTGAGTGTGAACCTGGACACCACCCAGGGGGAGATCAAGCGCCGACCCCTTACAGCGCTGTTCAACCGGATTGGAGTCAGGGAAATATCCGCTTTCACACGCCAGCTGGAGACTTTGCAAGGCGCGGGCCTGCCGCTGGTGGAGTCGCTGGACAGCCTGATAGAGCAGGCGGACAACCACCGGTTTAAAAAAGTTATAACAGAAATCAGAGAGAATGTCTCCTCCGGCGCCTCGCTGGGGGACGCCATTGCGGAGCATGGCGCCCATTTCGACCAGACCTACATAAGCCTGGTCCGCGCTGGCGAAGCGTCCGGAGCGCTGGGCCACACGCTAGGCAGCCTGGCCGACTTTAACGAGAGCAGTATGCGTCGGCGTTCGGCGGTGCTCATGGCAACCATTTATCCGGTCATCGTTTCTGTACTCTGTGCGGGAGTCCTGATATTCCTCCTGGGATACGTGGTGCCAAAAACCCAGGGAATATTTGAGGACATGGACAAGGCGCTGCCGTTACCCACAGTGGTATTGCTGGCGGTTTCCGGGTTTCTGGCCAAGTGGTGGGCCGCCGTGATCGTAGGAGCGATAGCGGGGATCGCAGGATTTATAAAATATATCGGCACATCGGACGGGGGTGAGTGGTACGACAGGACTATCCTGAAACTGCCGGTGATCGGCCCGGTGGTCCAGGCCTCCATGATTGGCCGGTTCGCAGGTTCCCTGGGCCTTTTGCTCGCTTCGGGTGTGGACATGTTGGAGGCTCTGGCCATCACCCGTGATTCACTGGGAAACAAGACCTACAGCAAGGTTATGGATGACGCCATAGTGGGAGTGACCGAGGGGCAGAACGTGGCTGACGCGTTGAAGCGCTCCGGTCTCTTCCCCCCCGTGACCACCCAGATGGTGGCGGCGGGCGAGCGCTCCGGCGAGCTGGAAAAGATGCTTTCAAAGATGGCGGAAGCCTATGAATTTGAAATGGAAAGCAAACTCAACATCATGACCCGCGCCCTGGAGCCTATCCTTATCCTGGTGATGGGCGCGGTGGTGCTATTTGTTGTACTGGCGATTCTATTGCCGATTTTTGAGATTAGCCAACTGGTGAAATAAATAATGGAGTCATATGAAGATGAAACTGTTTAACAAGAGTGGGAGAAGCGGATTCACCCTTATCGAGATACTCGTGGTGGTGATGATCCTGGGTATCCTGGCCACGGTGATAATCCCCAGGATAATGGACAAGCCGGATATGGCGAGGGTTACCAAAGCGAAGATGGACATCAGCGCCATCAAGGGGGCTCTGGCGATGTACAAGCTGGACAACAGCGCATACCCCTCCACCGAGCAGGGGCTAAGCGCGCTGGTGTCAAAGCCTTCCAGCGGCAAGATCCCCAAAAGATGGAACCCGGATGGCTACCTGACAAAAGTCCCGAAAGATCCATGGGACAACGAATATATCTACCTTTCTCCGGGGAGCCATGGGGATTTCGACATTGTTTGCCTGGGCGCCGATGGAGAAATGGGCGGGCAGGATTTCAACGCGGATATATTCAGCTGGGACCTTGACTAACAGGCCATGAGTGGAGTGCGCTTGCCGATCAAACCTTGCTCAGGCCCTATTTTCGGGGGACGACGTTTAGGATCGGGCCGACGTTCCTGTATGAATCGGTTGGCGGGTTTCACGCTGGTGGAGATTATCGTGGTGATCCTAATAATCGGGGTTATGGCTGCGCTGTTGATCCCCCGATTGCCGGATGTGGGAGGATGGCGCTTAAAGTCCGCAGTCAGAAAGTTATCCCGTTCCATAAGCGTAGTCTACGACAAGGCGGCCACAAGCAAGCTTGTCTACAGGATGACGTTTGACCTGGAGGAGGGCCGCTATTTCGTCTCCCTGCTCAACACCGATGGTGAGTTTGAAAAACGAGAGGTCCAGTTCGCCGGCGAGGGGCGGCTGCCGGATGGATTGGCTTTCCTGAGTGTACAGGTCCCCGGTAGAGAAAAGGTGGATAGGGGCCTGGCCCACATCCATTTTTTTCCCACGGGTTTTGTGGAGTTTTCCGCCATACATATAATCGACAAGGATGAGGCGGTGATGACCCTGCTGGTCCATCCGCTCACAGGGCGTGTGAAGATAAAAGAGGGATACCACGAGATCGGGGTGGAAACAGCCTCCATCCCCCCCGGCGGCGGACGGGGCTAGAAAATGGGGCGATGCGGAAGAGGACTGAAGACCCGGCGGGGCGGATTCACCCTGCTGGAGATAGTGGTGGCGCTGGCGATCCTGGCGGTCTCCCTGGCCACCTTGCTGTCCACCATGAACCATGCGATCCATGGCGTCACCAGTTCATCACAGCTCACCAGGGCCGTCGGCCTGGCCAGGGAGGAGATGGAGCGATACCACTGGGAGTTGGCAAGCGGTATATCGATGTCGGAAATCGAATTGGAGAACGGGTCCGACAACAAGAAGGAGGAGCTGGAAGATTCCGAGTTAAGGGTGGAAAAGGAAATGGAAGTTACCGCCATACCCGGAGCGTATGAGCTGATAGTTAGCGTCTACCAAGGTGAGGAAGAGGACGCGTGGCTGTTATTTGAATTGAGGCAGTATGTGGTCATTGGAAAAGAACCGGCGCAGAGTCCGCGCGGCTAGCTCCGGGAGCCGGGTCGGCTTTACCCTGGTGGAGATGCTGGTGGCGGTGGCGGTGCTGGGGATAATGATGGGTATAGTCTACGGCGCCTTCGCTAGGGCGTCCGCAGTCACCGTCCGCATGGAAAGCTACATGGACCTCAATCATGTCTCCCTCTTCATAATCAGCCGCCTGGCCGACGACCTGGCCTCCGCCTCCATGCTGCCGAACAACCAGCGCGGATTCATGCTGGGAGAGAATATGAACACCAATGGCAAACTTGGCGCCGAAAGTAAACTGGGCGTGGAAGATAAGGTGAGGATGGATAGAATATCGTTCACCGGATTCGGTCGCAGGCTGGTATCCCCCGGCACGGCATCGGACCAGGCGGTGATAATGTGGTATGTCCACAAGAACCCCGATAAGGATACTTTCACTCTGATGAGGAGTGAGAGCTTTAATACCCTTGACGAAGTGGATCGGGAACAACTGGCGGGAGGGGGATTTGACATCACCGATACGTTGAGGTCTTTCCAGATATCTTACTTGAAGATATCCGGAGCAGGCGCCAAATGGGTGGATGAATTCGATAGCAAGACCGAAGGGAAACTGCCGGAGATGGTACAACTGAAATTCACATTGCGGGACGACAAAGGATCCCAGGTCAACGGGTCCACCATCCTGCCATTGGGAGCAAGGCTGTGAGAAGAAGAGTGGCCAGACAGGAAGGGATGGCCCTTGTGTTGACAGTGACGGTGGTGGCGCTTCTGGCGATTATGGTGGTGGACTTTCTGAGCCGGGCATGGGTGGAAACGGCCACAGCGGCAAGCTATAGAGACGAGACAAAAGCCCTGTACGCCGCCCGCAGTGGCCTGGAAGCGGCCAAACTGCTGCTGATGATAAAAGAGCGTGGCGGACAAATGGAAGGATTCACTCCTGAAATGGCCGCCACCGGGATACCGTTGCCGGTGGGGGACGACTACGCCTTTTTCAGTATTATAGATGAATCCGGAAAGATGGACCTGAACAGGCTTATTACCGACAGGGGGTATCCGGATGAGAGGTGGAATGAATACTTTCGCCGTCTGTTGATCCACCTGGAATTGGACCCGAACCTGGCCGGAGCCGTGATGGACTGGATGGATTCCGATTCCGAACCCAGGTATGGCGGCGCGGAGACTTCATACTACTCCAGCCTTAAGCCTCCATACAGAGCGAAGAACGCCCTGTTTGATTCCGTGGATGAGCTGGCGTTGATTAAGGGGTTCGAGCCGAAAGTGATGGCCAGGATCCGCGAACACGTGACAGTATGGTCCTCCGGCAAGTTGAACATAAACTCCGCCACCCCTATGGCCCTGATGGCCCTGGACGACGCCATCACAGAGGGAATGGTCCAGGAGCTGATACTGACCAGGAAAGAAAAACCGTTCAAAGCGATTAACGAGATAACCAGGGTTCCGGGATTCTCCGATGTTTTCCCCAGGATCGCCCTCTTGATTGGAGTATCCTCCCAGCATTACATGGTAAAATCCTCCGCCATGATCAACGAAACTTCCAAGACTGTTATCGCCGTGTACATGGCCACTGCGTCCTCAGCCAATACACTTTACTATAAAACTCTGTGAGCATAAACGGGCGGCGCAAGGATAAAAGAGAATGAAAGCATTTGGAGTGGAAGCGGGGCCTGGATATATCCGGGCCGCAGTGGTGGAGAAGCAACTTCGGGGGACGAAGATAACCAGACTTGTGGATGTAAGCCTGGGCCCCGATGGGCGGAATAGCTCCTCCTTGCGGGATTTCCTGGCCCAGCTTGATTACAATCCACACAAGGATGTCCTGGCCGCGGTGTTTCCCGGAGATAAGGTGACGTTGCGCGCCATGACCACGCCCCTTGCCAAACGCTCCCAGATTTCCGAAACGCTTCCATTCGAGCTGGAGTCCACGGTCCCCCTGGACGCCGATGAGTTCGTGTGCGATTTCCTCTTTGCTGGCAAGGGGGCGACGGGTAGCAAAATACTGGTGACTCTGGCCAGGAACGAGGATGTGGAATCCTTCATATCCATTTTCCAGGAAGCGGGTCTGGATCCGGATCTGCTGGCGCCAGGGCCCCTGGCCGCCGCCGCCGGCCTTATGGGCGGGCCCAGCCTTCCCATCGGAGCGGTGGCGGTGTCTCACGCCACCACGGATGGAACATACCTGGCGATCCTGGGGGAGGACAGGGCGCCCTTGACCTTTCACACATCCAGCGCAAGAGGGGACGATTACGAAGAGCTGGCAAGGGAGGTCGACAAGGTGGTTCTCGGATTAGGCCAGGATACGCCTGGCCTGGAACTGCATTCCATCGTATTGGGAGGGCGGTTTCCAGATATAGACAGCCTCTCCCAAGGGCTGGGGAAAAGGTTTATGGTCCAGGTGGGCCCGGCGCCGATAGACGACGCCCCGGAAGCGGAGAGTCAGGAATGCCCGGAAGCGAATCCTGCGGAAAAAAAGGCGCTGTTCCTGGCCGCGTTGGGCGCCGCGTTCATGGCTGTGGAAGCGGCACAGCCAGTCAACCTGCGGACAGGCCTGCTTAAAAAAATGGATAAGCGCATCGGCATGAACAAGGAAAAACTGGTGTCCGCGGCCCTGCTGGCGCTGGTATTCGTCATGTGGATCGTCTCCTTCGTCAGCGAGGGGATCGGAATGAACCGGGAGTATTCCGCGCTTAAATCGGAAATCCGGGAGACCTTCAAGGCTGCCATGCCAGGCGTGACCACCATAGTGTCTGAGCGACAGCAAATGCTGGCGGAGCAGAAACGCCTGGAAAACGCGGTGAAAGCGTTGGGCGTATCCCAGGGGCGGGATCCATTGCTGGACATTTTTCTGGACGTCAGCGGCGCCGGGCCAGAGGGCGCCAGGCTGGATATGGAAGACTTCACTTATGAGCCGGGACGGTTGATCCTGGTCGGAAGAACCGATTCCTTCGACAAGGTTGATCAATTTAAAAACAACCTGGAAAAGCTACCCTGGGTGGCAAAAGCCAGGCTGGACAAGGCAAAGACCACAGTCTCCAAGGAGAGCGTATCATTTAGGATAGAAGTCGATGTGGCCTTGTAGAGCAATCCATGGAGGTATGGAATCGTGTCTGCATTAGATAATATGAACTCCCGCGAACGGGCGATGGTGGTGGGGGGAGGCGCCCTGGCGTTAGTGATCCTTTTCTGGGCGATGGTTATCGATCCCACAGTGAAAGGACGGTCGGAACTGGCGTCGCGCATCGAGACGAAAAAAAAGGAGATAGTGGAGGTCCGGGAGCTTGCCAGGAAAATCTCCCTGTCCAGAATAAAGTTCGGCGCTCTGGAGAGGCGCATGCCGGAGCCGGGTGGGTCGTCGCTGCTGTCAACGATGGAGACTATCGCGACAGAAAGCGGGATCAAGGATGGCGTGGCCTCCATGGAACCACAACCGCAGGTGGAAGTGGAAGGCTATTCAGAAAACTCCGTGGCCATGAGAATGGAGAAGATAAGGCTTAAGGAACTAGTGGGCTTTTTAAATGAGGTGGGAAGGCGCAAATCGTATATCAGAGTGAAGAGGTTGTCCATAAAGCCGCTGTACGAAGACCCTGATCTGCTGGAGGTGAAACTAACCGTATCATGGTACGAAAGGGGTTGAAGTGAGTAACGATACCACCAAGGAGAGCAGAGCCATTTCGACACAAGAGAAAATTCTCAAGTCGCTTGAGCAGAGGCCCTGGTTTTGGCGATCCGCTCTCTATCTGATCTTGCTTGTTTTCGCCACCTTGGTCTTTGCAACCATTCGTTTCCCCAGCGAAAAACTGACGCCCATGGTGAACCACGCGATGCGGCAGGCGCCTGTACATATGGAAACCCAAACCGCGGAGTTCTCCTTCCCTCCAGGCTTGATTTTGCGAAACGTTTCCGTGGCGCTAAAACAACAGCCCCAGAATAACCTCGCCGCCATTTCCACCATGAAGATAAAGCCATACTATCTGGCGGCGCTGATGGGAGGCCTGAAGGCGAACATAAGGGCGCAGACCCTCGATGGAATCGTGGAAGCCCTGGTGGAAACGGAAAAAATGGGAGATGGAGATTCGGAGCTGAGTCTGACATTTCACGGGATTAATCCTGGCAAGGCGCAATGGTGGGACAGATTCCCATGGTTCAAAGTGGAAGGGAACCTGGGCGGTGAGGGGGAGCTGAAGGTAAGGCATGGCGATGTGAAGAAAGCGCACGGATGGTTAAAAGCCCAGACCCGGGAAACCAGGCTGGATGTCGGGAAAAATCTGAATCCAGATGGAGGTGTCGTAGAGATAGCCATGGGGGACCTGGAGTTGAATCTGGAAAAAGGAAAGCTCACCGTGGTCAAGGGGAGCGTTTCAGGCCCCCATTTCAGCGCCACTGTCTCCGGTGGAATTACCATGGCAAACGAATTGAACAACTCAATATTGAATATTATTATTACTCTTGCCATGGCCGAGCCCGCAAAAAAGGCCTTGGGGACTGCCGCCTTGTTCCTTCCGCAGCCAGGCGCTGATGGCAAAACAATCATAAGAGTTGGAGGTACGATAAAATCTCCGGCGGTCAGGTGACCGAAAAACAACTTTGATCTGGAGCAGGCTGCTGTTAGAATAAATCTAAACAGCATCTGCAAGTAATTGGAGGTTAAGGTCATGAAGCGATCGGCGCGATATATAATACCATCATCGCAAATCACCCCGGAGAACGCGTACCTCACCCGCCGGAGCTTTATCAAGAGCGCGGGGCTGGCCATGGCCGCGCCGGGACTGGCCCTGGGCGCCGCAGGCGAGGCGGCCGCCGCCAAGGCCAGGGCCGTGGAAGACCCCACCTTATACTCGGAAATCATCTCCTATAACAACTACTACGAGTTTTCCCAGGAGAAGACCGCCGTTGCAGCGCTGTCCCATGACCTTGTCACCGACCCCTGGAGCGTGTCTGTGGAGGGGCTGGTGAAAAAACCACGCAAGTATGACATTGACGACCTGAAAAAATCGTTTGGCGCAGAGCAGCGCATCTACAGGATGCGGTGCGTGGAGGGATGGTCGATGGTGATACCGTGGGACGGGTTCGAGCTGGGCAGGTTGATCACCGAGGTGGATCCGCTACCTGAGGCCAAATATGTGAAGTTCACAACCTTGCTTGATCCAAAACAGATGCCTGGCCAGCGTAAGTCCTACTTCGCATGGCCCTACGTGGAAGGTCTGCGACTCGACGAGGCGATGAACTCGCTGACACTCCTGGCCACCGGGATATATGGAAAAGAGTTGCTGCCCCAGAATGGCGCTCCGGTGCGGTTGGTGGTTCCGTGGAAATACGGATTCAAGGGGATCAAATCGATAGTGAAGATCGAACTGGTGGCCAAGCAGCCGGTTTCGCTGTGGATGAACACCTCGTCGGCAGAATACGGTTTCTACGCCAATGTGAATCCGAATGTGGACCACCCCCGATGGAGCCAGAGAACCGAAAGAAGGATAGGGGATCTGCGCCGGGTGAGGACGCTGATGTACAATGGATATGAAAAAGAAGTGGCCGGCATGTACAAAGGGATGGACCTGGTCAGGAATTTCTGATGAAACCGACAGGCAGGACCGCTCTCCTGGTGGCGCTTCATCTGTCGGCCCTCTATCCGCTGGCTCATGCAATATGGGATTACCACACGGGCGGGCTTTCTGCCAATCCAATAGAAGATATCACCAGACGGACAGGCCACGCGGCGATTGTGTTGCTAACCGCCAGTCTGGCCGCCACACCGGCGCGTCGGCTTACCGGGTGGTCTTTCTTCGTCAGGCTCCGCCGCCCGCTAGGGTTATATTCCTTTTTCTACGCTTCCATACATTTGATGATCTTTATCGGTCTGGATTTCGGGTTCGACTGGGAGCTGATCTGGCTGGAATCGCCGAAAAAAAGGTTCATCGTGGCGGGGCTGGCGGCGTATGTCATTCTACTCTCGCTGGCTCTCACGTCGCCAAAGTATATGGTGGGCCGGTTGGGAGCCGCATGGAGAAAGCTTCACCGCATGGTGTACCCGGCTTCCATATTCGCGGCGGCTCATTTCGTGTGGCTGGTGAAAGGGGATAAGACCCGGCCGCTGATTTACGCCGCGGTCATCGGGGTTCTGCTTCTGGTCAGGCTTTTCCCATGGACGGCCAGGAGCCGGGGATCATAGCGGATTTGGGATATCCACGAACTCCACTTCCACATCCATGTTTTCGCCGATCCATTCCCCCAGGGCCATGGGGCCAAAACGCTCCGAAGCGTGGTGCCCGGCGGCGACGTAGTGGATATTTTCCTCCCTGGCCAGGTGATAAATCCATTCGCTATCCTCGCCGGTGATGAACACATCGGCTCCGTCCTTTATCGCCTGGTGAAACAACTGCTGGCACCCGCCGGAACATATCGCCACATGCCGCGCTTCAACTGGGCCGAAGGCGTGGCAACGGGCGGCGCCGTTTATGGTGGAGCGAACAAGGTCCATGAACTGCTCGATGGAGACCGCCTCGGCCAGTTGGCCAGACCTGCCTATGGACTTGCCGTTATATTCGCCAAAGGGCTTTAAATCCACAAGACCCAGGGCCTTGGCGATCTGGACGTTGTTACCCACTTCCGGATGCCGATCCAGGGGGAGGTGATACGCCAGCAGGCTGATATCATGGTCCAGTAAAAACTTCACCCGCTCCCTCATGCTGCCCCGGATAGCCTTGTCCCCTGAGTCCCAAAGGATGCCGTGATGGACAACAATGGCGTCGGCGCCCATATCCCTGGCGGCGGTGAAGAGCTCCATGCAGGCGGAAACGCCGGTTATCACCTTGCTGATTTCTTTTTTACCCTCCACCTGCAGGCCGTTTGGGCAATAGTCCTTTACTGCAGCCGCGTCCAGGTATTCGAATAGTCCCAATGAAAGCTTGCCAAGGGTCACCATGATCATCCCCCCTGAATGAAGTTTTTCGCATGTGGTGGCCATATTATATGCCATCCTGGCCTGTTTCAGCAGTCCATTGTTATGGAGCGCAAAAGAGGAGGGCCCATTTGCTATAATGGATCGATGTCACTGAGGGAATTATCGGAGAGCGCGCCATGAGCAGAATCGCGGCAATAGACCTGGGAGCCAACACAGTCCGTATTCTTGTAGCCGAGCCGGATGGGGAGAGTTTTTCCATCGTATATTCCGACCAGGT
>JAOUMU010000073.1 GCA_029881335.1 Nitrospinota bacterium | reverse complement strand
TGGGGATGGGCGGGCCATTCGTGGGTACCCTGGCGGCACTGGCATGCTATTACCTGGCCAAGGTCTATGAAAGCCCCCTGTTGCTGGCGCTCTCCTATTCCGGATTCTTTATTAACTTGTTCAACCTGATTCCACTCTCTCCTTTTGACGGTGGCCGTATCACCGCCGTTTTAAGCCCCAGAATTTGGCTTATTGGAGCTCCGATTCTCATCGGCGTGTTTATGTACAGGCCCAGCCCCCTGCTTATACTGATGGCCATCATCGCCGCGCCCAGCGCTTACGCTGCGCTTTATCACAACCCTGAGGAGGCGGAGACCGCTAAGTACTACAACGCCAGCATGGAAACCAGGATTATTTATGGAGTGTATTACCTGACGCTGGTTGTGGTCCTGGCCTTGATGACTAACGAGGTGCACGAAATGCTGGAAGCCTATCGATAACCTTGGCGCCGTTGCAGGGCCGGGGAAAAAGGGTGAATATGTACCTGTGGACTATTCATGATAAAATCCAATGCATAGTGAAATCACCCGGTAATATTTCGTAACATGCCCCAGGAAGAAGACCATCCTGATCAGGATAAAAACGACTGGCAGGAGCCGGATCCGTTTGAGCCAGGTTCTGCCTCCATCCCCCTCCAGGAACCGGAACATGAATATGGGCAGCTTGTTCCCGTCGATCCGCTGCAGCAATATATAAGAAGGATTCGCCAGTATCCCCAGTTGAGCCATGAGGAAGAAACCGAGCTGGCGGAGCTTTATTTAAAGACCGGCGACCGGGAAGCGGCCTTCCGCCTTGTCACGGCAAACCTGATGCTGGTGGTGAAGATCGCCTTCGAGTTCCGAACCCAGTTTCAAAACATGCTCGACCTTATTCAGGAGGGAAACTACGGCCTGATGCGGGCGGTGCAGAAGTTCGATCCCTTCAAAGGGGCGCGGCTCTCCACATACGCGGCCTACTGGGTGCGCGCATATATGCTCAAGCACCTTCTGGACAACTGGCGACTGGTAAAAGTGGGTACCACCAACATGCGGCGAAAACTTTTGTACCGGCTGCGGGATATGGAGGAGAAGCTCTCCGCCGCGGGCGAACCGGTGACCACCAAGCTGTTGGCGGAGCATTTCGGCGCTACCGAGGAGGATGTGATCGAAGTGCAAAAGAGCATCGGCGCCCTGGACAAGTCGATTTACCAACCAGTGGAGGAGGGATCCTCCCGCCAGGTGGTGGACACTCTCGCCGGATCCGAGGTGGACTTTGCGCATGCCCTGGGGGAGAGCCAGGCGCTGGAGATGTTGCGCGAGGCGGTGGAGAGGCTAAAGCCTGCACTGCGGCCGGTGGAGCGCTCCCTGCTGGAGAAGCGGATCATGGCCAACGAGCCGGTGACGCTGCGCGAGATCGGCGAAGAGTACGGGGTGACCAGGGAAGCGATACGCCAGACCGAGGAGCGACTGATGAAAAAGCTGAAGGAATATCTGAAAAAGGAACTGGGCGTGGAGGGAGAGATCACAACCCCGCCGGAGGATTGAGCCTTGATAGGGATTTGGGAATGTTGCCTGCTCCCGGCGGCATCGGACATCTCGATAAAATCACACCCACCCACTCAACCAACCCAACCCGTCACCGGGGGAGGATCTTTTTGTTGTCAGGTGTGCTGGGCGCCCCGGACAACAAGATTACGTATCAACCCACTTCCGCAAAGGCTTTCATTCCAGGTTAGATCCAGAATCCTGGATATATATCCGGCCCAGGAAAACGGGGCGCTGGACCAAACCTAAACCATTTGCTCCGTAATGACAACTATCGATCGGCCACCGAACCTGGGAGGACACGGATTAATGGAAATATTTCTTCACCCCTGACAACACGAACTCCACCCCCATTGCCAGAAGCACAAGCCCCATCACCCGAATCATTATCTTCGTGCCGTTGTCCCCCATCACTTTGACTATCCTGTGGCCGTTGCTGAGTATGATGTATGACAAGCCGGAGGCGGAGGCAATGGCGGCGAAAAGCAATCCATACTCCACTGCCCCCGCGGCGCGATGGGCGAAGACCGTCACGGCGCTGATGGCGGCCGGCCCCGCCAGCAAAGGCACGGCCAGCGGGATTATGGCCACATCGTCCTGGGGGGCGCCGGACCTCTCCAGCGCCGCCTTTTTATCGCCGATTTCCAGGCCCATGATCATCCTGAACGCCAGGCTGCAGAGTACTAATCCTCCCGCCACGGTGAGCGAGCTAAATGAAATGCCGAAAGCCATGAAGATGAATCCGCCGACCAGGGCGAAGATCGTCAATATGGCGAATGTGGCCTTGATGGACCTGCCCACTATCATGGCGCGGCGGACATCGTCATTATCCGCCGTGAGGGCCAACAGAATGGCGATGGCGCCGAACGGATCCAGGATCGATATCAACGTCACAAAACAGTTGACGAAAAAAACAGCCTCTGAATCCATGCTTATGAACCGTCCCTCATTATTGATATACTATGCCACACCTACTCATTAAATCAAATGGAGCTGGCTTTTTATGGCGAAATTGTGCGTGAACGTGGACCATGTGGCCACCCTGCGTCAGGCGCGGGGTGTGGATTACCCCGATCCCCTGGAGGCGGCTCTTCTGTCGGAAGCGGCTGGTTGCGTCGGAATCACGGTCCACCTGCGGGAGGACAGGCGCCATATCCAGGAGGGTGACGTGGCGCGGATAAAGAAGCGGATATCCACCAAACTTAATCTGGAGATGGCCGCTGCTCCGGAAATTGTGGAGATCGCTTTGAAAACACACCCCTGGCAGGTCACTTTCGTGCCGGAGCGCCGCCTGGAAGTGACCACCGAGGGGGGGTTGAACCTGACCCGGGGCCAGCGCAAAACAGGCGCAATCATCGAATGGTTCAAGGCGAAAAATATTCTTGTCTCATTGTTCATCGATCCGGATGAGGAGAGTACTCGGACGGCGGCGGACCTGGGGGCGGATGCGGTGGAGTACAACACCGGCCGATATTGCTTGGCCAGGCACGGCAGAGAACAAACTACGGAACTTAAAAAAATCAGGGCCATGTGTCGGCTGGCCGGTGGCCTGGGGCTGGTCACTCATGCCGGTCACGGGCTGAACCTTTCAAACGTGGCGCCCATCGCGGCCATTGAGGAGATAGATGAGCTCAACATAGGGCATGCCATAGTCGCCAGAGCAGTGATGGTGGGGTTCAACCAGGCTGTGGTGGAGATGATCGAGACGATAGAAAACGCAAAAGGTTGATCCGGAAGGGTAGAAGAGGATTTTCAGTAGAGCTACTTATTGGCCAACGCCTGAACAATAACCGAATGAACGCGCGCCCACGCCAATAACGTAAGTATTATTATCAGCGGGGGGCGCGGTTCACAAGCATGCAGCCGCAGACAATGAACTTGCCATGGTCCTTCGTCCAGATGACCACTGCTTCCTTGCTGCTTGCGGTTACTTCCTTCATCGCAGGGGGTATCAAGATGACTTTGGTCCCTTCCGCAATCTGCGCCGATTCCTTGGCTATGGCCAACTGAATACCTTCCTTTGAGATATTCACCACCTTGGCCTTAAACGGTAGATAGCTGTGGAACACAGGATCGACGGAAGTGCCATTGATCACATCGCCGACTTTTATCCTGCTGGACTGACGTTTTTCAACAATACCCTTACCCACTACCGCAGAACTTGGTTGAGTGCTTTTTTTCACAGCAGACGCCCCATTGACTTTCTTCACACTAGTGTTAATCATATCGCTAAACAACTTCCTTATTTTGAACATGCTTACTCTCCTCTATTCTAACATATAGCAATTAGTAAGCCAAATAATTTTTCCTCTGCTGCTTATGTAACATTATTTTCCATATGTGCGAGCCCGATCCAAGATTATCTACCAGGTCAATAGTGGCTATTTATCCGAAAGGCATGATTCATCTATCTGGTTTTACGGGTCATATATTTACGCTAATCTCTTGCGGATTAAATTTGATTTATTTATTTTATAACATGAATAACGAGGTGTGCGAATCCACGCCGCCTGTAGACACTGTCCTCTTTATATGACTTGCATAGCGACGCATGTCTCCTATACAATACACTCGATCTTGGTTTCCTTCCTAAATCAGGAACCGGCGGCGGCTTTTCTGCCTGGGTGACATGGGAATAATTTTTAGCTGGACGCGGATTCAGCTCCGTATCAGCTTTTCCTTGAGCAATTCCATCGCCTTGGCGCGGTGGCTTATCCGGTTTTTCGTCTCCAGCGGGAGCTGGGCCATGGTCTTGCCGAATTGCGGCACAAAGAATATCGGGTCGTAGCCGAATCCCCCGGCGCCCTCCTGCCTGTCATGGATCACTCCTTCGCATGTGGCCTTTACCAGCTCCTCGACGCCTGTGGCAGGGTCCACGTAGGCTATGGCGCAGACATAGCGTGTGGAGCGGGTGGTGGAGCCTCGCAGCCTTTCCAGCAGGATATCGTTGATCTTGTCGTAGGCCATGCCCCCCCACACCCTGGCGCTTTTCACTCCCAGCTCCCCCGGCAGCGCGTCAATCTCAATTCCGCTGTCGTCCGCCACTGTGGCCATGCCGGTATGCAGAGCGATCTGACGAGCTTTGATCAGCGCGTTATCCTCGTATGTTTCGCCGGTTTCTTCCGGATCGGGCGCGCCATCCATCTCCAGCAACGACTGGAACTCTATCCCAGTTCCTTCGAAGGCGTGGTTGAATTCGCGCAGTTTCCCCTTGTTTCGGGTGGCCAGGATCATGGTTTTTGTCATAACAGGGGTCACCGGTTATCCAGCTCCTGATAATAGTCGCTCAGTATCCTCGCCACTTCCGGGCGGGAAAACTCCTCCGGAAGCGCTTCTCCGGCGCCCAGCATCTGGCGCACCTTTGTACCGGACAGCAGCACAAAGTCCTCATTGGTATGGTCCGGGACGTCTCTCATCATCACCACTCTGTTCAGTTTTTTGGACCATGCGGTGTGATCGGCGCGGAATATTTCTATATCCAGCGCGCCCTCGGGAACGTCGGTGTCGAAGATTGCTTGCGCGTCAAATGGGCCGTAGTAATCCCCCACCCCGGCGTGGTCACGCCCTATGATGAAATGTGTGCAGCCGCAATTCTGACGGAATATGGCATGCAGAACCGCTTCGCGGGGCCCTGCGTAGAGCATGTCGAATCCATAGCCTGTGATCATCACGGTATTGGGGGGGAAATAGAGGTCCACCATTTTCCGGATGGATGCGTCCCGCACCTGCGCCGGGATATCCCCCTCCTTCAGCTGTCCCAGCAGCATGTGGATCAGGATACCATCGGCCCCGGTGGCCTCCATCGCCATCCGGCAAAGCTCCTCGTGGGCCCGGTGCATCGGGTTGCGGGTCTGGAACCCCACCACCTTTTTCCAGCCATGCTCGGCGATTTCGTTTCTTATCTCCACCGCCGTGCGGAACGTATCGGGAAAATCCTGCTGGAAATAGCTGAAGCTTAACACCTGGATGGGGCCGGAGATCATGTAGCGGCCCTGAGACATAAAGGTGGACACTCCAGGGTGGGCGGCGTCTGTTGTGCCGAACACACCCTTGGCCATGGTAGTCATCTCCTCTCCGGTGACCTCCTCCACCGCTTCCACATCCTGGACCGCGATGACAGGGTTTCCCACCATGTTCGGGTCGCGCAGAGCTATCCGTTTGGCGTTCTTTATCCCATCCACGCCGCTAGTCATGTTGATCACCGGAGAGGGCCAGAATAATCCGGAGGAAGTCTTCATCCCGACCGCCACGCCTATGGCGTCCGCCCTGTTCATGTATCCCAAAAGAGGGGTGAAATACCCCCCGCCCAACATCACGGCGTTGGCCGCCGCCTGCGAGGTCACCGTAAGGGAGGGTAAGCCCTCCGCCTCCCGGCGCAGGGCATCATGCCGCTCGGTATCATATACAAACAAGGGCCTTAGCGTTTCGGCGCCGTATGGCTTTATCATGAAACTCCTCCTGAGTGTTAATTTGTCAGTGATGGGAACGTTATGAGATTGTCAGTCAACTCCGCCTGGTCGCTCACGCTTGCCCATCCTGGCGTAAGTCATGGCCACAAACCTGTACATGATGTGAGAGAACTTTGAGAAGGGGGCGTATACCAGCAGGGTGAACACCAGGACAAGATGGACATAATATATCCCGAAGGCAGGCGCCGCCAAACCCAGAAGACGCAACGTCTCGGCGCCTATACCGGTCAGGATTGTGCCATACAGGATGAATATGAAATGGGAATCGTAATACACCAGCGAACCGGTCTTCTCCCCATCCTGGCCATACCGCCGCGCCACGATCATGGTCACTCCGGTCACCGCCAGCAGGGCGCCTATGTTACCCAATATCTTCACCGGGTGGGATAGCGCCAGTGGCGTGGCGGAAACCGGCCCCAGCCCCAGCTTGTTTATCCAGTACATCAGCGCCACCAGGCCGGTGGTGGCCATCAGCGCGAAGAAACCGTACATGGTCATCAGGTGGGAGCTGAAACGATAGCTGTTGGTCTGACACTTGCCCATCTTCTCATGCAAGGCGATCCCTTTTATCACCGCAAACGCCGCGCTGATTATGGAGCCTGGTGGAGTGGCCAGCCCAGGTGAATTCGCCTTAAGTTCCCGCCAGAACCTCGCCAGACCCAACAACGCGGACACCACCGCCAGGCCCACAGCCGGCAGGAACACAGCATCTATGGCTGGAACAGGCATCATGTTGGAGAAGACAATCGGTTTCATGCTCATAAAGCCCTGCCTGGAAGCCACAGCCACCATTCCGCCTATCCACACGATTGGAACCAGCAACAGCCAGAACAGCCCTACGGGCCTGGCCAACAGGTCGCCCATGAAGTCGAATCCGGCGAAACGCCTGAAACTGATGTTACGCAACGCCGCCATCACATCGCCAGGTTTTGCGCCCCTGGGGCAGTGGGTGGTGCAGTCGGCGCAGCCGTGGCAAATCCACACATCGGCGTTGCCCAACAATTTATCGGAAAGCCCCCACTGGGCCCACACCATTTCCTTGCGCGGGAAAGGGGAAACGTCCGGGCTGATGTTGCACACAACAGAGCAGTTTCCGCACTGGAAGCATTTCTTCAGGGTCTCCCCGCCATTTTCCATGATGCATTTCACGAAAGCCGGGTCCGGCTGAATCGTCAACGTCTGAGCCTCTGTCATAGCCATATCAAAAACCTTTATAGGGGTTTGGCTCCATCCCGGAGACCTGCTCCACGAAGTCATCTATCATTTTCGGCAGCTTTTGCCAATCCGATATCTGCACAGCGTCAACTAGTATCCGTTCGGATTCCAGCATCAGCCGGTCCAGGGTCTCCTGCACCTTGCTGGCGCGGGTGGTGGCAAGCTCCGATCCCTTGATGTTGTGGCACTGGTAATCATCACCATGCTTGCAGCCTAAAAGCATGATCCCGTCCCAACCGGAAGAGAGCGCGTCGGCGATCCACTGCAGGTTCAGCGAGCCCATACAGCGCAATGGAATGAACCGCACCACAGGATTGATCCGCAGGCGGTTTATCCCCGCCATCTCCAGGGCGGGCATGGCGTCGTTCTCGCAGATAAACGCCAGCACCCTCGGCCTCTCCTCATCCTCCTCCGGCATGTCTATGGCCTTTATCATGGCGCCCACCATGGAAATAGAGTAGTTTTTGAAGTTAATTATCTGCACAGGGCAGGCGCCCATGCATGTGGCGCAACGGCGGCACCGGCTCTTCACAGGGATAGGATTCGTCTTCTCATCCTCGTTGATGGCGCCAAAGGGGCACTCCACAGTGCAGCGTTTGCACTGGGTGCACCGCTCCATGGCGAACTCCGGATGACTCAGGTCCCCGGCGCGGGGGTGGACCGTCTCGCCCCGGGGAACCATCTCCACACACTGGATCGCCTTCATGGCGGCGCCGACGGCGTCGTTCTTCGCCACGGAGGCGTCCATTGGATGGCGCACCGTTCCGGCGGCGTATATGCCTGTGCGCCTGGTCTCGTACGGAAAGCAGATAAAATGGCTGTCCGGGAAGCCGAGCTTCAGGTCCGGGACCTCGGGCCCCTGCCGGTAATCGAGTTTGAGGATCGACGCCTTGCCCACTTGATCCCGGTCGAAATCCTGCATCTGGTCCTCCGGCTTGTCCACCTTCACGGAAGGATCCAGCGTGGAAGGAACCATACCCGTGGCCAGCACCACCATGTCCGCCATGAACTTCACCTTGCCACCGAGTAGCGTATTGTCCGCTGTGACGGATAGCTCACCACCCTCCTGGGCCACGACTGGGGATTCACCCTTGGTCATGAATATCCCAGGATCCTGCTGAACCTGCTTGTAGAACAACTCCATATTCCCGGTGGTCCGTATATCGCGATAGATGACGGTGACGGAAGCCTCCGGGTTTGCCTGGCGGGCCAGCCAGGCCTGCTTGAGCGAGGAGGCGCAGCATACCGAAGAACAGTATGGCAAATGCTCGTCATCGCGGCTGCCGGCGCAGAGGATAAAGACTATCCTCCTGGGGGGCGCCTTGCCTTCCTTCAGCATTCTCTCGAACTCCACCGAACCCACCACTCCAGGCAAATCGGAACCCAGCCTGGTCAGCTTCTTCACATCGTATGATTTAAATCCGGTGGCCAGCACGATGGCTCCGGCGCGGAATGACTTGTTGGCTCCGTTAACCAGCGATACGTCGAATATCCCCGGTCCGCCGGAAATCTTGTTTATGGTGGCGCCAAGATGAACGTTGATATAGCTGTCGCCAATCACTTCCTCTATCAGGCTGGCGATGTCGTTCTCCATTGGCGCGTCGTAGGGGGCTCTGTCCGGCAGCCTCATTCCAAGGGTGTTGGCGAATCCGCCCAAGGCGGCTTCCTTCTCCACCAGTTCCACTTTGTATCCAGCTTTTGCGGCATTGATCGCAGCGGTCATCCCGGCGATACCCCCGCCCAGCACCATTATGGTCTTCGATGGCTCCTCCGGGATGAAGGGAATCGGGATCTCCATAGCTTTGATCTTGACCATCCCCATCCGGATATAGTCCTCGGCCAGCGCCTGGGTTTCCATATGCCTCGGCTCCTGGCTCCATGCCACTTTTTCCCGGATGTCGATCCGGTCGAGCACTATATTTTCGCCGAAATTAAATATGTCGTAACACACCCTCGGCGAGCAGGCTGCGATGGAAACCGCAGTCACAGCGCCGGATGCCACGTCTTCCTTGACAAGCGCCACTCCTTCGGCGCCGCAAAGCATGGGGTGGGTTCTGGTCAGGGCCGCCTTTCCTTCCTTGGTGGCCACCGTGGCCAGAGCCTCCACATTGACGCTATCGCCAATGCCGCAGCCGGAGCAGATATAGGCGCCAGATTTCTTGATATCCGCCATGGCCTACCTCCTCACTCCCGCCTGGACCGCTTTTAGCGCGGCGGCGGTGGAGTTTTGCGTGGATGTGGTCACGTCGAAGGGGCCGGAAGCCACTCCGCAGGAGATCAATCCCGCGTCACCCTGCATCTCCTCCATAATGAACCCATCCGAATTGATTTTTGCCAACAGGGGCACTGTGGATTTCGACTCCGGCTCCATCCCGGTGGCCAACACCACCAGATCGCACGCCACCCTTTTCTTCCCCCCGCCGATGATGTCCTCGGCAGTGACCACGGCCCGGCCTCTTTCGTCTTCCTCTATGCGAGCCACTTTTCCTTTTATGAAGTGGATCTTCGGGTCGTCAATCGCCTTGCGGTAGAAGGACTCATACTTCCCCGGAGCCCTCAGGTCTATATAGAAGACATACACCTCGCTGTCCGGGTATTGCTCGCGAACGTAATTGGCATGCTTGATAGACACCAGGCAGCAGATGGAGGAACAGTACGGCAGGTGGTTCTCGTCGCGGGAACCGGCACACTGGACCATGGCCACTGTTTTGGGAGGTTCGCCATTGTCGCGGCGCAGGATCTTGCCCGCCGTGGGGCCGGAGACCGAGGCAAGCCGTTCCATCTCCACGTTGCTGATCACATTCTTTATCTGGCCGTATCCCAGATTCTCTATCTTCGATGCGTCATAAGGCTTCCACCCCGTGGCGTGGACCACGGCGGAAATATCGACGCTGGTGGTTTTCTCCTCCATGGCCAGGTCTATCGCTTCGTATTTGCACACTTTCACGCACTCACCGCATTCGGGGCCTTTGCAGACATCCATGTCTATTGCATGGCGGAAAGGCATGGCCAAAGCGTCGGGCAGGTACACGGCTTTTGTCTTCTTCATTCCATAATTGAACGAATCGCTCCGCTCCACCGGGCACACTTTTTCGCAATCACCGCACGCGGTGCATTTTTCATTGACGTAGCGGGGTTTGGTTTTGATAGTAGCGCTGAACTCCCCCTTGGCGCCGGTGATGGACACCGCTTCCGAATCCACCATGACCGTGACCCGGGGATTGGCGCGGAGCCTGCGGAAATTGATCTCCATTCCGCATCCGGGCGGGCAGAGCTTCGGGAAGTACTTCGCCATACGGATGACGCGTCCGCCCAGATATGGCTCGCGCTCCACCAGGATCACCTTGCGGCCCATTTCCGCCGCTTCCAGAGCGGCGGTGACGCCGGCGACACCTCCGCCTATTACCAGGATGTTGTCATTCACAGGTTGTTCCCTTCCCCATCATGTGGAAAGAATATCCATCCTTCCTTTTGTATCTGCCCTGCCTTATCTGACATATCAGCAGGTGTATAGACTTGAGGATATGTATTCCCCTCAAGCATGCCGACAGTCCTTGCGTAGCAAACACAGGTCATGGCCGCGCGCTTTGCGTCTACGATATCAGAATCACCGAGAGATTCCATCGACTGTGTAATCGGTGGCCACTTCAGACCTTTAAATTTCGTCGATTTCATGCTAGCTGCGGGATAAACCTCTATCAGAGTATAGAGTGAATTTCCAGCCGTCCCCTCATCCCAGCAATCAAACGGTGGCCGATAAACATTATCTCCCAACTTCTTTTTAAACCATGCAGTCAATGCCTGCCCCTTGCTTGAGTTATTTCCGAAGTTTGCTCCTGGAGCGGACAATGCGGTTATATTTATCTTCGTTTTAACAAATCGCTCTGTTTCCCTATACAAATACGGATTTGTTATGGCGCCATTAAGTTCGAATTTAGGCTGATGCGAAGCACCTGGCGCAGAAGCAACAAGTTCTGCGAACTTAACCGGCCACGCCAGCGCGGCGTCAATTCCAATTACCAGATGAGCTTGTTCCTCTTTTGCCTTTCCAATAAATATATCAATACACTCTTCGGTTGGATAGAACAGACTTCCTGATTTCTCACACACATGCTTAAGCTCCTTCTCATCCCAATCCCATTCACAGACCGCAAATCCATCGTTTGTGCCATGCCAGCCGCCGATATCGCATCCAATAAAATATATCTTCTGGGTAGTCATCTATTCTTTCCCTGACAGAAAGTCATCAACCTCTACGCCCCTTCCCTCAATATCGCCCGCAGTGTGCCTTGGGGCATATCCCCCGGGTGATGTGGGACCGTCACTTTCCGCCCCGTCGAGCCATGCCGCCAAAGCTCATGGCTACTATGGCCGTGACGGTCGAACGCAAATCCGAAAACCCTCAGCCGAGAAACCACCTTCCGATATTTGAAACCGGAAAGCCTGTCCATCAAACCACGCTTACAGGTATAAAAAGGTCAATCGGGCCTTTGTCCGATTCCGCGTACCTGACCAGGGCGGGCGGAAGTGTATCCCCATTCTCCAGACAAGACTCGGCGATTTTTTTGGCCAATCCCTCGGCGCTTTCCACGGTTTCGGAGAGACTGCGCCCCTGAGCCACCAAACCTGGCACATCCGGACTTGTAGCAAGATAATCACCCTCCTCCAGTCTCTCTACATGCAATCTGATAGTCGCTTCACTCATCGGGACTTTGTCCTGTAAAATTATCGCGATTTTGGAGCTAAATGATTGTATGCCAATCCATGGCCGCCAACCATAAAAAACCGGGGACGCGGCCTTCCGCCAGCCGCGCCCCCGTGTCATAACCTAACCTTTCGGGACCAGGTCCTGGTGGGGGATCTTTTTCATCTCCCACTCCTTGGTCTTCGGGTTGTACCTGGAGTTGACGAATACTTTCCAGTTTACCTCGTCCAGCTTTGGATAGTCCGACCTGTAGTAGAAGCCCGGATATCGTGTCTCCTTGCGGAAGTAGACATGGCGCAGGTGAATCTCCGCCATCCAGATTCGATGGTAGTTCTCCCACGCGCGCAGAAGCTCGTGCAGATCCTTCGCCGCCATCTTGTCGGAATCCTCTTTGAGCATGGTCAGCAGGTGCAGCCCCTGGTCCATCAGCTTCTCGGAGGTGGTGTAGTATGTGGAAGTCCCGGCCACGTACTCATCCATCAGCTTGTTCAAGCGGAACATCATCATTTTCGGCTTGATGTAGTGCGGATTGGTCAACGTGTCGGTAGAGTAATCCTTATGGTCCAGGTAATTCTGGAACGGCTTGTAGATTTCCTTGGCCAGCTCTTCGCCGGTCTGGGCCAGCGTCGGCTTTTGAGCCTCGTTATCCCGGACGAACCGCACCATGTTCTTGGCGGCTATTCTACCTTCGGTGAATGAACCCGAGGAGAACTTGTGCCCCGAGGCGCCCACGCCGTCACCGGCGGTGAAGAGCCCCTTGACAGTGGTCATCCTGTTATAGCCCCACTGCCAATCGGCCGGGGCCAGGTCCGACGGGCCGGAAACCCATGCCCCGCAGGCGCCGGCGTGAGAGCCGAGGAAGTATGGTTCTGTGGGCATCAGCTCGCTCATGGTCTCTTCCGGGCGGATGTTCATACCGGCCCAGAAGTTGGCCTGGCCTATAGTCATGTCCAGAAAGTCTTCCCAGGCTTCCGATTCCAGATGCTTGATCTGCTTTTTGTCCATGTCCTTCATCAGGTTTTTCATGCCGGTGGGAGTATCCATGAAAATAGGCCCGCGGCCCTCCTTCATTTCCTTCAGCATCTGATGGTTGCGCAGGCAGGTTGCGGGAACCGCGGCCAGCCCGTATGGGGGATATTCCTCCAGCAGGGCCTTGTTCTTGGCGGAATAGTCCTCGCCCAGGCCGTTGATCGCCTTCGATTTGAACAGCAGGAACCACGCCCCCACAGGACCGTACCCATCCTTGAACCGGGCGGGGACGAAGCGGTTTTCCATGGTGGTCAACTCCGCGCCCACCTGGCTCAACATGGAATAGGTGGAGCCGGCATTCCACACGGCGTACCATGTGCGGCCCATACCCTCGCCGGTGGAGCGGGGGCGGAAGATGTTCACCGCGCCGCCTGCGACGCAGAGTATGGCCTTGGCCTTGAAAATATATATCTTGTTTTCGCGGACGGAAAAGCCCACGGCGCCGGCGATCCTGTTCTCCTCATTGGCGTCCAGCAGGAGCTTCACCACAAAGCAGCGCTCAATTATATTTTCGGTACCCAGGGCAGTCTTTGCCGCCTCGGCCACGATATTCTTGTAGGACTCACCATGAATCATGATCTGCCATTTGCCGCTGCGCACCGGCTTGCCGCCCTGGCGAAGGGTCTTGTCTTCGTCGCCGGGCTGTTTCCACACCGGCAGACCCCACTCCTCGAAGTTCATAACCGTATCGTCCACATGTCGGCCCACGTCATACACCAGGTCGTCGCGGGTGATGCCCATGAGGTCGTTGGCCACCATCTTCACATAATCTTCCGGGGTGTTGTCCCCCAGGTAAGTGTTGATGGCGGAGAGACCCTGGGCCACAGCGCCGGAGCGGTCCAGCGCGGCTTTATCCACCAGGGTGACCTTGTATTTGCCCTTGGCCCACTTGCCCACCTCGAAAGCCGCGCCGCAGGCGGCCATGCCGCCGCCGATTATCAGGATGTCTGTCTCGTGCTCCTCAACGACCGGATTGTTAGCGAAATCCGCGTTGAAATTCTCTATCGGATGAACCATGATTTATCTCTCCCGTCCTTTACTTTTTAAATGTGGCGATCTGGGTCCCTATCTCGGTGAACAGCAGCTGGCTGTCCATCTCCGCATCGGCCGGATCCGGCTTTCCCTCATAAGGCTTGATAGAGCCTTCGGGCGTGGTCCTGATGGGGAACTTGAACCTTTTCGTCTGTCCATCGCGGAACTTGATGGTCCACATTATGGAGTCTGAAGAGCGGATGGGGATGGATGTACCTCCCATAGGAACGAAATCGGCGTAGGGCCTGGCTTCGATAGCTTGTTGTGGGCAGATTTTTACACAGGAGTAGCACTCCCAGCACTGCTCCGTCTCCTGGTTCAAGGCTTTCATCCTGTCCTTGTCCAGGTACATCAGGTCGTTCGGACAGATGTACATGCAGGCGGTCTTATCCTGCCCCTTGCACCCGTCGCATTTGGAATCTATGACAAATGTCGGCATGTTCCCAGTTCCTCCTATGTATTGCTCACTTTTAACTATTCTCGGCCAGCGAATGCGAATCGACAAGGTTCTTCAATCCCCCCGATCAGCAGGATCGCAGGCCGGGCCTCTCCCTTTTTCTTATATCTGGACTTTTTGATTATGCACTCCCTATAAATAAAAATATAATAGATACTTCGGATTGTTTACATAGAGAATAGTGTATATGCTCGACCAGGTAACTTTTCATCAACTGGAGCTTTTTCTTCTGGCGGCCAAGCTGAAGAATTTTTCCAAG
>JAOUMU010000172.1 GCA_029881335.1 Nitrospinota bacterium | reverse complement strand
TCGAGCGCATTCACCCCTTCGCCGATGGCAATGGCCGAGTGGGGCGAATAGTCGAGGCGATTATTTTAAAAACCGCTGGATATAAATACGCTTCCTCTTCCATGTCGGGTTATTACCTGAAAAATACCAATGAATATTTCACCCTATTCAATATGGCGCGAAAGAAGGAAAAGAAAAAAGAGCCATACCCAAACACTGATTTCGTTAAGTTCTTCCTGCAAGGCATGTTGGCCGTTATCAATGAAAACCACGATTTCGTCAACCATCTGTTCAGCGTCTTTTTGTTCGAATCGCGAATCAAATCGATGTACGACAAAAAGGAAATAAACCATAGGCAATACACGATTGTCAGCAACTTGTTGGTTCGAAACGAGGAAATCTTCAGGATAGAAAACTTAATGGCGACGCCATGGTACTCGGCTATGTATAAAAAGCTTACGGTGGCCACCCGTTACCGGGATTTCAGGAAGCTTGAAAAGCTGGATCTGCTTCACTTTGAAAAGGGCCGCAAGATCATCAAGTTAAAGATGCCATAGAGTTATCCCCCCCGCCCCCTTTCTGTTGCTTCCCCGCCGCTCTTCGGTCAAAATACCCCCATGTGGTGTTTGAAATTCTACAAAATATTTTCCATATAAAACATGCCAGAGAGAACCAGTTACGATTCGTTGCGCGACTTTATCGCCCACCTGGAATTTTCCGAGGAGCTCGTCCGCGTCCGGGAAAAGGTCTCCCCCATCCTGGAGATCACCGAGATAGCGGACCGCGTCTCCAAGTCCCCAGGCGGCGGCAAGGCCCTGCTCTTTGAAAACGTGGAGGGCTCCTCCATGCCGGTACTGATAAACGCCTTCGGCAGCAAAAAAAGAATGGCCATGGCCCTGGGGACCGGCGATATAGAGTCAATCGCCGCCGATATAGACAACCTGATCCACATGAAGCCACCGGAAAGCGCCAGCGACAAGCTGGCCATGCTCCCCCAGCTGTTCCGTTTCACCAGGTTCCCCCCGGTGATGGTCTCCGCCCGACAGGCGCCCTGCCAGGATGTGGTTTTGACCGGAGCGGATATCGACCTGCGGCTTATGCCCATTCTGCAATGTTGGCCGGAGGATGGCGGAAGGTTCATCACCATGCCGGCGGTTTTCACCAAGTCTCCCGATGGCGCCCGCAACGTGGGGATGTACCGGCTGCAGATGTATAACCGGATGACCACCGGTATGCACTGGCACATCCACAAGGATGGCGCCAGCAACTTTCATGAACACGCCCGCGCGGGACGAGAGCGGATGGAGGTGGCGGTGGCCATCGGGGCGGATCCGACGGTGGTCTTTTCCGCCACGGCGCCGCTGCCCCACGGGGTGGACGAAATGTTGCTGGCTGGTTTCATCCGGGAAAAACCGGTGAAGCTGGTCAAATGCCGCACGGTGGACCTGGAGGTCCCCGCCGAAGCGGAGATCGTGCTGGAAGGGTATGTGGATGTGGCCGAGCGCCGCGTGGAAGGACCCTTCGGCGACCATACCGGATACTACTCCCTGGCGGACGAGTATCCCGTGTTCCATGTCACTGCCATGACCCACCGCAAGGCGCCCATATACTTGACCACTATCGTGGGGAAGCCCCCCATGGAGGATTGCTACATGGGCAAGGCCACGGAGCGGATATTCCTGCCACTGCTGAAAACCATCAACCCGGAGGTGGTGGACTACGACCTGCCTTGGGAGGGAGTGTTCCACAACTGCGTGATCGTCTCCATGAAAAAACGATACCCCATGCAGGCCCGGCGGCTGATGAGCGCGCTGTGGGGGGCGGGGCAGATGAGCTTTGCCAAGATGATCCTGGTGGTGGACGAAAAGGTGAACATACATGATTACAAAGGCGTGGCCAGGTTGATGCTCGACAACCTTTCGATACCGGACGACCTTGTCTATTCCGAGGGAGTGCTCGACGCGCTGGATCACTCTGCCCCCATGCCGCTGTGCGGCGCCAAGCTGGGGATAGACGCCACCGGCCGCATCGCGGGAGAACCGAAAGTCACTTCCACGGGCCAAGTCCCGGCCAAGGCGGACTTCGACTCTGGCCTGATCTGGCTGGCAGGCGCCGAGGAGGTTAGTTCCTTCTCTCTCCCATTCATGGATGTGAAAAATCCACTGCTCATCATCTCCGTGAAGAAAAGGGAAGCCGGAGACGCATTGAAAATAGCCCGCATGGCCGCGGAGGCGGACAAGGGGCGCGCCTTCAGGATCATCCTGGCCCTGGACGAGGATATGGACGCGGCCGAATACTCCATGGCGCTGTGGAAGTTTTTCAATAACTGCGATCCAAAACGCGACATCGTCCGGAGCGATGGTCGGCTATTCATAGACGCCACCGCCAAGCTGACGGAGGAGGGGCATGGTCGGGAATGGCCCAATGAAATCGAGATGGACCCGAGTACAGTTATGAAGATTGACGAGCTTTGGCCCCGGCTGGGGTTGGAGGGATAAAATCAACCTTTCAGGTAGCCGGGCATTGACAACGCCCCTTCCCGATTCTATAGATCATCCATGAGAATAAACTTGAATGCGGAGGTTTGAAAATTAAATGAATACAATGAAGACCGCCTTTCTTTTAACGGCCATGACCCTTCTATTCATCGCCATAGGCCAAGTGGTCGGCGGTGAGCAGGGGATGGTTGTCGCGTTTATGATCGCCATAGGGATGAATTTCTTTTCATATTTCTACAGCGACAAAATGGTGCTACGCATGTACCGCGCCCAGCCAATCACCGAAACGGAGGCCCCCTGGGTGTTCCAGGTGGTGCGCGAGCTTTCCATGAAGGCTGGCATCCCCATGCCCCGCATATATCTGATACCGGACGACCAGCCGAACGCCTTCGCCACCGGGCGCAATCCGGAACACGCGGTGGTGGCCGTCACCCAAGGGATCACCCGCATCCTGGACCGCGATGAGCTGGCCGGAGTGCTGGCCCACGAGATCGCCCATGTGAAGAACAGGGACATCCTCATAGGTACTATCGCCGCCACCTTCGCCGGCGCCATCAGCATGCTCAGCCAATTCGCATTCTTTTTCGGTGGGCGGGATCGTGACTCCAACCCTCTGGTGGGGCTGGCTCTTATGATCCTGGCGCCTATCGCCGCCATGCTGGTGCAGATGGCCATCAGCCGCTCGCGGGAGTTTGAGGCGGATAAAACCGGCGCCATGCTGATGGGTCGGCCGGAGCCTTTGGCAAGCGCCCTGCAAAAGCTTAATGGCGCCGCGCAAACCATCCCCATGGACGCGGAACCGGCCACGGCCCACATGTTCATCGTCAGCCCTCTTTCGGGCAAGAGCATGGCCAGCCTATTTTCCACCCATCCTCCCATGGAGGAAAGAGTGGCGGCCCTGATGAGCCTGCGCAGGGGGACCATCTAGATCATCTAGCTGGCGCTGGCTTCGGACACATCCGGTTTACGGTAGGCCCCCCGGCCTACCGTTCGGGTAAGCCCTTTCGCAGTTTCCGAGCGCGGCGCTCCTCGTGACAGGTGTACTACACCACCACAAATTGCGGCGCGCTCCCCTTATGCCCTCAGGCTTCGATGGTGTTATAGCCAGATTCCCAATGTCACATAGTGATATAGCTATATTGTCCATTATTCGTAATCTTTTGTGTACATTTCGCAATCTGTTCTGATATATAATTTCCTACATTTACTAAAACTTCAGCATGCCTGTCCGCGGTGTTGGAAGTGTATCAACTCATAGGGGGCTTTATAACTTTACGGAAGGGACACATGAACAGACTATTTGGATACCTAATCGGATTGCTTTTTCTTGCCCTGATGGCGCCTGGGGGCGCCTGGGCGGCCACATATGTGGTGGACACCACCGTGGACAACGGCGCGCTCTCCGGATGCACGGCGGCGGCGGGGGATTGCTCCTTGCGCGGGGCGGTGAACGTGGTCAACGCAGGAGCCGGTGGC
>JAOUMU010000071.1 GCA_029881335.1 Nitrospinota bacterium | reverse complement strand
GCTCCAGCGTAATTTCTGGGTATCCCGCTTTGATCCGCGCACGGCTGATTTTATTATCCAGGGCGCGGTGGGTATAAGTCTTCCCATCCCGCAGGGGAGTGGGGGCAGAGAGGACTTGTGAACTCACACGAGATACCGCTGCTGCTAATTGTCGAGCCTTGACGAATCTTTTACTCAATACCTTGGAATGGATGATCCGTGTAAACAAAGGGATTTTGTTATATTCCAGGAAAGAGGCTATCCGCATTATATTCAACGGTATATGGCGGAGAGAGAGGGATTCGAACCCTCGGTGGGTGTTACCCCACACGCGCTTAGCAGGCGCGCACCTTCGGCCTCTCGGTCATCTCTCCACATCAATCGGCTTGATTTTCAAGAATGCTAATTATACAGTGAGCGGGCCATAAATCAAAGAGATGTTCAGTTCTGCACGGGGCGGCATGATTATTTTCCATTAGCGTCCTGCTTTCGATAATGTAGTCCTGAGTACTTTTCCAGGTTTTCGATGAGTCTCCGTCGGCCCCGATCGGCGCCATGTCGTGAATCAGGATATCCAACGGGGAAACCACTTCCCCCCTGAAGTTGGTGACGCGAATCTGCGGTTTACGACGCTTTCTGTTTCGCGGATTATTTAACTGCGGTAAGGAAAGATGCGTTCAGGCGTACATGTGTGAGATGGTAATCGTCGATCAGAGCCCACGAAATCGCACAGAGTTTTACCGCTCCCGCTCTTGGGGGGGGGCAACGGCCAAAGATTCTCCCCCTGCGGCAAACACTTATTCTTTTTCTTCCCGCACGATCGCCCTTAACACGTCCCATCGGTCAATAACACCCACCAGAGTCTCCCCTTTCATCACCGGGAGCATATGCTTGTGTCCCTCGGTCATGATGGTGGCTATCTCCTCCATGGGAGTTTCCTCGGTAACAGTCACCGGATCGGGAGTCATGATATCAGCCACATTTCGTCCCAGCATCTTTTCCATCTGCTCCTCCACCTCATGCAGCCCCCCCAGGGGGATTATAGCGTCGAAAAGAGTGAAGACTGTGGGCATGTGGAGTTTCTTTCGCTGGTATATAAGGTCGCTGGAAGTGACGACACCTATCAGGCGGCCTTCTTTGTCGAGCACCGGCGCCCCGCTGAAGTTCTTCTCCGCCAGGGCCAGCGTCAGGTCTCGCACAGTCATTTCCGCAGAGACGGTATACGGCTCCCGGGTCATTATATCGGACGCGTTGGGCATATGATAAGCCTGCAAAATAGTAATTCGGATTTCTCGCCTGATTATACTACGATTCAGCCTTGGGGCCGTGACTTTCCATGACTTCTCCAATTTCCTTTATGAAGGTCCTTGTCAGAACCGGCTTGGTCAGGTAACGGACGAATCCAGCGGCAAGCCCTTTTTTAATATCCTGGGGCAGTGTGTGGGCGCTCACCGCCATGACCGGAATATGTTTGGTTTCCTTAAAGCCTTTCAAAAGCCTCAAGGCCTCATAACCATCCATGCCAGGGAGCCCTATATCCATCAGGATAAGGCTTGGTCTGGTGGTGCGGGCGATTTCCAGGGCTTCCGGAGCCTGGGAAGCGCTTAACACTTCATATTCGGTGTGCTTCTCCAGCAACAGCTTCATCAGCTCAAGATTGTCCTCGTTGTCCTCTACTATAAGCACAGTGGATTTAGCTTCTGCCGCGGTGAGGATTCCCCTTTTTTCATCCTTTAAGGGTATGTCCGCATCCGATTCAGCAAGTGTCAGGGTGACGTGGAATCTGGATCCCACCCCGGGTGAGGAATCTACCTCCACTTTCCCTCCCATCATCGTCACCAGCTTCTTCACTATGGTAAGGCCCACCCCGGATCCCTTGACGTTGAGCCCCTCGACGCCGAGCCTGTTGAATGGCTCGAACAGCATGTCCATCTTTTCCGGAGGCACTCCGGCCCCTGTATCCTCTACGGTGATTCGCACCAGGCCCCCCTCCTGTTTCAGATAGGAGATGGCCACCTTCCCCCCGCGCTTGTTGAACTTTATCCCGTTGGTGAGCAGATTCACCAGCACCTGGGTAAGCCGCGCCAAATCCCCCTTCACGAACAGTTCCCCCACCATGTCAGGGCCCCGCAGGCTGACGCCGGCCCAGCTGGCCATGTCGCTTACCGATGCAAGCGCAGACAGAGCCGCCTCGAACAGATCCACCCTCACCGTTTCCACTTCCATTTTTCCCGATTCTATTCGGGAAAGGTCCAGGATTTCATCGAACAACTCCAGCAGGTTCTCCCCGGAGCTTTGTATTCTGGAAACGAAATCCATCTGGACATGGCTTAGCTGGGCCGAATTGTCGGAGCCGAGCAGGTTGGCGAATCCTATAATGGAATTCAGCGGAGTTCGCACCTCGTGGCTGATGCTGGAGAGAAATGTGGTTTTGGCCTTGCTTGCGCGCTCCGCCGCTTCCTTGGCATCCAGCAATTCCCTTTCCACCAATTTCAAGTCCGTAATGTCCAGGATAATCCCCACAATCCCCCCAACGGAGCCGTCCGGTTCGTAATAACAGGCCTTGTTGGATATGACGGTTCTATAAGTGTCATCGTTCTGTTTAACTTGGGATTCATATACCTGGATTCCCCCGCTTTTTATAAGCTTTTCGTCCATCGCAAGATACATGTCCGCCAGATCCTTCGGGTTCATATCATGAACGCTCTTGCCCACTATCTGGTCCATACTTTTGCCCACAAATTTTTCGAAGGCCCTGTTGCATCCGGTGTAGATTCCTTTGGAGTCCTTATAGAACACAGGGTTCGGTATGGTATCCATCAGGTTCTGCAGAAAATCGTTTGCCTTGCGCAGTTCCCTTTCCGCGGTCTTGCTGTGAGTAATATCGCTGAACACCACCATCACCGCTGATTTCCCCTGATAGTTAAATGGCGCCGCCACCACCTCCACATCTATCAGCGTTCCATCCTCCCGGATGAACTTTTGTTCCGTGGGCGGGACGCGCGTTCCATGCTCCAACATATGCCGCATCCGCTCTATCACCATTGCCCGATACTCCGGCGCAACGAAATCAAGCGCCGGCCTTCCGAGGAGCGCGGCCTGATCCTTCGATCCATTCATGGCCACGCAGGCGGGATTGGCATACACTATCTTCCCGTCACAATGCGCCGCTATGGCCACAGGGCACAGCTCCACTAATAGGCGGTATCTCTCCTCGCTCTCTTTTAGGGAGACTCGAGCCGTTTCCCTCTCCGTGACGTCCTGCACCAGAGAAGCCACCCCAGAGACTTCCCCCTCCAGGTCAACTAGCGGAGTGTTGTTCCACTCGCATATTATTAATCCTCCATCGCGGGTCACGTTTTCGTTGACACTTTTTTCGCCCCCACTTTTGGTCAGTAACTCATCCCAAACCACTTCCACCTGGGGCAAAGCGCTGGGGGGTACAATAAGGTCCATGGCGTTTTTGCCCAGGGCCTCTTCCCTTGAATAACCGAAAATCCGCTCTGCGGCAGGGTTCCATTCCACAACGTTTAAGTCGACATCCCATTCTATGGAACCCAGCGGCATTCTCTGCGTGTGGAACGAGTGCCGCTGTTCAGATTTGCGCAGTTCCTCGTTGGCGACCATTTGCGAAGTCATTTCCTGTATAAATCCCACAGCTTTTTCCGGGTGACCTTCTTTGCACTGGAGCGCCTCCCCGCGCAGCCGGACCTTTTTTTCCGCGCCACTTTCAGCCAGTATGCGAAACTCCACCCGAAATTGCCCCCTTTTCAATCGCATTTTTTCCACCCGTTGGGCAACCATGTTTCTGTCGTCCTGATGGACCAGTTCGAGCAAAGCTTCGAGTGTTGGTTTCATGCCTTTGGATGAACGCTCAATGATGTCTATAAAACGGTTGGACCAGATCATCTTGTCTGTTTTCAGATCCCATTCCCACCCGCCAGAGACCGGCATGTTGAAAGTATCGCAAAGGGATTCGTCTATATACTCTTTATTCCCACCGTTGGCAGGTTCCTTTTCCCTCTTCGGCTTTACTCCACTCCCCTTTTCAAGCGCGCTCATATGCTCTTTCCCTGTCTATCCGCCGTGCGAGTTCGCTGGAGTACTGCATCCCCAGTGTATCCCTATGTATCCTGGCCCACTCTGTTAGCCTGGTGTTTCCCAGTGGATCCGCCCCGGTGTAAAGCAGGTTGGCCATCAATCCCTCTATCTCCTCCGGTGTCACCAGCACATCGTTCACGAAATATCCTATCACCGACGAGGCCGCCCTCCCCACCCAGACAGGCATGGAAACTATCGGCCGCCGTTTACCTATTATATCGCCAATTGTCTGGACCAGTTCTCTGTAAGTGAAAGACTCCGGGCCAACTGCGTCCAGCGTAACACTCTCCCGGCTCCCCCCCCCTGCTCCACAGCGATTTGCGCCAGGTCGCCCACATATAAAGGCTCCAGCCTGTACTCACCATCGCCGAAAACCCCGAACAGTGGAAACTTGCGCAACGTCCAGGCGATGTTGTTTATCAGGATGTCCTCCTTGCCGAACAAAACCGCAACGCGAATAACCGAATAGATAAGCCCGGATTTCATTAACTCCTCCTCCAGCTTGGCCTTGCCGCTGAAATACTCCAGTGGAGAGTCTTTGTCCGGGTTGGTGATGCTTATGTGCACAATCCTCTCCACGCCAGCGTTCTTGGCCGCATGAAACAGGATTCTGGTGTTATCCACAGCCTCGTTGTGGGTAAATTCTATATGGTTGAACCGGACCCAATAGGTGTTGTATAGAACCTTCACACCCGTCAAGGATTGGGCCAGAGCTTCCGGATTATGAAAATTGAAGGGAAAAGCCTTCACTTCTCCTTCAAATGGATTTGGCCGGTCAGGGGAATTGGTCAGCGTTATCACCTCCACTCCCCTCTCCAGCAGAAGGGTGGCGATATACTTTCCTGTGTAACCGAACGCGCCAGTTACAGCATGGATTTCTCTCCTTTTCATCGGTATACCTTACACTCCGGACAACCCGGGCGCAAGGGGCTCTTTCACTCCAATCAGTCTGGCGAGGCCCCAGGGCGCGGAGCGCTAAAAGCTATACTTAATCTCCAGAAACGCCCGGTCATTATCCTCGGCAGTCATCAAGAATGGAGTATCGCCGGACTGAAAAGCCACCACGCCGATGGTGGCCGACATCGAGTCGATGATGTCGTACTTCAGCTGGAGCCGCTCAAAGGCTCCTCCGGCGCCATCCAGCCCCATGACACTGACCAGTGCCAGCAGATGGACCGTCTGATGCATAAAATCCTGGGTATAGCGCAGAGCCATCTGCCACTCTGTCTGGTTCACTCCCAAAGGCGCATCGGCTATGGCCGACACATGATCAGGGATGTGCCGCGCCGCTATTTCGAAGGAGAACATGGTCTCGGTGAATCCGGTGTATTCGATCCCCAGCAGCCCGTCATACCTCTGGAAAATCTCGTCGCCGGTTGGGGCGAATTTGTATCCATCCAGCCAGGCCGCCTCCATCTTTGCCATGAAGTTTCCCAGCGCCTTGTTCATAGAGAGCCCCACCATCTTCAAGCGGTTGTGCACCAAGGTGAAGGGAACAGCTCCAGCCGGAGGAGGGTGGATGGTCGGGACCGTCATAATCATGGGGGCGCTTTTCAAAGAGAAGTTATCGTCATAAAAGTCGGCCAGGTAAATGGAGATATCGAAGCCGGGGAATATCCCGGACAACGCCATGCCATACTCTGTACTCTCAGCCGAGGATGATGGGATTTCCTCCGGCGGCATGGGAGTATCCAAAGGATAGAAGTCACTGCCGTAGGCCGGCATGAAATTGAACTTTATTTCGTGGATGGCGATACCAGTCAGGCTCCAGTCGCCGAAGTAGAAGTCAATCCTGGACATGGTCACAGGTTCCCGGATATCCTCTATATCCACCATTCCCGGCTCACGGATATCCATTGGATTCAATACATCCGTGACCCTTATGTTGTCCGACCTGCCCCATGCCGCAATCTGGCGGCCGATCTTTATATCCACACTCCGGATGGGGGAACCGGTGATATACGCCTCCTTTAGGCGCACTTCACTCTCGTATTCCTCCAGGGTTTCTTCGGTATAGTTGTCTCGTCCGTTTATGGAATATGCCAGGTCGTGATAACCGGAGGCGCCCACCCTGGCTTTCCACCCAAGCGGCAGATCCGCATCCAGTTTCAGGTCCAGCCTGCCGCGGAGTCTGGACATACCCCGGTAATCCGTTTTCCCCGGCAGAGGGGCCTTTTGGGCGTAGTTGTATGAGGAACTGACAGTGGTGGCGCCGGTGAGATCCAGCCACGGGGCCGCTGTTTTATCTCTTTGCATTGGTTCGCTCTGGGCCGGAGCCTGCTCCTTTGGCGCGTCGTCAAATCCGGAGAGGGCGTCATCCAGGCCGGTATCGGCGCTCTGCTCCTCATTTCCGGAGTCGTCGAATCCCGACAGGGCCTCGTCCAGGCTGACCCCCCCGGTTTCGGCCCCGGCGCTCCCGCCCCCGCCTATCAGAAGCGCCATGGCGAAAACCGGGGCCAACTTCCATGAGCGTTTGGATTTACTGCTCCCCATGAGACTACAAGCCTTTCTCCAATACCCGGACAGTGAACATATCATCTGCCAGGTTCTGGTTAAATTTTACGTCACTGAATTTCAGTTCTGTTTTATGGGTCACCGCTTTACCCGCTTTTGTGGTCATATGGATCTCCAGAGCGGTCCATATACCCGCGATCTGCTTTAGATCCATTATCTCCAGGTAACGGAGTCTTCCATCCTTTAGCCAGTGAACCCCGCGAATAACCATGTAATTATCCTGCCGGACGAATAGCACGCTCTTTGTGTATCCCGACTCCTCCACTATCTCCTTGCGGCGGGGGATGGACTCTATGATCCATGTCCTGGCGCCGTTAACCGTATCCTCCTTCAACAGCTTATAGTCATAGTCCTCCGTGATCCTCCTGGTCATATCGTAATATGTGAAGTCGGAGCCCATGAAGCTGCCGCTCTTGTCCTCGGTGGCGATACGCTTGCTTTTGCGCAGAGCTGGCAGGTATAGCCACTGGTCATCACTTTTCTCCGGGGTGTCGTAGTCATAGGTCAAAAAACCTGTGTCTTTCACATCGGCGGGATGCTGGAAAAACATCAGACGATATCGATCCTCGCCGAAGAACTTGGTAAACGACTTGATCCTGCGAATTCTCCTGGAGCCGCTCTTGTCGATCAGGGTCATCTCCATTTCCGAGGTCATGTTGTCACCTTCGTCGCGATCCTCCACTTGTTGCATTATCTCCCTGGCCTTCGCGTCATCAGCCACGGCGACGTTGGGGAAGGCTGCCAGTAACGCGCCCAAAACCATAACCATCGCGAAACCTGTGGCTCTCTTCATAATAGTCATTTCCATCTCCTTTTCTATGTTTTGGATCGTGTGTCTCATACTTCCTGCCGTACCTGATCCGGCAATCCATTTTCCGCGCGCCAATCCGTATCGTCGTTTTCCATGACTTTGGGATGAGCAAGGGCCATCAGCGCCGGGGCCAGAAGGAAATCCGCCAGCAGCGCCATTATGATGGCGAATCCGGTGATCAGGCCAAAGTTGATCAAGTTATTCATCTCCGCGAACATGAAGATAAAAAACCCGGTGGAGAGGACTATCGTGGTGGCCAGCATGGCGCGACCGGTTCCCAGTAGTGTCTGACGCACCGCTTCGGGCACGTCCCCCTCCTCGTGGTGGTATCGGCGGAAGTTGTGCATGAAGTGGATGGTGTCATCCACCGCCAGCCCCAGGGCGATCGATCCCGTGAGCATGGTGAACATGTCCAGGGGCAGGCCCAATATCTTTATCATGGCCAGAGCCATGACAATGGGTGTCAAATTGGGGATCATGGCGATCAATCCGAGCTTGAAGTCCCCGATGAGAAGGATCATCATAAGCGTTATGGCCACCACGGCGATGAGGTAGCTCTGGGCGGCGCTGATAATCGTGGCCGCCAGGGTGGAGCTGAACATGGGGGAAAGACCAGTTATCGTGACCTGGGCCTTCCCCGCGTACATATCCTTCAGCGCCTTCTCCAGCGGCTTTAAGAATTCGCCGTAGATATACGCGTCCTGCCACGGAATCTTCACCATGATCCTGGCTTTGGAAAACTGACTGTCCACCATATCTTCCAGGTCGTCAGACCCGGAGTTTTCGAACAATAACAGCTCCTGGGCGATCAACGCCTTGTCGCGGGGGATCCGGTAATACTCCGGGTCATTACCGTGCAGCGCCTGGTTGATTTCCTTCACCATGTCGGCCAGGGACAATGTCTTGCCGATATAAAGGGCCGGGTGATTGATATTCTTTTCTATCACCGCCCCGGTCCCCTCCAGCAGATCCAGGATCTCCGGTTCATACAGCCCGTTCACCTTGCCTGTGTCGATAACTATCTCCAGGTTGGAGGCGCCCCGCATTTTTTTGTCCACCATCTTGGTCGATTCCTTTATCTCCCATCCGTCCGGAAACCATTCCAGCACGTTGTGCCCAAAATGGAGCGTGGAGGCCGTGATAACCGAGGCAAAAAACAATCCCACACCAGCGCCGGCTATCTTTTTGGGATGAGTGACGGAGAGGGTGGCGAAATACTCCAGCACAGTGTCCATTTTGACGTGTCTGGCTCTTTCCGTGTCCGTATGAGTTTCCCTGATGGGGAAGACGGCCACCAGCGCCGGCAACAGCACCATGGTGTATATAAGGGAAAGAAACACCCCGGCGCTGGCGAATATTCCCAGGTCCGCCAGTGGGGCGATCTGGGCCCAGGAGAAGGAACCAAGCCCGGCCATGGTGGTCAGGCTGGTCATCATCACCGCCAGCCCGGAATGGCCGATGGAAAACACCATGGCGTCCTCCTTCCCATCACCCAGGGCTATCCTGCGGAAAAAGATGGCCAGAATATGCACGGAGGCGCCCACCCCCACCGCCAGCAGAAATGAGGGGAGAATCTGCGTGGGCATTTTTATCGGCGTACCAGCAAGGGCCATCAATCCCACGGTGGACAGCAGCGAAAGAATCACGACAAACAACGGAATTATCACCGCCGATACCCTCCGGAACATGATGAAAAGCATGGAGGATATTATGACCACCGCCATTATCAAGAATTTTCTCATGTTCTTTAGCATTGAAGCCTTCAGATCATTGGTCACCACCTGGGTACCTGCGATATATATCGGGAAATCTGGCCCGGCGAACCTGGCTGTCACTTTCCGCACCGCCTCCACCATCTCCTGGCTTTGCGGATCGGAAAGAAACTCCCGCTTCTTCATATTTTCCGGTCCCATCGGGGAGGCGGTATCATCAAATCCTCCCAGGGCGTCATCCAGGGCGCCCTCGACGGTGGCGTGGGCATTGCCCTTCACCACAACGGTGGTGAATGTCCCATCCCCCGATATCACCAGGTTCTTGTACAGCGGATTCCCCAGCACCCTGGCCTTGAGCGCGGCCAGCTCCCCGTCTGTCTCCGGCAGGCTCTTTAGCAAGTCTTCCACTATCAGGGAGTCCTCTTCGCCTCTGGTATTACGGATAGAAATCAGGCTGGTCACTTCATCCAGGTGGGGTGTCTCGTTCTCCAGGGCCTCATGGAAGCTTTTCAACTTTATCAAAAACGCCTTGTCCATGACTTCGGGGGGATTGATCGCCACGACGATCACCTCGTCTCGACCGAACTGATCGCGAAACGCGTCATAGGCGATTCGTACAGGATCGGTTTCCTTGATGAACCCCTCTGTGGATGTGTCCACCTTAATGTTTGGCAGGTTGGATATCAGGGCCGCGGCGAACAGGATCATCGCCACCAGGGTCTTTATCCTGTGGCGGAATATGGTCCTGGCGAACTGGGCGAAACCTCGCTCAATTTTCTTCCTTATGGTCGACATACTTATGATCCTTTTATATGGCCGTTTTACGGCTTTTGCTGTTTGCCCACTCCGGACGATTCCCCGGTTGGATTCATTTTCCTCTCCTCCCGCAGGGTCAACCCGTGGAGAAGTATTTTTGTTATCTGATCCGACAGGCCGGATTTCATCTCATTCACGATTCGCGGGTCCAGCTCCATAGTCGCCCCTTGATGTTTGGCCCGCAAACCTTCCGTAGCTCTCATGAACGCTATCCCCCCCACTATCATCATATGGATCAGGATCGGGCTGGCAGGGGCCAGCTTGCCCTGCTCCACACCCACAGACACAAGGCCAACGGCAGTGCCCAAGATCTTTCGCATCATGTTATCCAGGACGTCATGGGGTATATCGGCGCCTCCCCCGGCCATCTCCCGCATCATGATCCGGGTGAAATCCTCCCGACCGGCCAGGACTCCGTTCAATATGGTGTCCACGTATGCGGCGACCTTCTCTTCCGGCGTTGATGCCTTGCCCACATTTTCCACTATCATGTCCGCGCCGCTGGTTAGTACGCGAGAGAGAACCGCCTTGTACAGCGCTTCCTTGCCGCCAATGTGGTAGTAGATAGTGGCTTTGTTGACATTGGCGTCACGGGCGATTTCATCCACTCTGGCGCCTTCGTAGCCCTTTTCGGCGAAGTTTTTAATCGCCGCGTCCATGATAGAGGAGAGGACATCCGGGCTCTTTGAACTTTCTTCCACCATTACAGCCTTATCATTCAACAGGTTTAATATACGCCGGGTGACCCAACTAACCAGTCAGTATAACTTAATGGTTAGTATGAACCCGGAGAGACGGTTTGTCAATTTTTTTTGGGTGACGGTTGCATGCGATCACTATTTTTGCGGACGTAATCACTGTTCATGGCAGATTTACCATGTACCTTATGTTATCGCATACCCATGATTGCCCCTTATTTTGCTCTCTCTTTCCCCCTCTTTTAATGGGCATTGAAATGGATTTTTTCAGGCTTATAGCGGACCGATCTATTCCCCACACCGCCAAGATGATCCATAATGCCGGTGGCGCCTGCGACGCGCTGAATCTCCCCACCGGAGCCTGGCCCCCCCATCGCCGTGGTGGATCACTGCTTCACTTGCGGCGCCGATAGCGGCTTCACATGAGGCTGGGCGATAGTGTCCTGAGTCTCAGGCGCCAGGTGATGGAGGAGAGGGCGAGGATTCGGGATGGTGCTCGGGGTCCGCAGCCTGAATCCTGGGTTCCAAATGGTACTGGTGGCAAGTGGCGCAGGAAGAGTGAACTCGTTTCTCCTTATGGCAGGCGATGCACTTTTGCGGCATTACGCCGCCCCCTTTGGCGTCGAACATGACCGTCTCCACCTGGTCGTGACAATCGAAGCATTTTACCCCCAGCTTTGTCATGTGCCGGAACATGACATCCACCAGGAAAGAACCGCTGTGACGGATCGGCCTGGCCGTCGGCCCAGCGTGGCATCCCATACATTTTTTATCGACGTATCCCCCCCCCTGGTAAAAGGTGTTGTGGGTCAGCAGCACGCCGGATTTGCGTGAGATCGGTTTTATTTCATAGCCCGAATTTTCTATATGGACATCCGAATGATGGCAATTCACACACTCTTCGCTTTTCACCAGTCGCAGGTTGTTTGTTTCGCCTTTATGTTCCCTATGGCAATGAACGCATGACGCTTTGGCGTCCACATCCCTGACCTTCAGGCGCTTTGGGTCGCTGTGGCAGTGTTCACACGGAGAATCCCTCAGCCCGGTCACATCTGGATGGGCGAGGGCATAATGCTTTTTCCCCTCATGGCAGACAACGCACCTGGCCTCGCTCACCCCTTTCCATGGCAGGTGGCAGCTTTCGCAATCGTTCTCCAGCTCCTTGTGCTTCATCGACAATGGCCCATCAAGGTAAATTTTCCCGGCCTGGGTCTGCCCTTTCGCCCACACGAACACCACGATGGAAAGTCCCGCCACGATGGTGACAGCCAGCCTGCCGTAGTCCCTTCTCATCTCCCCTGCGCCATGTCAGTAATAAAACGATCCGAGGAGGTGGAACGACAGCGCCACCAGCATGGCCATGGTCAGGGGGACATGGAAATATAGCCACACTCTCAACGAATTGAGCATAGCCCATTTATAGGCCAGCCTCTCCTTTTCGGCATAGATGGCCCCCACCAGGGACATGCCATATACTTCGTCAGCCGGCGTGTCCTGCTGCAGGCTCTCCATTTTGGCCTTGCAGGTTTTGATAACTTCATCCTCCTCAATAAAAATGTATCCCCAATTTACCTGTTGGGAGGCCAGACTGGGCCGGATATGTTTGCTGTATGTCTCCTGGAATATGGCCGACCTGTTTTCCGCCTGCTTGTCCGCTTCCGCCAAAAGTTTTTCTATCCTGGCGCCAATGACTTCCATGGTCATGACATGTCTTCCATATTTGGACAGGGAGAGGGGAACCACCTTGTATAAAATTGCGCCGATGATCCCGCTGGCGATCACCAACAGGAAAAGGGCCAGCAACAAGCCGCTTAGCATCCCCCCGGTCCGAAAGCCGGAATGCAGGAACACCAGCACTATTAGGATCACCCCCATGTATACGTGGGATTGAGCCCACGCATGAAGCGACCCTATAGGCGTCCTGAGAAGACTTTTTCGAATCCTGTATCCTGAAAGAATAACAATCAGCGCCAGGGACAGGATTCCATATACAAGCCCCATCCCGGCGCCTGGCGAGGAGGATGACTCGTCGATTTTCATGGAGTACCTGACGGCCAAAAGAGCGCAGACTATGACTATGAACAAAATCGGCCACACGCTCTTGAGCAGGTTGTAATCGCTTTTCTCCAGGTTGTCCATGATTCATTACCCCACCGAGGTCAGGTCGGAGAAGAACTCCGTGGGATCCACCCGCCGCGCCGCGCCCGTGGGACAGTTGTATACGCATCCCATATAGCTGAATCCGCGGCACATATCGCATTTCACCGCTTTACGTTTCTTCTTTCTTTTCCGCATGACTGCATCAGCTTCTCTCCCCTTCGCCATGCTCCCCCCCGGCCCGCGTCCCAGGTCCTTATATTGGCTCTCCCCTTTTTCACTGCCTCTGTCAAACATGAGAGCATAAATCCTTTTTATAATGCCCTTGTCCGTATCCTCGTCAAGCTCGGATATTGTTATGTTGCCGAAGGGGCAATTTCCCGCGCAGCCGCCACATCCTATGCAAAAGTCCTTATGGTATATCTCCCCGTTGCTGTCCCTGGTGATGGCGCCGGTGGGGCACTGGGCCATGCAGGTGGGATCCTCGCAGTTGCGGCAGGACGTGGGGATGAAAATAAAACTGTTGATCTTAGCGCCGATTCGAACCAGCCTGGACTTACCATTATGCAATGCGGCGCACGCCTCCACGCAGGTGTCGCATTGGACGCATTTGGTGGTATCCATTATCAGCAGCGATTTGGTGGAGATGACGCCGTCTTCAATGGTGGTCCGCAGCGTGTTGGCCAAGTTGGCGTCCTGGCTGATCTGCACGTTTCGGTCCTCCCTTTGCCCGGCGGCGGATTCCAGGTTTCGTCTTATGCCAGGATAGCTGGAGAGCAGGTTGCTAAAATCCTCCACCGCTATCTTGATCACCTCCACCCGGTTGATGGCGGAGATCGTGGCCATCCGTTTCTCCCCCTCATTTAGCAGAGCCATTTCACCGAAGCAGTGCCCTTCTTTAAGGTATGCCAACGCTTTCTCCTTCCCATCTTCGTTCTGGCTCACCTTCACGAATCCATACCGGATCAGGTAAAAGGCGTCCGCATCGTCCCCTTCATTGAAAATCACATCCCCCTTGGCATATGAGCCCATCTGAACCCTGTCCACCAGCCCGTCCACAAAGGATTCGGACACACCGGAGAACATGGGAATTTTCATAAGCTGGCTTCTCAACGCCCTTTCCCGGTACAGAGCGTCCATCTTTTTCTTTATTGAGCCGAACTTGTCCAGCAAGCTGAACATGCTGCTTCTGGAAATGTTCAGAATGATCGAGGGCTTCATGGCAATGATGTCGGCGGTGCGCGGCGCCCCGGACATGGCGGCGATCTCCCCGAACACCTCGCCGTCGCTGAGAATTATCCGGCTTCCCCTGCCGCCGCTCCCTCGGGGCAGCCCCACCCGGACCATGCCGGAGAGAATCACGTGGCAATTTTCGTCGTACTCCCCCTCCCTGCATATCATTTCCTCGGGCTGGTATTCGCTGACTTCGCAGTCACCCAAAGCAGCCGCCAGATCAGCCTGGTTCTCATCCGCGAAAAGGTATATGGATGACAGGCCGGAAAGCGTTTTAAGTTTCAGGTTCACGCCAGGCATACTCCAGATAAATGCGCCATCTCCAGGTCAGGCGCCACACCACAGACGCCATTCCAGGCCAAGGTAAGCATATATTATTCATATCTTTCATATCGTACCCACAAGAATATATCAAATTATCAAGGCGCCTATGAGGATTATACTACCCCGGATGATCGCCTTATATGGCCGCTGGAGATGGCGCACCCAATAAACCGCCCCCATATCATATTTCACATATCGGTATATAATGGATGGATTATGAAGACTCTCATCACATTGCTGGCTTCTGGCAAGCTACTAAAGATCCTCTCCACCGGGGGGACAATGTTTCTGTCGGTGTTCGCCTATTCGCTGGTCTTCGGCTGGATTTACGCCGCCGGCCTGGTGGCTCTCATCTTTTTCCACGAAATGGGCCACTACCTGGCTGCCCGGCAAAAAGGCCTCGATGTGGGAGCGCCCATGTTCATCCCCTTCGTGGGAGCGTTTATCGCCCTGAAGGAAAAGCCGATGAATGCGGAGACGGAGGCTTATGTGGGGATGGGCG